>NZ_CAXBIB010000002.1:0-309200 GCF_963975745.1 uncultured Parvibaculum sp. | reverse complement strand
CGTCGCCCTGAAACTTGCCCGTCGCCCTGAAACTTGCCCGTCGCCCTGAAACTTGCCCGTCGCCCTGAAACTTGAATGCCGCCGGCGGCGCGGCATAGCATGCCTGATGCGCAACCGCTCCCTTTTGATTCTTGCCGTCCTGCTGGCAATGGCACTCTGGGCGGCTCTCGTTTTCGCCGGCGCGCGCCACGGCTGGTGGCACGCCGATCCGGGCCCGCGCGCGGATGTGGCATCCTTCTTCTCGACATCGGCGGCCGCGCTCGACGCGGCGGAGCAGGGCGCCGTCGCTTTCGTGCTGATCGAAAAGCGCAAGGTCTTCGGCGAACATTATGTGTCGGCCGGCGCGCCCGTCACCCGCGACACGCTGTTCCAGCTCGCCTCGCTGAGCAAATGGGCGACGGCACTTGCCGTGCTGAAGCTCGCCGCGGAAGGCAGGCTCGATCTCGATGCGCCGGTGTCGCGCTATCTGACACGCTGGCAGCTTCCCGAAACGGACGATGACGCGGAAGGCGTCACCGCGCGGCGCCTGCTCTCGCATACGGCCGGTCTGACCGACGGCCTCGGCTATATGGGCTTCGAACCGGGCACCCCCGTCCAGACGCTCGAGGCATCGCTGACGGAAGCGGCCGACCCCATGCCCGGCGCCGATGGGCAGACCCGTGTCGGCCGCGCGCCCGGCAGCGCCTGGAACTATTCGGGCGGCGGCTATGCGCTGCTGCAGCTTCTGATCGAGGAAATTGCCGGCGAACCCTTCGGCGATCACATCAAACGCGCGGTCCTCGATCCGCTCGGCATGTCGCGCGCGACCTTCGATCTGGCGCAAGCGGAAAGGGCAGGCCTCGCCCCCTGTTTCGACACGGACGGCGCGCCATGCGCCTATCGCCGCTTTGCCGCGCCCGCCGCCGCTTCGCTCCATGCCAGCGCCGCCGATCTCGTCCGCTTCCTCGAAGCGCAGATGGAAGCTTCGCGCGATCCCGCGCTGCCGCCCGATCTCGCCGCGGCCATGTCCACGCCCCATGCGTCGCAATTCGGCCTGCCGATCTGGGGCCTCGGCGTCATGCTCTATGCCGAAGCACCCCGCAGCGGCTACATCATCGGCCATGACGGCATGAATGCCCCGGCCGTCGAAACCACGGCGCGGCTCGATCCGGCGACCGGCGACGGCATCATCGTGCTGGCGACCGGCAATCCGGGCCTCGCCGCATCGCTGGGCGGCGAATGGGTCTATTGGCATGCCGGGCGGGTGGATGTGAGGACGCTTGACGGGATGCTGCCGCTCATCGGGTTCGCGCTGCTCGCGGGCTGGGCCGTCATCCTCGTTCTGGCCGTTCTCGCCTTCCGGCGCATGCGCCGCGCCGCAAGCCCGGCCATCCCGTAATCCGGTCTGCAAACCGGCCGCGCGGCGGGGATTCGCCGCGCCCCGCGCCCGCGCGCCCCAAGCGGACGCGGCGTCATTTGCAGGGGCCTTTTCTTGGGCCTCGATTGCAGGAACAATGCGCCCCGAATGAAACGCCGGCCGCCCTTGAAGGCGGCGGATTTCAACCGATTTCGGTCAGTGAACGACCGGCCGGCCGGCGCAGACGCGGCCAGGACGAAAAGGGAGACGCCATGAACTTCGATTTTTCCGACGACCAGAAGCTGCTGAAGGAGCAGGTCCGCAAGTTCCTTGCCGACAAATGCCCGATGACCGTCACGCGCCGCGTGCTCGAAAAGGAAGAGCCCTATGCGGCCGAGGTCTGGAAGGGCCTGGTCGAGATGGGCCTGACCGGCACGGCGATCCCGGAGGAATTCGGCGGCCTCGGCCTCGGCGCGCTGGAGCTTTGCGTGATCGCCGAAGAGCTCGGCCGCGCCGCCGCGCCGGTGCCGTTCTCCTCCTCGATCTATCTCGCGGCCGAAGCGATCAGGCTTTTCGGCACGAAGAAGCAGAAGGAAACCTGGCTGCCGAAACTGGCCTCGGGTGAAATCATCGGCACGCTGGCTGTCGCCGAAGGCACCCATGCGGCGCATCCGCGCAACATCGCGGTCAGGCTGTCGGGCGGCAAGGTCAATGGCGTCAAGCAGCCGGTCGTCGATGGCGCAGCCGCCTCGGTCGCGATCGTCGCGGTCAACACCGGCGGGTCCGGCGAGCAGGCCGTGTCGCTGGCGATCGTCGATCTGAAAGCGGGTGGCGTCTCGGCCGAGCCTGTCCGCACCCTCGACCCCTCGCGCCAGCACGTCACGCTGACCTTCAAGGACGCCGCTGCCGAAATTCTCGGCGACAAGGCGGGCGAGGGCTGGTCGCAGCTTTCGCGCGTGCTCGACGGCGCCGCCGTGCTCTTCGCCTTCGAACAGGTCGGCGGCACCGAAGCCGCACTCGAAATGGCCCGCGACTATGCGCTGGAGCGCTATGCCTTCGGCCGCCAGATCGGCTCCTACCAGGCGATCAAGCACAAGCTGGCCGACATGTATGTGAAGAAGGAACTGGCCAAGTCCAACGCCTATTTCGGCGCCATGATGCTGAATGACGAAGGGGCGGAACTCACCGAAGCCGCCGCCGCCTCGCGCATCGCCGGCACCGATGCCTATGTCTTCGCCGCCCAGGAGAACATCCAGACCCATGGCGGCATCGGCTACACATGGGAATCCGACTGCCAGTTCCACTACCGCCGCGCCAAGCTGCTGGCCCTCACCGTCGGCGCCGCCATCCAGTGGAAGGAAAAACTCGTTTCGCGCCTTGAGGCGAAGAACGCGGCCTGAGCCGCGTCCGCCGGAACGTGAAACGCAAACAGGAATTCGGGAGAACCAAGATGGATTTCAACGATACACCGGAAGAAGCCGCCTACCGCGCCCAGGTGCGCGAATGGCTCGATAAAAACGCCACCCGCAAGGAGAACGCCAAGGACCTCGCCCCGCCGAAGGACCTGAAGGAACTGCTGGCGCAGTCCAAGGCCTGGCAGGCCAAGAAGGCCGATGCGGGCTATGCCTGCATCACCTGGCCCAAGGAATGGGGCGGCGGCGGCGGCACCACCATCAACAACGTGATCTACAGCCAGGAGGAATCGAAATATGCGGTGCCCGGCGGCATCTTCGCCATCGGTCTCGGCATGTGCATCCCGACCGTGATGTCATGGGGCTCCGATGAAGCGAAGCAGCGCTTCGT
The DNA here is from genome assembly GCF_963975745.1 of uncultured Parvibaculum sp. Lineage (NCBI taxonomy): Bacteria > Pseudomonadati > Pseudomonadota > Alphaproteobacteria > Hyphomicrobiales > Parvibaculaceae > Parvibaculum > uncultured Parvibaculum sp. The sequence continues at coordinate 306,061 of NZ_CAXBIB010000002.1, read as the reverse complement.
GAAGCCCGCCGTGCGCGGCGACGAGATCTGGTGCCAGCTCTTCTCCGAGCCCGCCGGCGGCTCCGACGTCGCGGGCCTGCGCACCAAGGCCGAGAAGGATGGCGACGACTGGGTCATCAACGGCCAGAAGGTCTGGACGTCGGGCGCCCATTTCTGCGACTACGGCATCCTGCTGGTCCGCACCGATCCGAATGTGCCCAAGCACAAGGGCCTCACCATGTTCTGGATCGACATGAAGGATCCGGCCGTCGAAGTCCGCCCGATCAAGCAGATGTCGGGCGGCGCCGAATTCAACGAGGTCTTCTTCACCAATCTGCGCGTCAAGGACAGCCAGCGTCTCGGCAAGGTCGGCGACGGCTGGAAGGTGGCGCTGACCACGCTGATGAACGAACGTCTTGCCGTCGGCGGCAGCCAGGGCAATGCCGATACCGATGAACTGATCCGGCTCGCCCGCGACACCGACATCGCCGGCGAACCGGCGATCCGCCATGGCGGCGTGCGCGAGCGCATCGCCGACTGGTATGTCCAGGCGCAAGGGCTGAAGTTCACGCGCTTCCGCACGCTGACCGCGCTCTCGAAGGGCGAAACGCCGGGGCCGGAAAGCTCGATCTCGAAGATCGTGGCGGCCAAGAAGATGCAGGATCTCGGCTCCTTCGGCATGGACCTGCAGGACATGGGCGGCGTCATCCGCGACCGCAAGATCTCGCCGGAAGAGGGCGCCTATACCGAACAATGGATCGGCGCGGCCGGCTACCGCATCGCCGGCGGCACGGATGAAATCCTGCGCAACATCGTCGCCGAACGCGTACTGGGCCTGCCCCAGGACATCCGCGTCGACAAGGACCTCCCCTTCAACCAGGCCCCCAAAGGGAAGTAATCGTCCGTCAACGGACAAGATAGCAAAAGGCCGGATCGCTCGATCCGGCCTTTTTTGCGTCGCCTTCCGGCGCGCCGGTGGCCGCGCCCGCTCTCGCCTCAGTTCCGCGCTTCGGTCCCGGCAACCAGATATTCCGGCTGCGCATCTGCCGGCCGGGCGGCGAGTTCATCCTCGCTCAGCCGCGCATAGATCTCGATCAGGGTGCCGTCGGGATCGGTAAGCCAGAGCTCGTGCAGCGGCGTGCCCTGCCAGGTGGTGCGCGGCGGCTTTGCGACAGGCACGCCGAAGGCGACGGCGCGGTGATAGGCATCGATCACGGCCGCCCGGTCGGCGACACCGATGCCAAGATGATAAAGCGTGTCATGGCGCAGGTCCTTGCCGTCCGACACCAGCAGCACGAAGTTGAGATGGAGATCGGGCCGCAGGAAGGTCGCGTAGTGATCGGTCCATTCCCTGGGCCAGGTGCCGAGCAGCCAGGCATAGAAGCGCACGCTCCCGGGCAGGTCGCGGACGCGGATGCTGCCGTGAAATTCCTGCGACGGCGGGCCCTCGGGCAGGTCCAGCAGCGCGCGCAGGATCGCGAGCCGCGCCCGGATCTGGTCGCGCGCCGTGGCAAAGCGCGCGCGGAAATCTTCCGCCGTCAGCGATGGGTCGCTGGAGGCCGGATCGGCGATCGGCCAGTGCAGCCGCCGCACCCGGCCGGGCAGCACCGGGCAGACTTCCTCGGCGCAGAGCGTGACGACGAGATCGATGCTGGCCGGATCGATCGCGTCGACCGATTTCGAATATTGCGCCGAAATGTCGATGCCGATCTCGGCCATGGCGGCGATGGCATGCGGGTTGAGCTGCGAGGGCGCCGAACCGGCGCTCGTCACGCTCGCCAGGTCGCCCAGGAGATCGCGCGCCAGCCCTTCCGCCATCTGGCTGCGGGCCGAATTGGCGACGCACAGGAACAGGATGTTCATCGCCGCACCTCCCCGGCCGGCAGGTGTGAAGCGGCAGCCGCCGCGCCCTCATCGGCGTCGGGAAAATGTCGCCGTGTCCGGTTGGCGAAGGCGACCAGCGACAGCATCACCGGCACTTCCACCAGCACGCCCACCACCGTCACCAGCGCCGCCCCGGAATTCAGGCCGAACAGCCCGATCGCCACCGCCACCGCCAGTTCGAAGAAATTGGACGTGCCGATCAGCGCGCAGGGCGCGGCGACGTTGTGCGGCACGCGCCAGGCCCAGGCCGCCGCATAGGCGACGGCGAAGATCCCGTAGGACTGGATCAGCAGCGGCACGGCGATCAGCGCGATCGGCAGCGGCCGTTCGAGAATGACATGCCCCTGGAAGCCGAACAGCAGCACCACGGTGGCAAGCAACCCGAGGATCGAGAAGGGCTTCACCGCCGCCGTGAAGCGGGCGACCCGTATCTCGCCGGCCGCCCCGCCGCCCGCCCGTCCGCTGAGCGCCGCCCGCGTCGCCGCACCGGCCGCCAGCGGAATGACGACGTAAAGCACGACCGACAGCAGCAGCGTTTCCCACGGCACGTCGATATCGGTGACGCCGAGCAGCAGCGCCACGATCGGCGCAAAGGCGAAGATCATGATGATGTCGTTGAGCGACACCTGCACCAGCGTGTAATTGGCGTCGCCGCGCGTCAGCTGCGACCAGATGAAGACCATGGCCGTGCAGGGCGCGGCGCCGAGCAGGATCAGCCCGGCGATATATTGTCCGGCATCGGCCGGGTCGATGAGATCGGCGAAGACGAATTCGAAGAACAGCACGCCGAGTGCCGCCATCGTGAAGGGCTTGATCAGCCAGTTGACCGCGAGCGTGATGATGAGCCCCTTCGGGCGCTTGTGCACATGGCGCAGGCTGGCGAAATCCACCGCCACCATCATCGGATAGACCATGGCCCAGATCAGCACCGCGACGACCAGGTTGACCGAGGCATATTCCCACCCCGCCACCAGCTGGAACAGCCCGGGCAGGAGATTGCCCAGCGTCACTCCGGCGACGATGCAGAGCGCGACCCAGAGCGAGAGATAGCGATCAAAGACCGACACGGCGGCGTCCTTTCGCTGCGGCGGGCGGCGTTGCGGGCGCGCCGCTTCGCTCGGTGTCGAACACGGCGTTCAGCAGCCCGGCCAGCGGCATCAGGCGATCGGGGTTCAGCGAATAGCAGACGCGCGGATGCTCGATCGCGCCGCTGATGAGGCCGGCCGCCTTGAGGATGCGCAGATGCTCCGACACGGTCGATTGCGCCAGCCCGACCTCGTCGACAATGTCGCAGCCGATACAGGCCTGCTTTTCGAGCAGCAGCCGCACGATCCGCACCCGCGCCGGATGCGCCAGCGCCTTGGCGATGCCGGCGGCCTCGTCATCGCTGGAAGGGCGGCGGCGCGCCGCGGGCGCGGCGCCCGCACGGGCGGCGGTTCGGGGGGTCATGGCGGGCCTTCATCGTTGATCGTCGATCAGCGATACATACCCGCCCGCGCCCCCGCCGGCAAGCCCCCGCCGCGCCGTCAACCGCCCGCTTGCCCGCCGGTGAACACCGCCAGCTGCGCCGCAAACGCGCGCTGAAACGCCGGCCGCGCCTCGGCGCGCGCGACATAGGCGGCAAGCGCCGGAAATTCCGCGATGAGCGCCGACCCCTTCAGCCGCTGCAGCACCGACACCATCGTCAGGTCGCCGGCGCTGAACGCCCCGTCGAGCCAGTCGGCCTGCCCGAGCCGCGCGGCAAACTGGCCGAGCCGCACGCGCACGCGTTCGTCGAGCAGCGGCAGCCGCTTTTGATGCCAGTCCCTGTCGCGCTCCGCATAGCCCGCCTGTTCGCGTTCGACGATCGGCGGCTCCACCGTGTTGAGCGCCGCAAACATCCAGCCGATCGCCCGCGCGCGGGGCGCCGCCTCCACCGGCAGCAGCCCCTGATGGCGCTCCGCGATGTGAAAGATGATCGCGCCGCTCTCGAAGAGCGCCAGTTCGCCTTCCTGATAGGTCGGTATCTGCCCGAACGGATGCAGCGCCAGATGCGCCGGTTCCTTCATCTCGGCGAATGAAACAAGACGCACATCGTAAGCCTGCCCCACCTCTTCAAGCGCCCAGCGCACCCGCGTATCCCGCGCCAGTCCGCGGCCGCGATCCGGCGAGCTTTCAAAGGCGGTGATGGTCGGTCTCATCGGAACCTCCGGTCGATGGCGAAAGCGCGCGCGCTTTGCGTTTGTCCTCGCCCTTACCTGTATGCTAAGCGGTCCCCGGGCGCGAGGCACAGCGAAAGTAGACCGATAGACGATGACAGACGTCGAAACCGAAGAGCAATCCCGCCTCGAGGCCTGCCTGAAAGCCGTCGACCTGAACCTGCGGGCGATCGGCTCGCGCCTCAACGCCTATGCGCAGGAGGTCAAGGACAGCAAGGCCTATATGTGGGAAGCGCGCCGCGACATGGACCACATCGAAAAGATCGCGGTGCGCGAAACCATCGACCAGAAGATGCGCTCGGCCGAAGTGCTGCGGGCCCAGCAGCTGAAGCTCCGCAAGCTCCGGCGCTCGCCCTATTTCGGGCGGGTGGATTTCGTCCGCGGCAACGGCGGCGGCAACGCCGAAGCCATCTATGTCGGCGTTCACGATTTCCGCGACGAGGAGACGAAGCAGACCCTCGTCTATGACTGGCGCGCCCCGATCTCGTCGCTGTTCTACGACCATGAAATCGGCCCCGCCCGCTACGAGGCGCCGGGCGGCGAGGTGACGGGCCGCATCGAGCGCAAGCGCCAGTTCCGCGTCCGCGACGGGCGCATGGAATTCATGCTGGAATCCGGCCTCAACATCGTCGACGAGGTGCTGCAGCAGGAATTGAGCCGCACCTCCGACGAGGGCATGAAGAACATCGTCGCGACGATCCAGCGCGACCAGAACGCCATCATCCGCGATGCGGATGTGCATACGCTGGTGATCCAGGGCGTCGCCGGCTCCGGCAAGACCTCCATCGCGCTCCACCGCATCGCCTTCCTGCTCTACCGCTTCAAGGATACGCTGAGTTCGAGCGACGTGCTGATCGTCTCGCCCAACAAGGTCTTTGCCGACTATATCGGCAACGTGCTGCCCGAGCTCGGCGAGGAGATGGTCAACGAGATCGGCATGGAGGATCTGGCCGGCGGGCTTCTCGAGCACAAATACCGCTTCCAGACCTTCTTCGAACAGACGGCGCTGCTGCTCGAAAAGGACGACGCAGCGCTGAAGGCGCGCATCGTGGCCAAGGCCTCGCTCGATTTCCTGAAAAAGATCGATGCCTATGTCGAGCATCTCGAGGCGGGCTCCTTCGCCGCCGTCGAATGGCGCACCGGCAAGCGCATCGTGCCGGACTGGTTCTTCGCCGAAACCTGGCGCAAATATCGCGGCATCGGCCTCACCGAACGCATCGGCCATGTCGTCGGCGCCGCCGAATACCAGATCGGCATCCATTACAACCACGACCTGCGCACCGAGGAGCGCCGTTCGCTGCGCGAGGCGGTGCGGGGCATGGTCCGCCGCCCGGCGCTGCGCACCGCCTACAAGGAACTCTTCGCCTGGATGGAGCGGCCCGAGCTCTACAAACCCGCCGGCGGCAAGCTCGAATATGCCGATGTCTTTCCGCTGATCTATCTGAAGATGAAGCTCGAAGGCATCGACAACCCGCACAAGGACGTCAAGCACCTGCTGATCGACGAAATGCAGGATTACACGCCGCTGCAATATGCGGTACTCGGCAGGTTGTTCAACTGCCGCAAGACGATCCTGGGCGATGCCTCGCAATCGGTGAACCCCTACAGCGCCTCCACCGCCGACCGGATCAGGGATGTCCTGCGCACCGCCGCGCCGGTCAAGCTGACCAAGAGCTACCGCTCGACATGGGAGATCATGCAGTTCGCGCTCGCCATCTCGCCCAACACCGAGCTTGTGGCGATGGAGCGCCATGGCGAGCCCCCGCATGTCGTCACTTGCAAGAAGCGCGGCGACGCGGTGGCGCGCCTTCTCCGCGAGATCGAGGCATTCGAGGCCTCCGATCACGCGACCCTTGCCATCATTGCCCGCACGCAGAAAGAGGCGGAGCGCACGCACAAGGCGCTGGCCGCCGCCGGCCGCGAGGTCCGCCTCCTCGATGGCGCCAGCGCCGGCTTCTCGACCGGCATCGTGGTCTGCACCGCGCATCTGGCGAAGGGCCTCGAATTCGATAGGGTCATCGTCCCGGATGCGGGCGCCGCCAACTACCGCACCGAAATGGACCGCAACCTCCTCTATGTCGCCTGCACCCGCGCCATGCACCGCCTCACCGTCATCGCCGAAGGCGAGCCGTCGGCCTTCCTGCCGAATGAGGCGGCGTAGCGAATACGGTCACCGCATTTGCCGTATCTGCCGCCTGTCGCACCATGGGGGCCGTTCGGCGCGGCGCCTTGGCGGCCCGTTCACCGAACCCGCTCTTTCTCCCTCGGCGCCGCAACGCGCCGCGGCCTCGCCTCCATCTTGGGCTTGGGCAGCAGACGGAAGCGGCTCTGGCACCAGGCGAAATCGACGCCGACATCGAGCAGCGCATCCGACCGCCCGCAGGGGCAGGCAAATTCCAGCACGGCGAGCACGCAATAGGTCTCGCCGGCCTGCAGCGGCACCGGCTGGCCCGTCACATGGTTCGGCGCGGCATTGACGCAAAGCACAAGATCGCCGGGTCCGACAGTGTCGCTCATGGCTTCCATCCATCGCCAAAAGTAAAAGTGTCATCCCGGGGTTGCCTGTCCCGGCGAAGGCCGGGATCACCGGGACCCAATCCACGTTGCCGCGAGTCCGGCCGCGAACGGATTTCACCTACGTTGCCTGCTCGTCGACTTTCGTCAGTTTAGCGAGGGTGGCCGTTGCACGGAATACGGCGACAGGCACGGGGCGGGCCTTGCTACGCGGCGGCTTCGATATCGACCTCAAGATGGATGCGGTCATAGGGGAAGCTCACGCCTTCCTCGGTGCGGTCGATCACGCCCGCATTGATGAGCGTGGTAACGTCCGTATGCACGGCCTTCATGTCCCGGTCCACGCGGCGCGCGACCTCGCGGATGCTCAAGGGGCCTTGCCCGGCGAGCGTCTTGACGATTTGCAGCCGCGAGGGCGCAAGAACGCGGTGGATATCTTCGTAGCTGTCGAAGCAAACCGCGTTCGAAGGCTTCACGGCCTTGCCGGCCTTGGCGGCTTTCATCGCCTTGGCGAAGCCGGCATCGATCGACGCCCGGCTCTCGACCTTCACGTTAAGGGTTCTCATTTCAGCATCCTTTCAACTTCGGCATGGAAGTCGGCCAGCAGGGCTTCCGGCGTCGTGAAGCGATAGGGCTCCTGGCGCTCCCCGACATGGCGGTGATCGCCCTTTCCGGCCTCGTTGTCGTAGCGCAGGACGCACGCGCCATCGACCACAAGGGCGAGGCGGTACTTGTAGCCATGCGCGCTGCCGCGAACCGGCGCCGGCACAACCCAGATGACCGCCTCGTAAAACGCCGTCGGGGTGAGCGGCTTGCGGCGCCGATAGATGACCTGCGCATCCATGATGTCATCGATAACATCGCCCTTGGGTGATGTCAACAGAAACATCACTTTCGCAAGGAATTGTCGAAGCTATCGTCCCGTTCCGGCCGCTGTTTCACTGTTGCGATTTCTGTCTTGGCGCACCGTATTTGATCCGCAAAGGTAACTTCCGATCCGTTGCCTGCGTAGCCTTGTGGAGCTAGCTTGCCGTCATGTTGCCCGCCTCCGGGATACACATCCGCCGCGCCACATCGAGCGATGCGTCCCTGCTTCGGGCGATCCTTTATGAAACCTATGAGAGCACCTGGTTTCCCGAGTTGACGCCTGCTGCCGCTCGGCGGTTCCGCGACGAAGACCGTCCGGGCGCTTACGTCAAGGCGCGGGGCGCCGCGTTCCGGGTCGCGGAATGCGGTGGGCAGGTCGTCGGCTTCGTGGATTGGGACGCGGACTTCGTGAACGCCCTTCACGTGCGCCCCGGTCACGCGCGACAGGGTGTGGGCAGCCGCCTGATGGACATGGCAGAGACCGGGATCGCGAGAGCCGGCTTTCCCACGGCGCGCCTGGAGACAGACACGTTCAACGCCCGCTCGCGCGCCTTTTACGCGAAGCGCGGCTATCGCGAAGCCGATCAATATCCTGACACGGAATGGAACAGCGGACTCACGACGCTACTTCTCGTAAAGCCGCTTGACCAGACCGCAAAAGGAATACGGCGAAAGGAATAAGGTGACAGCAGCAACGCTCCCTTCCGAGCATGGGAATCGTTGCTGCTGTCACCGAATTTGCCGCAGTGCGCAAAGACTCTTCGTACTTGCTTCACATCCACCCAAAACCGTCATGGCCCGATTTATTCGGGCCATCCACGTCTTTGCGGCCCGGAAAGCAAGAAAAGAAAGACGTGGATGACCCGCCACCTTTATTACAAAGGAGGGCCGGGTCATGACGGAATAGGGGGAAAGCTAAGTGCCACAAGAGGTCTGATTCAAAGCCCATCCCAAAACCGTCATGGCCCGCGCAGGCGGGCCATCCACGTCTTTCCTGCGCAACGCCGCCTGCTGCAGATTTCAATCGACGCGCCGCGCGCGAAACTTGCCTCTGACTTAGAGTGGGCCATTGACGCCGCGAGGAAGGCCGCAAATCAGCACAGTAGGGATGTGCCGACCTAGATGCTCAGGCGACGGTGAGACCCATCTTAAAGAGTTAGCGGTCCGGGATGCTGATACCGTCCGAATACAGAAGAGAAATTATCTGTCATCACCGCGCTTCTGACGGCTCCAAGCTTCAAGAAATACATGCACTGAATCTCGATCCTCTTCGTCAAGATCGTTGTTGTCCCGAACGCGTTCCAAGGCTTCGCGAAAGGCCTTGGCGTCAATGATGCTCGCCTCATCCCTAATCTGTGCGGTTGTAGATCGCCTAGCTATTCGGTCGCCCATAAAACCGGCTCCCCCCACACCTATGGACCATGAAACTCCGGTCATAGCTCGCGCAAGTGCAACCAGTCCTTTGGGGTTGCCCAGCAAGGAATCCGTCCATGTTCGAGTCTCAGATGGATCATCACCCATGAAATCTGCCCAACGATGAAGGATGTAGAGCAAGTCTTTGTGGGCAATAAGCGAACCGTCTGCAGCCGCGGTACGAATTGACTTAAGTGCACGATCTGTCAGTTCATCCAAAGCGGCCTTGGTTGTGAGGCAGTCCTCTTCATGCGTCGGCTGTCTGTCTTCGTGCTGCTGATAGTCACCACGCGCTGAAGCCACAAAGTTGACAAGCCATCCTAACGATGCGGCCTCAGTGGCATTGAGATACACTTTCGTTCGTTCTTCAATGGTAAAGCGATCTCGTGTAAGACGTCTTATTAGCCAATGATAACGAAGGCTTGTGTCGGCTATCGAAATAAGCCCTTTTTCGGCGTCTCTCTCCTGATCAATCTCGTCATGGATTTGAAAAAGCACGCTCAATAGTGACTCAACCTTGATCTTGTCAACGCGTCTAGCGTGTGTGGTGAGTTCATCGAGATACACCGGAACCATCGACTGCCCAGTCCGACGCTCGACTTTGGATGCCGTCAAGAAAGTGGTCTTTATAAAGTCTCTATCATCCAACTTCTCGACCAACTCGTCGATCTGTTGCGCAGATAAAGTCTCGTCACTGAGGGACAGCCGAAAATAGGTGTCAAAATGCGTTTCAATGCAGACGCGGCGTTCAGAACTCCACTCGCTTATCCATTCATCGCCGTAGCCAATATCTTCCAATCGCGGGAAGATCCGTTGCAGAGCGACTTTTGCGAGTTCGCGTCGATCTTCGGATATATTTTTGATGAGCGCCGAAAATTGATCTTGTTCGTTCCTATTTGCATCGTCCTGCTGCTGGACACCACACACTCGATGCTTATTAGCTTTGATGGATGCGAAGAGGGCAGGCTCGTATAGTCTAAGTATTTCCAAGGCGACGAAGTCTGCCAAGTTCACATCACCTGCAATCGCAGGCCATGTCACGCTTATGGCGCTCTGGAACCGACTGACGTGGCGTGGAGAGGTGATATACGGTGCAACGACATCATAAAAAACATTCATAAACCGTATGATTTGGTCTTCGCTGGGCGACCCACAGATTTCGGAAATTGACGCAAGAACGGCGTTGTTGAGGTCAATTGGAAGTGGGGCCGGAAGTTCAAATCCAGCCTGTATGATCTTTTCGAGAAAGTGAGGCCCTTCTGACGGGTACCTCTCGCCAACCGCTTTTTCAGCGAGTTGCCTGTCGAAGACTACGAGATACATCACATTGGGCAGCCGTCCGACCGATTTGATGAGCCTAAAAACAGCAAGTGCTTCATCCGGGCTGAGCCGGTCCAAGTCGTCAATGAAAACGAGAAAGCGCTTATCCTGCTCAGCAAGAACAGTAGAAAGTTTTTGAAAGGTAGTTTCCAACGTATCGCCACTTGAGAAGAAGCGATTCGTGAATTCGACTGCTCCACCAAACAATCCTGCGAACGAACCTGCCGGTGTGAGCGCAATCGCCGGCCCAATTATCGGCCCCGCCTGAAGAATCCCGCGGCCTAGCTTTGGGATCAAATTTTTGACTTTGCTTTTGAGCGTTGAGCCCAAGACCGCATTCAAGTTTTGGAGAAACGCAAGCGCTAGCGCCTCCTCACCTCGGTACCACCAGCACTTGAACTCAGTGACGACTAGTCGAGGGTCATCGGCTTTGCTGAGCGCGAACCGTATCAAATTTACGGCGCTGCTCTTGCCCGAACCCCATGGGCCGTTCAACGCAATCGTGGTCCCGATCGGTCTGTCAATATTCAAGATGCTTTTTGCTAGAGTCTCGGCAAACGGCGTAATCCCGTATCGATCATCATCAGGGTCTTTGATTGGGCTATCGTTAAAAAAGTTCTTCATGCCCCCATCCCCTGAAATCTGCTCATAGAACACTATATCGCATAGTTATGCGTGTAAGAGGCACCGTTTCTCAGATGATACTTCTCACAGCAATACTGTGACAGGAGCAACGTTCTATTTTGAGCACGGGAATCGTTGCTCTTGTCACCGAATTCCAAGCGAGATCATCGCTCAGCCTTCGGACGATTCGAGCTTCCAGTGCAGCGCGCTGTCGGGCGACGCCGCATCGATGGCGAAGTCCTCGCCCGGCGGCACGATCAGGATGGAAGAACCGCAGGCCCGGGCGATCCGCTCCATCAGATCCCAGCTCGGTCCCTGCGCGCCGATGCCGGATTCGATTTCGCTGATCCGCGCCTGCGAGACGCCGAGCCGCCGCGCCAGTTCGGTCTGCGAAAGCTTGCGGGACTTGCGCATCATGCGGATGATCGCGGCGGCGCGAAAGGCGGCGCTCGAAACCGTCACCTCTTCGTGTTTCTCCCGCTGCGCCTTTTCAAGCTTGCCGATCAACGTGGCGAAGGAGCCGCGCTTTTCCGGATTGCCGGCCGTCTTCGCTTTCGCCTTCGCGGCGTTCGATTTAGCCATCGAAAAAATCCTCCAGTCGCGGCACGACATGCGCCTTGATCAGGTCGGTCGGGATCGAGTCCGGATGCGGCATGAAGTCGGCCACGCATCCAGCATGTATCAGCGTCACCCGCAGGCTGTCGTCATCTTGCTCTTCGACGACATAGATGATGAAGCGCCCGTCATGTTCTTCCGCCTTGTAGATCGTATGGCCGCGGTAGGTGTCGAAAGCCTGATCCCGTTTATAATTGCGCTTCCGGACAACGATGCTGTCCATGAACATGAGGAAGAGCTCCGCGGTACCGGTTCCGAGCGCTTCGAGTTCCTCTCCGGCATCGATGCCCTTCGACACATAAGGCGCAATCGGCTCATCGGACATGATATAGGGTATTCCTTATAAAATGCCAACAGGTCCCGTTGCCCTCTTGTGGCTCGGCGGCGGCCGGCCCCGCGCGGGGGCGGGCGGCAACGCCGAAATCCCGCCAGTCCGGCGGGCAGGGCATCATCAGGACAAAATTATCCCCGTCCTTGCTGATTATGGCAAGAGATCGAGGGGCGGCGCGAAGCGCCATCAAACCTTCTCTGCGTCTTCGCGCCTTCGCGTCTTCGCGTGAAATTCTTGTCCTCCGCGCCTCCGCGTCTCCGCGTGAGTCCCTTCTTCCTTCCCGCGCCATCCCCACCCCCGGCACAAGTTTTTCTCGACCCCGCCATCTCACCCCGCGACTCACCCCCGCCGCGCCGCGCCCTCTGAAACCGGGGATAAATTAATTCCGTCCCCGGGGATAAGTCCGACTTGTCCCCCGGGGACAACCCGCTTTATCCGCATGCGGATAACTTCGCTGCGCCCCGGGGATAACTTCACTTGTCCCCCCGGGGATAACCCCCACTTGTCCCCGCCCGCAAACGCCCCATCCCTCCGTACACGGAGCGAGACTGGCCCCGTTTGTGACAGTTTCGTGACAGTTCCGTGACAGAGGGGGGGTCCGCTGTCATTTGCGCTGTCGCATCGCTGTGAGCATCGCTGTCGCCGCGGCCCCCCGCGCCCATGCTATTCTTGCGCCCGATGAGGCAATCGGGGCGCGCGCGTTTGGCGGATTTCAGAGCGAAAACAAGGGCCTGGGCCGCACGCGCCGGGGCAGGGGCGCGCGCGCTGGCCGCCCGCCTTCCACATCCATGGAACAGTCCGCGCTTTCCCTGGCTCTTCCTGGCGCTGGCCGTGCTGTTCGGCGCCAACCATCTGGTCTTTCTGCGCGTCTATGTGCCGCCGGTCGACCAGGGCCTTGATTCCATTCGCGAAAACGGAAAGCTGGTGGTGCTGACGCGGCTCGGGCCGATCAGCTATTACGAGGGCGGCGACGGGCTGACCGGCTTCGAATACGAGGCGATGCAGGCCTTCGCCCGCACCCTCGATGTCGAAGTCGAATTCCGGATTTATGCGACGGAACAAAGGCTTGTGCGCGCGCTTGCCCGCGGCAAGGGGCATCTCGCGGCAGCCGGCCTGCTGGTCGACGAGCCGCGCCGGGCGGCGCTCATCAAGGGCCCGGCCTATGCGGCCGCCCGCCAGCTCGTGGTCTGCCACCGCCAACTGCCTGATATTCCACGGAAAATCGAGGATCTCGGCGCCGTGCGCTTCGCCGCGCCGCGGGGCGCGCCAGGGGCGGCGGCGCTGGCCGAGGCCGGGCTGGGCGATGCCGTGCTGGCGGAAGATGCCGAGGCCCTGCTCGAACGTGTCGCCGCTCGCCGCCTCGACTGCGCGCTCAGCGACAGCCGCCTCTTCCGCATCGTCAATCCCTACCACCCGGAACTTGTGCAAGCCTTTGAATTATCGGGGGAATTGCCGGTCGCCTGGGCGGCCGCCCCGGGCTCGGAAGACGTCGCCGAACAGCTCCGTCTCTGGCTGGCCGGCATGAAGAAGTCGGGCCAGCTGGCGGCGCTGGAGGGCCGTTATTTCGGCTTCCTGCCGCGTTTCGATTATGTCGATCTGCGTGCCTTCCAGCGCGCCATCCGCGACCGGCTGCCCGATTGGGAAAAGGCGCTGCGCCGCGCCGCGCGCGAAAATGGCCTTTCCTGGCAACTACTTGCGGCGATCTCGTATCAGGAATCGCATTGGAATCCCGACGCCGTCAGCCCCACCGGCGTGCGCGGCTTCATGATGCTGACGCAGCAGACCGCCACCGAGCTCGGCCTCGAAGACCGCACCGACACCACCGCCAGCATTGCGGCCGGTGCGCGCTATCTCGTTGATCTGAAAAGGAGATTGCCCGCCGCTGTGCAGGAGCCCGACCGCACCTGGATGGCGCTGGCGGCCTGGAATCTCGGCCTCGGCCATGTCTACGACGCCCGCGCGCTGGCCGAACGGCTCGGCCGCGACAAGAACAGCTGGGCCGATCTGCGCCGCACCCTGCCGCTCCTGGCCGATCCGGCCCGTGCCGGCAAGCTGCGCCACGGCCCGGCGCGCGGCGGCCAGGCCGTGCATTTCGTCCAGCAGGTCCGCACCTATCTCCATATTCTGCAAGGAAATACAAGGGCTTGAGCCGGTCCGCCGCGGCCCCCGCCCTGCGCGGGGGGTGCGACAACGCGGCCGCCCGCTGCGGCGAAATGACCACTAAAAAAATGGGGATATTGGGCGAAAGTGAGGAGGACGGTTCATCGCGCATCGGGGGGTCCGGTGCCGCCTCAAGGAGAAATCAAATGAAGATCAGCACGAAATCCAGGGCCACCGCAGCGGCACTGGCGCTGGGCGTGGCCGTTGCCGGCCTCGCCGCCGCGCCGCAAGCGCAGGCGCAGGAAGGGTTTAGCGGCAAGTCGGCCGGCGACATCATGGTCCGCGCCCGCCTGATCGGCGTCATCCCGGACGAGGACGCCACCACCTCGATCGGCGGCAATGTCGGCGTCGACAATGACTGGGTGCCGGAAGTCGACTTCACCTATTTCGTCACCGACAACGTCGCGCTCGAGCTGATCGCGGCCACCACGCGCCATGATGTTTCGAGCACGGTCGCCGGCAGCCTGGGCAAGGTAAGCCTTTTGCCGCCGACACTTACGCTCCAGTATCACTTCCTGCCCAAGGAGCGCGTCAGCCCCTATCTCGGCGCCGGCGTCAACTACACCATCTTCTACAACGAGGACGCCCCGGGCGGCGCCATCACCTCGATCGACTATGATGACAGCTTCGGCTGGGCCCTCCAGGCCGGTGTCGATGTCGCAATGGGCGGCAACTGGTACGCCAACCTCGATGTGAAGAAGATCTTCCTGAGCACTGACGTGTCGATCAATGGCGGTGCCGTCACCGCCGATGTCGACCTCGATCCCTGGGTCGTCGGCTTCGGCGTCGGCTACAAGTTCTGATCTTCCGCCGATACCCGGGGGGCTGACGCCCGCGCCCTTTTCCGCCCTGTCTGGTTTACCCCACCGGCAGTGCCCACACGGAAAAGGCGCGGGCGTTCCGCCGTCCGCCATGTTGAACTCCCTTGTGCCCTGATATAGAGACTAGGGCACACACCCTAGTGCGCCTGCGGCGCCGGGGTGGACGACGAAAGTCGTTTGAAAACAAGGGAGAAGCCGCGTGTCGCAGTCGCTCAACAATGTCCTGTCCGGACCCGACGTCAAGCTGAAGCCGCTCAGCATCGCCATTCTGGGCGCCGGCGCGGCGGGTCTCTGCATCGCGATCAAGCTGCAGAAGGCCGGCATCGACAGCTTCACCATCCTCGAAAAGGCGGCCAGCGTCGGCGGCACCTGGCGCGACAACACCTATCCGGGCTCGGGCTGCGATGTGCCCTCGATGCTCTATTCCTATTCCTTCGAGCCGAAGCCCGACTGGAGCCGGAAATTCGCCGGCCAGGCCGAAATTGTCGATTATTTCGAAGGCGTTGCGCGCAAATACCAGCTCCTGCCGCATATCCGTTTCAACACCGAGGTCACCGAAGCGCATTTTGACGAGTCGGCCGGCCTCTGGCGCATCCGCACCGCCGCCGGCGAGGAAATCGCGGCCAACGTGCTGATCTCCGGCGTCGGCCAGCTCAATCGCCCCGCTTATCCGAAGATCGACGGTCTCGACAGCTTCAAGGGGGCGGCCTTCCATTCGGCCCGCTGGGACCATGGCGTTGATCTGACAGGAAAAAACGTCGCCGTCATCGGCAATGGCGCCAGCGCCATCCAGTTCGTGCCCGAAATCGCGCCGAAGGTCGGCCGGCTGACGATCTACCAGCGCACGCCCAACTGGTGCGTGCCCAAGGCGGACCGCCCCTTCACCGAGCGCGAGAAGAAGCTTTTCCGCGCCTTTCCCTGGCTGGTCCGCGCCCAGCGCTGGCTGACCTGGATCATGCTGGAGCGCAACTACCTCGCCTTCACGCAAGGCAGCTTCTTCGGCAAACTCTTTGAAAAGGCGTCGAAAAAGGAACTTGAAGCGCACATCAAGGACCCGGAGCTGCGCCGCAAGCTGACACCGGACTACCCGGCCGGCTGCAAGCGCATCCTGCTGACCAACGACTGGTATCCGGCGCTGGCCCGTCCCAATGTCGATGTCGAAACCAGCCACATCGCGCGCGTCACCGACAATGCGGTCGTTACCGAGGACGGCGTTTCCCACCCGGCCGACGTCATCATCTACGCGACCGGCTTTGAATCGACCGATTTCCTGGCCCCGATCAAGGTCACCGGCCGCGGCAATGCCGATCTCAACGCGGTCTGGGCGCAGGGCGCGGAGGCCCATCGCGGCGTCGCGGTGTCGGGATTCCCCAATTTTTTCATGCTCTACGGCCCCAACACCAATCTCGGCCACAACTCGATCATCTTCATGATCGAATGCCAGGCCAACTACATCGCCCAATGCGTCCAGGCGCTGCGCAACGGCCGCCTGCGCTATATCGACGTGCGCAAGGAGGCGATGGCGGCGTTCAACCGCGAGCTGCAGCAGGACATGCAGAAGACCGTCTGGGCGGCCGGCTGTTCGAGCTGGTACAAGACCGCCGACGGCAAGGTCACCAACAACTGGTCGAGCTTCACCGCCCGCTACTGGTGGCAGATGCGCCATCCCGACTTCAACGAATACGCGCTGGTCGGCAACTAGGAAGCCTGCAATTCAGCCGTTTTCTCGGCCTCGATCGCGCGCAGCAGCGCCCGGTTGTGCTTGTGGTTGGAGCAGAATGCCGTCACCTTGCCGATGATCGGCCCGCCGCCCAGCGTCAGGTCGCCGACAAGATCGATGATCCGGTGACGCAGGAATTCGTCGGGGCTTTTGAGGCCGCCCTTGTTCAGCACGCGGTCCCCGTACATCAGCAGCGCATTGCTCAGCGACGCGCCCCGCACCAGCGGGATCAGCCGCAGCTTGCCCAGAATGAGCGCTGGCCAGATAACCGAAAGAATCCCGTAGGTTCGCGCATAGCAGATGTCGGTGCGGAAGCTTTCCGGCGTCACCTCGCCGGCCCAGTGCTGCGTCCCCCAATAGGGCAGCTCCAGCGTGTAGTCGATTTCGAACCGCTCGCTTGGTTCGATGCGCAGCGAAATCCGGTCGTCGGTAACCGTCAGTGCCCGCTCGATTTTTCGGAAATGCCGCGGCGCGTCCTGCTCCTCGCGTCCAGCCGCCGCGATCGCCTCGATTAGCGGCGCTGCGCTGCCATCCATGATCGGCACCTCCTGACCGTCCATCAGCACGGTCGCATTGTCGATCTCGAGCGCAAACAGTGCCGCCATCAGATGTTCGATGGTCTGGAATTTTCCGCCATTGGGCGCCTGCATCATCGTGCAGCGCGGAAAATCGACGCAATTGCGCCAGTCCGCCTGCAATTCGGCGCCCCTGCCGGCCGGGTCGGTGCGGCGGAAGCGGATGCCCTGACCGGCAGGTGCCGGCATCACCGTCACCCGTGTATGGCGGCCTGTGTGCAGGCCGACGCCTTCGAACGAGGCCGGCTGCCGCAGCGTGCCCTGAACGGTCTGGAAGGCGGAGGGGCTGGTCATGCAGGCGGTTCCGGTTTAAGGCCTTTGTCGGTGGGTTTTCTCGTCGCATTTGCGGCGCTGCCCACAACATCCGGGCTGCGCCGCCAGATAGCGCCCCGCCTGCAGAGCTTCAACGACTTGTTTTGATCATGCCACTCTTCTACCGCGTCGTCGAAGCTCTGGAAACCGCCGCGCGCCTGGCTTTGGCGGGCGCGGACCGCGAGCGCGCACTGGAGCGTTTCCGTGCCGCGCGCCGCCCGGCGGCCCTGCCGGCCGATGAGGCAGGCCTCTGGACCGCGCCTTTGCCGCCGCCGCGGCCAGCAGCGCTCTCGATCGTCATCCTGACCCTCGATGGCGGCGCGATGCTGCGCACCCTCCTGGCTTCGCTGGCGGCCCATAACAGCTGGCCCGATCTCGAGATCATCGTCGTCGATCACGGCTCGCAGGACGAAACCGCCGAAATCCTGCGCGAAGCCTCCGCCCGTTTCGAGATCCGCCACATCAGGCCCGGCCGCAATCACAGCTTCGCCTTTTCCTGCAACCGGGGCGCCCAGATCGCCCGCGGCGATATCGTGCTGTTTCTCAACAACGACATCGAGTTCACCGAAGACGCGCTCCCCGCCATCATCGCCGCTGTTCAGGCGACAGGCGGCCTTGTCGGCATCCGCCTGGTCCCGCAGCGGGCCGGCAACCGGACGCAGGAAAAGCCGCAGATCGGCGTGCGTTTCCGCTGGGATCTGCGCCGCGGCTGGACGGCGCCCCGTGACGCGACGCCGGGCCCCCGCGATGCGCTGCGTGCCGCGGTGCCCTGCCAGATGCCGGCCCAGACCGGCGCGGTCATGGCCTGCAACCGCGCCGAATTCCTCGCCATGGGCGGCTTCTGCGAGGACTATCTCTATGCCTATGAGGATGTCGATCTCTGCCTGAAGGCGGCCGCGCGCTTCGCCCGGCCTTCGATCGCGCTCAACAATGTCGCCGCCGTTCATCTGATGGGCGCGACGCGGATCAAGCGCGCCAATCTGCGCCGCCGCATCCGCTGGAACCGGCACAGCCGCGGCGTCCTCCGCACCCGCTACGGCTACCGCAACCGCCGGCTGGCCTGGCTGGGGCTCTTCGGCGCGGCCGACGGCTTCGACTGGGGGCGCCGGCCCGCCATCGCCATGCTGGCCGAAAAGGGCGACGAAACGGCAGCCCGGGCGGCCGATCTGCTGGCCCGCGACGTCGCCGAATTCGCGACGCTCAAGACCTCGGGCGTCGGCTGCGACGATCTCTTTGGCTACGATCTGGTACTTTCGCGCCGCCCGCATTTAGCTTTCGCCCGCGCCCGCAATCTCGGTCCGATGGCCCTCACGCTTGGCTGGCTGGGCGGCGAGGGCAGCGATTGGGCGGATAACGCGGCCGCCTACGACATATTGATCGCCGACGACGAACCGTCCGCCGTCCGATGGGCCGCGCGCCTCGGGCGGCCGGTCGCCACCATCGGCGCGCGCCGCCTGGACGACGCCTTGCGCGACATCGTGACCGCTTTCCTGCGCGAGAAACTGCGCGTCGTGATCCTGGCGCCGGATAGTGGCGCCGCCCGTGCGTCGGAGCTTCGCCGCGCCTTGCTGTCTGCCGGTCACGCGGTGCGCGTGGCGCAACCTCGGGCGCGGCGTCAGCCGGTTTCGATTCGCGATGACGTGGCGATCTGGCTCGCCGCGCCGGGCGCAACGGCGCTTGCCGCCGACACGATCCATGTCGCCGCCTTCGACAACGCGCCCGGCCACGGCTTTTCCTTCGATATCCGGGCGGAATCCCTTGGCGCGGATTTCCCGGCATGGTTTGATCGCCTGATGTCGCAGATTGCGGATGGCCATGAACGGCGCATGGCGGGGCCGGTCGACGCGCCGCTTGAGGATTTGAGCGGTCTTGATGCGACCGCATCGGTCGCCCTGTGGCGCAGTCGCCACGATCCGACGGCGCATCTGATCGATTTGTCCTGACAGTGGCTCGGGCTGATAGGGGGATAAGGCTTTGAGCATGGACGTGAGAATCGGCACGGCGACGGATCTCGACGATCTGGTCCGGTTTCTGCTGATGGCGGGCGAGGGCCTGTTCGAATATCTGTTCGACGATGCCTATCCGGGGCTGACAGCGCGCGATGCGCTGGCGCTCGGCGTCGGCGATGCCGAGAGCCCCTATCATTTCGAGAATGCCTATCTGGTCGAATCAGACAATCGGGTGGTCGGCTGCCTGATCGCCTTTCCGGCCGAACAGATCGGCCTGCCCGAGCTTGCCTACAGCGTTCTGCCGCGCGATCGCCTCGATCCGGTGCGCCCGCTCTTCGAAGAGCATGTGCCGGGAAGCCTCTACATCAACACGCTGGCCGTCGATGAATCGATGCGCGGGCAGGGTGTCGGCGGCCTTCTGCTGGATTTTGCAGCCGAACTGGCCCGCGGCGGCGACTGCGCCAGCATGACGCTGCACGCCTGGGGCGACAATGAGACGGCGCTGAGCCTCTACGCGGCGCGCGGCTTCGAATGCGTCGACAAGGTCGAGATACCGCGCACCGCGCAATTGCGGCATGAGGCACCCATGCTGCTGCTTCAGTGTCCGGTTGCCTAGGTGCGGCCGGGCGTCGTCGTCATCACGGGTGCCGGCGGCGGCATTGGCGCTGCCCTGGCAAATATCTATGCATCCCAAGGGGTTATGCTCGGTCTCGTCGGTCGCGACGAAGTCAGGCTCGGCCGGGTGGCCGACGACTGCCGGGCGAAAGGCGCGGATGTCCATGTCCTCCGTGCAGACGTCACGACGCCGGAAATCGAAGAGGTTCTGCGCGTATTCGATGCAAGTCACCCGATCGACCTGCTGATCGCGAATGCCGGCGTGACCTCGGGCATTTCGGCCGTCGACGGTCTCGAACCCTGGGATACTGCCCGGCGCGCCGCCGAAACCAATTTCATGGGCGCGCTCCGCACGATAGCGCCGGTCGCCGAACGGATGGCGGCGCGCGGACGCGGCCAGATCGCGGGCATCGGCTCCCTCGCAGCACTGGCACCGCTGCCCTTCAGTCCGGCCTACAGTGCCTCCAAGGCCGGCATGGAGACCTATGTTCTGGCCCTTCGATACCTGCTCGCCCCGAAAGGCGTGAAGCTGAACGTCGTGACGCTGGGCTATGTCGAGACGGATATGAGCCGTCGGCTGAGCGGGCCGAAGCCGTTTCTGACAACCCCCGCCAAGGCTGCTATCAAGATCAGGAACGGGCTGGCACGCAATCGGGCAAGGATTTCGTACCCCTTTGTTTTTGCTATGGGAATTCGCTGTCTCAACATTCTGCCCGAATGGCTTGTCCGCTTGATCCTGCCTGCCTTTGCTTTTACGATTTCGCGGCAGGGGGCCAGCATAGATCGTCTGAAGTAAGTATTGTTTTGGCTTCCACGGGGGACGTCTGATGATCGCCGGTCTTGCCGGGCTCTTCACTGCATTGAGCGCAGTGTTGATTCTTGAGCGTTTCGTCAAGCCGCAGCGGCGTCGAACGCCGATTCTCCACAAGGTCGGGCTGCTCGCGGCGATGCCGCTGATTCTGTTCTATGTTTCGATCCTGATGGTGACCTACCGGCCGCTTTTTTCGGCGGTTTTCGTCGTCATCGTGTTTCTCGGAATAGTCGTCGTCAACAACGCCAAGGTCCGCGAACTGCGCGAGCCGCTGGTCTATTCCGACTTTGCCTTGCTGCGTCAGGCCATTGCGCATCCGGGCCTCTATGTCACCTATATCGGCCCCATCAAGGTGACGGCCGTGATTCTAGCAGGCGCGCTGGCGATTATGGCCGGATTGGTCTTCGAGCCGCCCATTCTCAAAAGGGACGAACCTGCCGAATGGATGCCGACATTTGCCTATTGTCTGGTTTTCTTCGGCGCCATCTATGCCATCACGCGTGGCCCGCTCAGAAACGAGTTCAGGCAGATTCTGAGGGAATTCGGCCCGTCGACCGATGTCCGTGAAGATGTCGATAAACTGAGTCTCGTGACGACGCTCATCTTCTATTTTTTCCTTGCCGGAGAGAGCGAGGAAGCGATGGCGCATTCGCGGATGAATGAAGATGAAGACCGTGCGCGACCCCTGGGCGGGTCGAAGGCGCGCCCGCCGGTTGTCGTCGTGCAGAGCGAGTCCTTTTTTGATGCACGTCGTATTATGGAGACGCCCCCGGCCGGCTATCTGAAGCACTTCGACCGCATGAGCACGGAGGCGCGATACAGTGGCCGATTGCGGGTACCCGCTTGGGGGGCCAATACGCTGAGGACCGAATTTGCTTTCCTCTCCGGCATTCCGGATGAGGCAATGGGCGTCGATCGTTTCAATCCGTATCTTGGCTATTGTGCCAAGCCCGTATGGACCATCGCCTCCTATCTGCGCAGCATCGGCTACCGTACCGTTTGCATTCACCCCTACCACAAGTCCTTCTTCCGGCGCGACAAGGCATATCCCCATCTCGGGTTTGACGAATTCATCGATATCGCGTCGTTCAAGGAGTCCGATCGTATCGGGCCGTACACGTCGGATGCTGCCGTGGCAGCCAAGATCGAGGCGTTGCTCAAGGAAGCGGAACAGCCACTTTTTGTTTTCGCCATCACGATGGAAAACCACGGACCTTGGACGAAGCCACGGATCGAGATTCCGGAAGGCGTTCGCGCTGCGGCACCTGTCAGATCGAACGCGGTGCAGCAATATCTCAGTCACGCGCAGAACGCGGACAGGATGATTGCACATGTCCGGCGGGCTCTATGCGAAATGAAGGGCGATGCCGTGTTTTGTTTCTATGGCGATCATTTGCCGAGTTTGCCGAAAGCGTTCAGAACCATTGGCTATGATGACCCGCGGACAGATTATTTCATCTGGCGCAAACGCGTGCGGGACGAAAATCGCTCCGTCAATGTGAGCGCCGACGCATTGAATCGTCTGTTGCTCGAAACCGTCACCGGCGCGCTGGGCGATGCGGATGCGCGGGCAGCGATGAAGGGCGCAGCAGACGCACCGGTGCATGATCGCGAAGACTGGCGTGACGAGAGGCAGGCGGGGGAGAACCGATGAGCCGCGCTTTCCTCTTCCTTCAGGGAAACAGCAGTCATTTTTTCAGGGCGCTCGGACAGGCTTTGGGCGATCGCGGTTACCGCGTGAGACGCATCAACGTGTGCGGCGGTGATCGCTTCTTCTGGGGTGACTGGAACGCCGTCGATTATAGCGGAGCACCGGACGACTTCGCAGACTTTGCGCAGGACCTGATTGCCTCAGAGGGCATTTCCGACATCATCATGCACAATGACTGCCGTCCGCTTCACCGGGCGGTTATCGATGCCGTTGCTGGAATGGGCTGCCATGCCTGGGTGTTCGAAGAGGGCTATATCCGCCCGCACTGGCTCACGTTGGAAGAGGGCGGAATCAACGGCTACTCGCCATTGCTCCGCGACCCGCTTTTGCTCTCCGATGGTGATGATGGTGGTGTGACGGAAGAACCGGACTTTGTGTCTCTCGAGCCGGCCATGCGCCGTCGAGTCATATACGATTTTCAATGGCAGATATGGAACTATCTGAATTGGTTGCGCTATCCCAGATACCGGACGCACCGTCCCTTCCCGATCTGGGCGGAGTATGCGACATGGGTGCGGCGGCTTGTCACCCTGCCTCTCCGTAGTCGGCAAGCAAGGCGGATCGTCGATCGTCTCGTGATCGACCGCGACCCGTACTTCGTCTTTCCGATGCAGCTCGACAGCGATTCGCAGGTGCGGATGCATTCTTCCCATATCGATATGACGTCGGCGCTTGAATATGTGATAGGTAGCTTCGCGTCCAATACGCCTGCGCCGTGCCGGCTCGTCGTCAAGGCCCATCCACTCGACAATGGCTGGACCAATTTTCGCAGGCGTGTCCACAAGCTTGCCGGTCGGTTCGGCGTGTCGGACAGGATTGACTATATCGACGGCGGCGATCTGGAGGCGCTTATCGACAGTGCGCGAGGCGTTGTGACATTGAACAGCACGGTCGGCCTGACGGCGCTCGGCCTTGGATGCCCGGTGATCTGTCTTGGCAGGGCAATTTTCGACAGGCCGGGACTTACGTTCCAGGGAGAGCTGGACGAGTTCTGGGCTTCGGCGACAGCGCCCGACATGGGTTTGTTTGCGGATTTTCGGCGTAAGCTTCTGGTGCGGAGCATGATCAACGGCGACTACTACACGCCGGGGGGAATTCGACTTGCTGTCGCAAATGCGATCGCTAGATTCGAGGCCGTCGGACAAGGCCGTGCCGATACGGTGGCAGACGGAGCTGCCGGTGTAGCGGTGCGCGAGCGCCAAAGCAGGACGGGCGTTGCCGATCGGGTGCCGGCGCCGGCAGACACGCCGCAAACGATTGTAGCGGCCGTCCGTCATTGACGGCGCCTGCCACAGGCCAGCCCGTCGTGATCGCGTCGGGGCAAAGGTCCATCATATGATGGCCAGCGGGAAATGTGAGCATCGGCCGGTATGCTGGTCATGCTCGCTAGAGACAGGCGGACCTATCCGGTGAGTTTGAGCGTTGTCGACCAATCATCGCGTTCCGTCCAGGCGGAAGAGTTCTCGCGGACCTATGCAGCCGGCGAGGAGGACGCCGCCATCGCGATTGCCATAGCGGCGCTGGAGGCCGAGACCCCATTCATTCCGCCGTTCGAGAGTTTGTGGTGGCTCTGCGGCGAGTTGATTGCACGGCGGCGCTACCGCCTCGGCCTCGAGTTGACCGAGCAAGTCTGGAAACAGGGGTATCGGGGCTGGCGCGCACTCTATTTGCGCGGCGTCTTTCTGGCGCTGAGCCGCGAAATCGAGCCAGCTGCAGAAATACTCGAAACCGCACGCCGGGAAGCGCCCGAGGGCCGGAGGAGCGAGATTGCGCTGATCGAAGCCCGCTTGCGGGCAATGACGGGGCAGACCGGCAATGCATTGTCGCTATTCCGGGAACATCTGAAATTCGACCATGCAAGTGAGCGAGCGGTTGCCGCGGCGTTGCGCATTGCGCTTCGCGAAGACCAGAAGGATCTGGTCATTCAATGGACTGAGCAGGCCAACAAGGCTCTGGGTGCAACGGCTGCGCGTACGCGTCTCCTCGCGGAAATGTACTTTGAAAACGGCGAGTGGCAGAAGGCGCGCGCGACAGCGGAAAGCGGCGTACGTCTCGATCCGAACGACCTGGTGCTGGGCCGGATCGCCGCGCGAAGTGCCTACCGCGAAGGTCGCATCGCACCGGCAATTACGCGGCTTGAAGCGCAGCTCGCCCTCGATGATGCGTGGGTCGAAGGAAAGATTCTTCTGTCTCGTTGCCTCGTTAAAGGTGGCCGCGACAAGGAAGCACGACGAATTCTGAAGGGAATCGGCGCCGCCTCCAGCCATGAGGAGGAGCGGCGCGAACTGCTTGCGGGGCTGCGGAACGCCGGTACCGACGATGTGCTGGAGGCGGTGCCGCCCGGAACTCCCAGGAAGAAGCGTGGGAACAAGCAGGACGTTCTGCAGGATCCTGAAGTCAGGAAGATCATGTCGAACATGCCGGCCGAATTCGTGCCGCGCTGGACGCCCGAAACACTGGCCGCGCGCGGCAATCCGCTGATTGCCATTGGGCGGCTGTCGCATTCGGTGCGGACCCTGATGCTTCGCGAGATGATGGCAAGATTCGGGCGGCATGAGCTCGGCTATTTATGGGCCGTTCTCGAGCCGATGATGCACGTGCTTGTGATTTCCCTGATTTTCTACTTCATCCGCGCGCGCGACGCGCTTGGCATGAATATGGTTCTGTTCGTGACTACGGGTGTGGTGCCGCTGTTCGTCTACCTCAAGACCTACAATCAATTGACCAACGCGTTGAAGCAGAACCGTCCGTTGTTGAATCACTCGCGCGTACAACCGATGGATATATTCTTTGCCAGGAGCATCCTCGAGCTTTTTACGCACATTTTCGTTCTGATCCTGTTTGTCACCTTCATCTACGTATTCGTGGATAAATATACATTTGGCAATGCGTTGTCGGTGCTCGTCAACCTGTTCGGGCTCTGGATATTCGGCATTGGAGCGGGGCTTGCGCTTGGGTCTCTGGCGGTCTTCGTTGAATCGATCAAGAACGTCATGGACGGGCTGAACCGGTTGCTCTACATCACGTCGGGAGTGTTCTTCACGCTTGACATGATGCCGGCATCGGTCGCGCAATACATGGCCTACAATCCACTTCTGCATTTTGTCGACGGCGTGAGGGGCAATTTCAATCCCCTGATGGGCGGCACCCGCGTCGACATCGTTTATGCATTCAGCTGGGCTGTGGGTATTCTTGCGCTTGGCCTCCTTGCGGATCGTGCACTTCGAAGCCGGGTTCTCGATCGATGATTCACCTGATCGACGTGGAAAAGCATTTCAATACCGATGTCGGCATTCGCCAGGTGCTGCGGGAAACACGGCTTTCGATCCCAACCGACAAACGCGTCGGCGTACTTGGTCGTAACGGTGCGGGAAAATCGACCTTGCTCAACATGGTGGCCGGTGTGGATCAGCCGTCCTCCGGCATGATCGTACGCGAGAATGCGCGCCTGTCGTGGCCGCTCGGTTACGCTGGCGGATTTCATGGCGACCTGACGGCGCGCGAGAACATCTCGTTCGTGGCGCGCCTCTACGGCGTCGACTATGAGAAGACGTTTGAACTTACGGAAGACTTTGCGGAAATTGGCAGCTATGTCGATATGCCGGTGCGGACCTATAGCGGCGGCATGAAATCCCGATTGGCGTTCGGCCTGAGTTTGGCTATCAAGTTCGATTGTTACCTGATCGACGAGACAATCGGTGCAGGGGATCGCTTTTTTCGCGCCAAGTCGCGCCAGGTGTTTCTCGAGCAATCCAAAGGTGCGGGCATGCTGCTGGTCTCGCACAGTGAGGCGACAATTCGGGAATATTGTGAGATCGCTCTCGTTCTTTTTGACGGCGTCCTGGTGCCGTTTGCCGATATCGAGGACGCGATCGATTTTTACATGAGAAGGTGCGCACCATGAACACCCGGTTCGGCAAGGATCATCTCGATCGGATCATGCGTCCCGGCGGTCCGCTGGACCGTGTCAACGAATTCGCCCGAAACCGGGCGCGGCCATTCGTCGAGCGCGAACTCGTCGCCGTCGTGAAGCTCGGCATATCGAAAATTCTCTTGATATGTCTTGTGGCGGTGCCGACAGCCGTCGCATTCGTCTATTATGGATTTTGGGCGTCGGATCGCTATGTATCGCAGTCGCTGATGACCGTTCGGACCGCCGATTCGCAGATCGCCACGGCAGTTGGCGGATTGCTGGGGTCGATCGGCGGCACGAACACGGGGCTCGTCGACGGTTATGTTGTCGAGGCCTACATCCAGTCGCGGGAAATTGCCCGGAAGCTGGAAGAGGCCGTCGATCTGAGGACGATCTACATGGCGTCGGAAGCCGACATATGGTCGCGGCTCAGCGCCGACGCGAGCTTTGAGGAATTCTTCGAATATTATTTGAGCCGCATCGACGTGTATTTCGACAGCACGGCCAATGTCGTCCATCTTGACGTTCAGGCCTATCGCCCGGAAGACGCCAAGCGGATCGCAGGAGCGATCATCGAGATAAGCGATGACATGGTCAATCGCATCTCGCAGCAGTCGAGATCCGACGCGCTGAAATTTGCGCTCGACGAAGTCAAGCTGGCGGAAAACAGGCTGAGGGACAATCGTATGGCCCTGTACAGATTCCGTGAGGAGCACAGCGATCTCGATCCCGTCCGATCGGCGGAGGCCATCGGCGGGATCGTTGCCAGCCTTGAGGCCGAACTGTCGCGATACAAGACCGAGTTGGCGTCTCTCCGCAGCTACATGCGCGAAGACAGCGCGCAGATCGCTGGCGTCAAGGCGCGTATCGCGGCCATTGAACAGCAGATGGAGGCGGAGCGAGGCCGCCTGACGAGAAACGAGGACCTGCCGGGAACAACCTATTCCGACCTTCTGGCTGACTATGAAAGGCTGTTGATCGAGGAGGAGTTCGCCCGCGCGGCCTATACCTCTGCTGTATCGGCCTTGGAGCTGGCGCGGGCCGACGCGGGCCGTAAGCAGGCCTATCTCGTGGCCTTCGTCGAGCCGTCCTTGCCGGACGATCCGTCCAAGCCCGACCGTCTGCTGATTATCGTGTCGTTTCTGGCCTGCGGCCTGTTAGCATATGGGCTGCTGATGTTGATCGGAGCTGCAATAAGGGAGCATGCGCGCATATGAGGATCTGGGGGGCTGTTTTTGCGGTTGCGCTGCTGACCGTGTTTGGTGCGGGGGCGATTCAAGCTCAGGGGACGACAGGTGGACAAGGGAGCGATCCGACATTGCGGGCGCCCTCCTCGTTGCCGGAGCCCGAACCTCTGGGCGAGATCTTCGGCGATCCGGGGGGCAGCGAGCAGCCGCACGCGGTGCAATCGAGCCCCGTTGCCGGCGACCTTCTGCTGCGTGAACAGAGTGGCGCTCGCACCGACATCCCCAATGCGGTGCCGCCCGTTCCGACCGGCACCCTGTTGCCGTTCGGCTCGCAGATTTTCACCAATTCCAGCTTGGTCGACCGGAGCGTTGGCGTAAATCCGGACTATCGGATCGCGCAGGGCGACCGCATCGCGGTCAGGATGTGGGGTGCAAGGACCTTTGACGGCGTCCTCGTGGTCGACATTCAGGGCAACATCTTCCTGCCCGAGATCGGACCGGTAAGGGTTGAAGGGGTGACCAATGCCCAGCTTGCGCAGCGTGTCCGGAGCAGTGTTGCCAGCGTCTTCACCGACAATGTGAAAGTATATACGAACCTGCTCGGCACGCAGCCGCTGGGGGTGTTCGTCACGGGTTCCGTACCCTATCCAGGGCGCTACCCAGGCTCAAAGGACGACAGCGTCCTCTACTATCTGGCACGGGCAGGAGGGATTGATGTCGATAGTGGCAGCTTCAGGGAAATCCGGGTGGTCCGCCGCGGTGCGACGGTAGCGACAATCGATCTGTACAGGTTTCTCAAGGACGGCGTGATGCCGTCAGTCCGCTTCTCCGACAACGACTCCATCGTCGTCGGACAGCAAATGCCGACAGTGGCAATCTCCGGCGACGTACGGAACGAGTACAGGTATGAATATGATCCGGTTCGCTCGACCGGCGCGGAATTGATTGCCCTGGCGCAGCCGCGCCCGTCGGCCAGCCACGCGCTCATTCGCGGTGTTCGCGAAGGCAAGCAGTTCAATACCTACATTCCGTTGAGTCAGATGGCGGCCTACAAACCGACGGATGGCGACACGATTGCAATCGAGGCAGACCGTGAGGCCGAAACGATCGTGGTCAAGGTCGATGGCAATGATATGGGACCCTCGGCATTCGCGGTTCCGCGCGCAACGCGGCTCGGCGCGGTCGCGCAACTGATCGAAATCGATCCGACGCTTGCCGACATCGAATCGATCTATCTCCGCCGGCAATCCGTGGCGTTGCGCCAGCAACAGGCCATAGATCGTGCCTTGTACGAGCTGCAGCGGTCCGTACTGACAGACAGCGCGATAAGCGCGACCGAGGCAACCATGCGCGTTCAGGAAGCAGCACTTGTCGAGCGCTTCGTGTCGCAGGTTCGGGCCGTCCGGCCGGAAGGGCGCGTTGTTCTGGCGGGCAGCAATTGGCGGGAAATGATTCTCGAAGACGGTGACGAAATCGTCATTCCCAAGAAGAGCGACGTTGTCGTGATTTCGGGTGAAGTGAAGCTGCCGCAAACGGTGCTCTGGCAGGATCGCCGGTCGATCCGGGCCTATATCGGGGATGCTGGTGGCGTGAGCAATCGCGGCGACGCAGGGCGCATTCTGGTCATGCGTAGCGACGGATCGGTCCATGACGGCAGCAAGCCGATCCGCAAGGGTGATCACATCATGGTTCTGCCTGCGGCCAACCAGAAGACGTTCGCCGTATTCAGGGATATCGTCGAGGTTGTCTTCCGTGTGGCGCTGGCTGCAGCCGTTGTCATAGACGCCAACTGATTGCGACGGTGAATCTGGATATGGACGATTTTCGTCCGCTCTTTCCCGCGGCATCCTTTCGCTGTCGTGGCGAATACTTGCGTGCGTCCGAGCGCATTGTCGTCCTGACGGCAGAGCATTCGCCGACCTGTGACATCTACCTGCGTGAGCGGCTTCGGTGCTCGGTCCTGCCGGTGCACTACTGGTTGCTCGGGCAAGAGCCGCCAGTCGCGCTGGCAGGTGCTTTCGTCATCATCGTTCGCTATGCCGATGCGGCATCTCTGGCTTCACTCGAGCGGATCAAACACGAGCTGGCCGGCATTGCCTATCTTCTCGACGATGATCTGGCGGGGGCGATCCGCGACAGGACACTTCCGTTTCATTACAGGGCCTATATGGCGCATTTCTGGCTACGCTATGCGCGTCGTCTTGGGGCCCTTTCAAGCGAGATGTGGGTATCTTCCGAGGTGCTGGCACGACGCTATGGTGGAGCGGGTGTCGTTCATCGTATCGACCCGGCACCGCAAAGATTTGCCATGCCTCGGGAACGCGCCGCAAACGATGGTGCTACTGTGAACGTCTTCTATCACGGGCAGAAAACGCACCGTGCGGACAGAAAGTGGCTTCGGGACGTGATGCGCCCGGTCCTTGAGCAATGCGGGGACTGCCGATTCGAGATCGTCGGAGACCGGAGGGTGAGGCGCTGCTACGCCGGATTGCCGGGCGTCGCGATCGTGCCACCGATGCCATGGCCCGAGTACCGTGAGCGCAGCCGGACGACGCGGCTTGATATTGGTCTTGCGCCGCTCGTTCCGACGCCGTTCAACGCAGCCAGATCGTGGATCAAGTATCTCGATATTGCGCGTCATGGCGCTGTCGGCGTATTTGCGGACGGAGAACCCTATGCGCACGTTGTCCAGGACGGACGCAACGGTCTGTTGCTACCGCCGGGGGACAAGCAGGCCTGGTCGGCGGCTCTGATCTCTCTGGTTCGGGATCGCGCCTTGCGTGACAGATTGACAGCAGCAATTGATTGGCCAACCGACATAAAGACACCGCCGACATTTCAGCAATTTTAGGCGGATGGGAGCGGCCTGGGTGCAGGCATGACAGCGTCTTATTCTATGATAGACTTGCCGAAGTGTCCCAGAGGGCACGCCGCGGCGCAGGACGGAAAAGGTGAAAATATGCGGGGATTTTTGATCGCATTGATGTTGTCGGTCGGGCTTGCGGCATGCGAGACCACGTCGGCGTCCAGTGAGCAGGTCGGAGCGGACGAGGCTATCGGCAGCAATCCGTCGGGCGACCCGATTGCGCTCTACGCGGTCAATGCTGTTCCGGGAACAGTCGGGCCCGTCGTTGCGGCTTCCGGCGACAGCATGATGGTGCATGTCGGCCCGGACTATGTGTCTGCTACCGGAGATCGTTGCCGCCGTGTCATTCTGGCTGATGGTAACGGACGCTCGCAGGTAAGCGCCGTCTGCCTGACCGAGCAGTCCTGGAAAACGGTCATCGGCCTTTAACGCCTATAGCGGGGTGTTTTCCAGACGCTTTTTCTGATCGACGACCTCCGCCACGGTGAAGCGTATCTGCGCTTCGGTGTGGGCACTGGACAGAAAGAAGCGAATCCGCGCGATCCGTTCTTCAACGGCCGGATAGATGATCGGCGGCGCATTGATGCCTTTTTCGAACAGCGCGCGCGACAGGCGCACGGCCAGAAGCGAGCTTCCGGTAATAACAGGCAGTACCGTGGAGCCGACAGCGTAGCCGGTGTCGAGTCCGGCCTCCCGCGCAAGATCGAGCATGAGCTTGCCGTTGGCCTGAAGCTTCTGTACGCGCTCCGGTTCCTCCTCCATGATCCGCAAGGCTTCAAGCGATGCCGCCGCCATGGGTGGCGGCATGCCGACCGAGTAGAGAAACCCGGAAGCCGTATGTTTGAGCAGCGTGATCAACGCCTCGGAGCCGGCCACATATCCGCCGCAACCTGCCAGCGTCTTGGAGAGTGTGCCCATCCAGATGTCGACGTCGTCCGGTTTGAGGCCGAAATGCTCGCCGATTCCGAACCCTCGCGCTCCGAGCGCGCCAAAGGAATGCGCCTCGTCGACCATCGTCAGCGCCTTGTGCTTGCGCGCCACTTCGATGATCTGCGGCATCGGCGGCACATCGCCGTCCATCGAATAGACGCCCTCGACGCAAATCAGGACTTTCTCGAATTTGCGCCTCGACCGTGTCAGCAGGTCGTCCAGCCCGCGCCAGTCATTGTGATCGAAGGGCTGCCGCTGCGCGCCGGAGAGCAGGGCGCCTTGCAGAACGGAGTTATGAATCAACCTGTCGTGAAGAATGAGGTCGCGTTTGCCAAGTAGCGTGCCGATCGTGGTCACATTGGTGGCGTGGCCCGAAACGAATGTCAGTGCCGCGGCTGTCCCGTGCAGCTCGGCGATCTTGGCTTCCAGCTCGCGGTGAGGTCGGCGTTCGCCAGAGACAAGCCGGCTGGCGGACGCGGACGTGCCATAATCCACCATGGCCCGGTAGGCGGCCTCATTGACGCGCGGGTGGCCATTCAGGTCGAGATAGTTGTAGGTCCCGAAATTGATGTACTCCCGGCCACCAATAATTGTGGTGTCGCGCGCGAGGACATCGTGTTCCTGGAAATAGGGGTTTTCGAGATTGACCTTTTTCGCCAGACTCTGCTGGAGGACCAGCGTCTGGTAATCGGCGAACTTCTCGATCCGGTAGTGCGACTCGGGAATGCTCGTTGCATCGCGAACGGCAATGCCATTCATCCCCCCTGAAACCTCGTTGCGCTTTTTCAGGATGCGCCGCAGTGCCTCCTCCTTGGATTCCTTGGAGAGCCTGCGCGGTTCGTTAGGATCTGAAGTTGTCACGTTCCGAATTGATTTTCGCTTGTTGAAGTACCGCGAGTGTCTTCTGTTCTGCGAATGTTTTCAACATCATCGTCATTGATGTGACGCGAAATAATCGTCTGAACGTCCCCGGCAAATTGGTCTCCGGCTTCGTCGCCGCGAATCTGGGCGACGATCTGGGCAGAAAGAGATGTGATGTTGCCTCCTTCGGAGAGCGCCATGACCGGAATCTCGATTCCAAAGCGGTCCTCGATGCCGAGTTTGAGTTCGAGGGCCATCAGCGAGTCCATGCCCAGATCGAATACCGACTTTCCAAGGTCGATCTTGTCGGGTGTCAGGCGAAGGACCTGACCGATCTCCTCGGCGAGAATGCCGGAAACGAGAGCGATGGCCTCCTCCAGGGAGACCTCGGTCAGTTTTGACAGGGCATCGTCCGGGCCACCGCTGTCGGCCTTGCGTTCGCTGCCGGATGCCAGCTCGCCAAACACACGCGCCTGCAGAACGGGCAGGCCCGCGCGCAAACGCTGCCAGTTGATGCCGGCTGCGTAAAAGTTGGATTCGTCGCGCGCAACAAGCCGCTCCAGAAGAGCCATTGCATCGCGGGTGCTGAGCGGATCGGCGCCTAGCTTCGAGGCAAGCTGGTCTCTGAGATCTTCATTGCGGGCGAGATAGCCTGCGTCGGCAATCGCGCCCCAGCCGATCGCCTGTGCCGGCAGGCCGGCCGCACGTCGATGTTGCGCAAGTGCCTCGAGAAAGGCGTTTGCGGCGACATAATTGGCCTGGCCAGGATTGCCGAATGCGGTGGTGATCGACGAATAAAGCACAAAAAAGTCGATCTCGCGCCCGAGGCTGACGTCGTGCAGGACGAGGGCACCGTGAATTTTCGGTTCGATGACGCGTTGATACTGACGTTGGTCGAGCGTCTCCATCGTGGCATCGTCGAATACGGCTGCTGCATGAACGACGCCGCGGATCGGATAACCGGCCGCCTGCGCTTCGTCAAAAAGTGTCCGGATCGAATTGGCGTCGGTAACGTCGCAGGCACGAGCGATGACATGAACGCCCAAGGCTTCGAACTCGTTGATGGCAGTCCGCGCCTCGTCGCTCGTCGCGCCCGAGCGTCCGATCAGGACAAGACAGCCCGCCCCCTTTGTGGCCAGCCACCGTGCCGTTGCGAGCCCGAATCCCGAAAGACCGCCGGTCACCAGGCAGGCGGCATCGCGGCGTACCGGAAATGCCGTCTCCACGCGCTTCGGGGTGTCGGCTGTGGCCAGCGGCGGCCGAACGATGATCTTCCCGATATGGCCGGACCGCTGCATCAGCCGGAATGCATCGGGCGCGCGGGACGCGTCGAAGGCACGGTAGGGGAGGGGCGTATAGACGCCCTTCTCAAACAACCGGAGCAGTTGATCGAATATCTCGCGTGCCAGCTCCGGCCGCTCGATCATGAGTTGATCGGCGTCGACGCCGAAATAGCTGAGATTGTTGCGGAAGAACTTGAGGCCGATGCGATTGTTCTCGTAGAAGTCCCGCTTTCCGAGTTCGATGAACCGACCAAACGGCCGTAGCAGGGTCAGATTCCGATGAATCGCCTCGCCGGCGAGCGAGTTGAGAACGACGTCCACACCTTCGCCATTTGTTGCCGCCATGATTTCATCGGCAAACAACAGCGACCGCGAATCGAATATCCGGTCATCCGGAATGCCGAGCATTCGCATCAGCTGCCGTTTTTCCGGCGTGCCCACGGTCACGAAAATATCCGCGCCGATGTGACGAGCAACCTGAATGGCCGCAAGGCCGACGCCGCCTGCTGCGCCATGAATCACGACACGTTCGCCTTTGCGCAGGCGAGCGATGTGGTCGAGAGAATACTGCACAGTAAAAAATGCGGTGGGGATGGTCGCTGCTTCCTCGAAGCTCAATCGAGCGGGCTTGATCGCTGCTGCGCTCGCCGAGGTTACGACATGACCGTCGAAACAGTGTGGCGCAAAACACAGAACCTCGTCGCCCGGCTGGAATCCTGTTACATCAGCGCCGACACTGGTCACGATGCCGGCCGCCTCCATGCCAAGACTCGGTCCCGCAAAACCGGCCTCAAGCGCTTCTTCCGGCAATACGCCCAGCGCGTACATCACATCGCGAAAATTGAGGCCTGTCGCGCGTGGTGCGACGACGATTTCATGAGACTTCGGGACAGGCATGGGTGCCGGCCGCCACGCAAGGGAACCGAGGCGGCCTGTTGTAAAGGTGAGTTTCCGTGTTGTTGGTCCGGCCTCCGTGGTTTGCTCATTTGGGACAATCCGCAAGCGCGGCGCAAACGAACCTTCGGGGCTCAGGATCAGTTCGGATTCGGGATCGGCGTCGAGCAGCGACGCGCAGAGCGCGGCGATCAGTTCGGTTTGCGTTGGATCGTCGCCCTGGAGATCGATCATGCGCAAGCGTGTCTTCGGCACTTCGTTTGCGATGACGCGCCCGATGCCCCAAAGCGGCGCCTGGGTCAGGTTCATCTTGTCCGTGGCATGGAAACTCGACGCATTGCGGGTCACGATATGAAGGCGCGGCATGGTCTTGAAATCTGCATGCGACATGGCGCGCGCTGCCAGCAACGCGCTCCAGCCCGGCCGCGCGTCTGCCGACATGTCTCCAAAGAGCACGATGCCACGAAGGTCGATGCCGGTTCCCGCCATCGCCTGGTAGGTCTCCAGCCACTGCAGTTCGACATCCGGGTCGAGAGGCAGCGCGTCATCCTCCTGCCCTGCGACATGACCTGCGTGGGCATGGATTGCGATGGCACCGGCACGTTCGAGCTCGCCGCACAACGCGCGGGCGCTGTTGGCTTCCGCCTTGGAGGGATCATAGACGACCAGCCATCCCGTTCCAGTCGCGTCGATGCCGGGACGCGATGGCAGATGCCGGAAGTCCCCCGGTCGCGGCGCATCGGCGATTAACACTGTTGCACATCCGGCATTTGTTGCCTGAATGTTGCAGAAGCCGTCGGCCTCGAAAAAGCGGATGAGCGCCTCTGCATCCATCCGGCCGTGCGGCACATCCGCGTTGTCGTCGGGAGTCGCCAGAACGGTATCGATCCAGCGAGCCGTCACGGGTTCGGAAAGCAGCAGGAGCCCGCCCGGCGCCAGAACATCGTTGATATTCCCGCGCAATGCGGGCGTCAGGCCGCCGACTGCGGAAGGCAGTGGACAAACGATCACATCGAATTCGCCGAGCTTTGCAAGGTCGCTTTCCGACAGCAGTCCGGCCGGATCGGCATGCATGAAGCGGACATTCGGAGCTTCTATATCCATCTCCAGATGGGAGAGTTTTGTTTCATCGTCCGAAATGATCGTGAAGTCGATGGTACCGGCGGCCGAGATCGACGCAATGTCACGCACCAGACTGTTGGCAGTTCCGACCTCGAGTATGCGAAGCCGGCGACTCGCGGGCCAGAGAGCCGCAATCTTGATCAGTGCTTCGATGAGCAGGCTGCGTGATGGTGCAAAGCTTGGCGAACTTTCCAGCAAATGATCGCGGCTGGTCGCGCTCTGTGCGTGTGGGCGCTCTCCGCACGGAATCAGGGCGCTGAGTTCGGCAAGATAGGCCGGATAACGGGCCAGAGAGTCCCGCCACATCCGCACTCCGTGACCTTCCTGCAGAATTTCGGCGTGCCGAATATCGTCACGGTCCTTGCCGCTGGTCCGCAACGATGCGGCAAGCGGATAGATGTTGCCGTTGGTGCCCTTGCTGCGGGTCTGCGCGCCATCGTATCCCGACAGGCTTTCGGCAATGGCGTCGAGATCGGGCCCGTCATCGGGATGGGCATCGCCCTGTCGTTCGTCAAGGTTCAGCGCGGCGGCAATCGTCGCCGCGTCCGGTGTTTCGCATTCGGCGGAAACATGGTCGAGCGGCAGTGTCTCGAACCGGAAGCGGCGTGTGCCGGTCCCGGTGGTCTGAAGTTCGGTCCTCAGAAATCGCAATCCGGTAACTTCCGCGACGCAGCCGCCATCGGCATCGAACAGCGCAAAGTCGGCAACCAGGGACTTTTCGCCCCTCGCGCGCAATCTCGTGTGGCAGCTGACGGCAAGGGTGTGTGGCTGAAACACCCGGACACCATTGAATTGATATGGCAGATAGGCATGATTTTCTCTCGTGCCGGCCTCGAACAGGGTCGAGATCAGCGTTTGGAGGCAGCTGTCCAGAAGGGCCGGATGCAGGACGAATTTATCGAGCGCTTCCACAATGCCGTCCGGTGCGCGCAGTTCCGCAATTGATTCCTTTCCCGATACATGGACCCGCTCGACGGCACGGAAGACCGGGCCGTAGTTCAGTCCGAGCGCCGCAGCGATCCGGTAGTGATCGTCAGACGCGACTTGACTTGCGGTCGCGCCGATCGCGGGAAGTATTGGAGCGTCGTTTGCGCCGACAATGGGCTCGGCCAGGCGGCCCACGGCATTCAGTGTCCATGGGTCTGTACTTCCACGCTTCAATGTTTCGATTCTGAAGGCCTTGTCGTCTTCGTCATAGATGAATCGAATATTGAGCATCTGGCCGCGCACAAGCACGATCGGACGACGAATTTCCAGCGTCTCGATGTCGCGGCGTACGCCGCCAAACAAGGCGGCTGAAGCCTCCAGCGCACATTCGACATAGCCTGATGCGGGGAAGACGATCGAACCGCCGACATTGTGGTCGGCGAGGAAGGGAAACATTTCCGCATCGATCTGGTTTTCCCAGAGTGCATGGCCGCGTTTCGGACGGAGGCCGAGGAGGGGGCCATCGACATGCGCATACATCCGCCCGTCGGCTTCAGCGGTTACCGGTGTCCAATGGTCCTCGTGCTGCCATGGGTATCGCGGCAGTTCAACGCTGTGGCCCGGTACGGGGAACGATTTGCTGAAATCAATCTGGGCCCCCGCACAGAACGCCGTGTCGGCAACCTGGCGCAGCATCTGTCTGCCGTGCGCGCCGCGCGTCATGCTGGCAAGCGGTGCGCCGCCTTTGCCTTTGCCGCGCAATATCTGGCGCAGATAGGGTTGAAGGACATTGTGCGGGCCGATCTCGACCAGAACGTCGACACCGCCGTCGATCATTGCGCTGACGGCGTCGCGGAAACGCACGGGCCGGCGCATGTTGTCCCACCAGTAGTCGGTGTCGAGGCGCTCGCCCGGCGTTGCCGCGCCAAGGACAGCCGAATAGTAGGGAATGCCCGCCGCCGTCGCCGTCACGGACCCGATCCGCTCCAGAAAATCTTCGTGGACGGGATCGAGTGCACGGCTGTGAAATGCATAGTCGAGATCGAGCATGCGAAAGAAGATCTTCTCGCTCGTCAGTCGCTCTCCAAGCGCGACGAGTGCGGTCTCCTCGCCCGCCAGCGTGACCGATGTCGATGTGTTGATCGCGGCAAGTTCGATCCTGCCGTCGAATTCGCTTTCGATTTCCAGCGCCTGTTCTGGCGAAATGCCGGCCGCCGCCATGCGTCCATGGCCGCGCGTACGGCCTTGCGCTTCGGATCGGGCGATGATCAGCCGCACAGCTTGATCGAGATCGAAGGCGCCGGCGAAATAGGCGGCGGCAACTTCGCCGACACTGTGTCCGGCGACGGCATGGGGCGTCAGCCCTTCCTTCTCAAGGCAGCGCCCGAGCCCGACCTGCAGCGCGAACAGCGCAGGCTGCGCCACTTCGGTCTGCTGCATGCGCCGATCGGCGTCTTCGGCATGCAACGCTTCGACAAGCGACCATCCCGCGCGCTCGACAACCAATGCGTCGATCGCGTCCAGTTCGCACCGGAAGATATTGCTCTCGGCGTAAAGCTGGCGGCCCATGCCGGGCCATTGGGCGCCGTTGCCGTTGAAGACGAAGCCGATCTTGGCAAACGGCGTGCTGGTCTCGCTTGAAACGACAGGGCTGTCTGTTTCTTCCGAAAAGGCGGAAAGATGACCGATGATGTCCTCGATCGCATCACCTCGAATGACGGCGCGATTTGAAAGATGCGTACGCCGGAACGCTGCGGTGAACGCGGCATCGTAATAATCGTCCCGAGTGGCCGGCTGCAGGAAGCCGGCCCAGTTCCGGGCAACGGCGCGAAGCGCTTCCGGTGATTTGGCAGTCAGGAAGAGCGGAGGTGGCGCCGGCGGAATGTCTCGCGTGTCGGCAGCCGGGGCAACATGTTCGCGCAGCAACACCGTTGCGTTTGCGCCGCCGAATCCGAATGAATTGACGCCGGCGCGGATGGGGCGTCCATCTACTTCTAGCGGCAGCAGCTCTTGTACCGGTGCGATTCGAAGGGTCTTGAAATCGATATCGGGATTGAGTGTCTCGGAGTGAAGTGACGGCGGCACGGCACGGTGGCGGATTGCCATGATCGCCTTTATGAGCCCCGCCATGCCCGATGCGGGTTCCAGATGTCCGATATTCGTCTTTGCCGACCCGATGGGGAGCGGTCCACGGTCGGGACTGCGCTTCTGGCCGATGGCCTCGCCGAGCGTGCGGCTTTCGGCGGGATCGCCGACGCTGGTGCCGGTGCCGTGCGCCTCGAAGAAATCGATCTCGTTCGGGTCGATGCCAAACCGGGCCATCGTCTGTTCGATGAGGAGGCGCTGCGTCTCGTGCGAGGGCAGCGCGATGCCGTTCGTGTGTCCGTCGGTATTGGCGCCGGCCCCCTCGATGACGGCATGGATCGGATCGCCGTCTCGAAGTGCATCGGCCAGCGATTTGATGACGACGACACCGCCGCCTTCGCCACGCACATAGCCGCCTGGGTTCTCGCCGAAGGCCCTGCACTGGCCATAGGTCGAGAGCATGGTCGCTTTTGAGAATCCGATATAGGGCAATGGGCTGAGCAGCAGGCTGATGCCGCCGACCAGTGCCATGTCGCAACGTCCGGCCCACAATGCATTCAGCGCTTCGTTGAGCGCGACCAGCGACGAAGAACAGGCAGTATCGACCGCCATGCTCGGCCCGCGCAGATCGAATTGATAGGAGAGGCGGTTGGCCGCAATCGAAAGCGTCGAGCCGAGCATCGTGTAGGCATTGATGCCGTCGCCATTGCCCTGTTGGCTCGAGCCGTATTCTGTCGAGGAAATACCGATATAGACCGCGCAATTGCGTCCGACGAGGTGGCCGGGAATCTGCCCGCCGGATTCGAGCGCTTCCCAGCCCATCTCCAGCAGCATTCGCTGCTGCGGGTCCATCATGTCGGCCTCGCGCGCCGAG
The DNA here is from genome assembly GCF_963975745.1 of uncultured Parvibaculum sp. Lineage (NCBI taxonomy): Bacteria > Pseudomonadati > Pseudomonadota > Alphaproteobacteria > Hyphomicrobiales > Parvibaculaceae > Parvibaculum > uncultured Parvibaculum sp. The sequence goes on along the minus strand of NZ_CAXBIB010000002.1, from coordinate 266,700 downwards.
ATGCCGAAGAAGGCAGCGTCGAATCCCCGGATGTTGCCCAGCGTGCCGGCGGCGAAAGTGTAGCTTCGCCCGGGCGCCTTCCGATTTGGATGCTTGAAGAGCGTGTGATCCCAGCGGTCGGCCGGAACTTCGGTGACGACGTCGCGGCCGGCCGCGAGCAGGTCCCAATAGGAATCGGGCGAATCGCTGCCGCCGGGGAACCGACAAGCCATGCCGATTACGGCCATGTCGGTCTTTTTCATGTGGCAACTCTCATAAACACGCGCCCCCGAAGCGCCATATCCCCCGCCCCCGTCCGCCAGATGACACGCTGTCCCGGCATAGCGGTCTTCCGTCTCGGAATAGGGCAGAACAGCCTCGAACTATAGGGGAACTCGCCGATTGAAGGCTACCTGTCTCTTTGGTTGGTTGGACCATTTGCGACTTGACGGGGGCCTTGCTGACGGCACTCGATATTGCGTAGCGTCACGCCGTGGTTTGTCCCAACGGCAGGCCATGTTGACAGAGAAACCTCGACCGGCATGTTACCGGGGGATATGCAGGGTCGGTGGCGATCCCGGTATGCCGCAGTCAGCCGCCGCGGTCAGGGCGAGCAGGTCAAGATATTGATTTATAACAATAAAAGAGTATCCGTCGCACCCATGATGGACTGGACGGACCGGCACGACCGGTTCTTCCTGCGCCTGATCGCGCGCCGTGTCCTGCTTTATACCGAAATGGTGACGACGGGCGCGGTACTGCACGGAGATCGCCAGCGGCTGTTGGGTTTCGACCCGGCCGAGCATCCGGTGGCGCTCCAGCTCGGCGGCTCGGAGCCAGCCGACCTCGCCGAGGCCGCCGCCATCGGTGAGGGCTTCGGTTACGATGAAATCAATCTCAATGTCGGCTGCCCGTCGGACCGGGTGCAGTCCGGCCGCTTCGGTGCCTGCTTGATGCGCGAGCCGGAGCTTGTGGCGCGTTGCGTCGCCGCTATGCGCGCCCGCGTTTCAATTCCCGTCACCGTCAAATGCCGCCTCGGCGTCGATGAGCAGGAGCCGCACGAAGCGCTGCCGGCCATGGCGCGCGCCGTGCGCGAGGCCGGCTGCGAAACGCTGATCGTGCATGCGCGCAAGGCCTGGCTCGAAGGTCTGTCGCCGAAGGAAAACCGCGACGTACCGCCGCTCGACTATCCGCTTGTCTATGAATTGAAGCGCGACATGCCGGACATGACCATCCTCATCAATGGCGGCATTGCCACTCTGGACGAGGCGGCCGCACACATGGCCCATGTCGATGGCGTCATGCTCGGACGCGCCGCCTATCACAACCCTTATCTCCTCGCCGAAGCGGATGCCCGTTTCTACGGTAACACGCGTCCCGCGCCTGCACGTCACGACGTGATTGAGAATTACATTCCCTATGTCGAGCGCGAACTGGCGCGCGGCACCCACCTCCATGCGATGACGCGCCACATCCTGGGACTTTTCCAGGGCTGCCCCGGCGCGCGCGCCTTCCGCCGTCACATTTCCGAGAACGCCCCGCGCCCCGGCGCCGGCATTGAAGTCATTCGCGATGCTGCCGCGCTGGTGCGCGATCCGGGCGATACTTTCGCCGCCGCCGAATAAGCAAGCCCCCTCCGTCATTCAGAAAGCCCGCAGAAAATGAACATCGAGGCCATGTCGCTGATGGAACTCGCGCCCTTTGCCGCGGGCCTCGTCGTCACCGGCCTCGTCGCAGGTGTCCTCGCCGGTCTTCTCGGTGTCGGCGGCGGCATCGTGATCGTGCCCGTGCTCTATCATGTGTTCACGTTGCTCGGCATCGACGAAGCTGTGCGGATGCACGTCGCTGTTGGTACCTCGCTCGGCACCATCGTGCTGACCTCCGTCCGCTCCGTCCGCGCCCATGCGAAGAAGGGTGCGGTCGACCGGCCGATGCTGAGAAGCTGGGCGCTACCCATTCTGCTGGGCGTTGCGGTGGGAACATTGATTGCGGCTTATGTGAGCGGTGATGCGCTCACTGGCGTCTTCGCAAGCATCGCGCTTCTCGTCGCCGCCAATCTCGCCTTCGGCAAGGAAAGTTGGCGCCTCGGATCGCAGTTGCCGGGTAGGCCTGTGCAATATTCGGTCGCCGGCGTCATCGGCGCGCTCTCGGCCCTGATGGGTATCGGCGGCGGCACCTTCGCCGTCAGCTTCATGACGCTCTATGGCAAGAACCCGCGCGAGGCAGTCGCCACCTCGTCGGGTCTCGGCGTGCTGATTGCCGTACCGGCCGTCGTCGGCTTCATGTGGGCAGGCTGGAACGACCCGCTGCTGCCACCTTTCAGCTTCGGCTATGTCAATCTGATCGGAATCGCGCTCATCGCGCCGCTTTCGGTGCTGGCCGCGCCCTGGGGTGCCGCCATTGCCCATGCGATCAGCCATAAGGCGCTGATCCGCGCCTTCGCGCTCTTCCTGGCGCTGACATCGCTGCAGATGTTCTATCGGCTCTTCGGCTAATCGAGGAACCAGTCGATCACCCGCGCGTTTTCTTCCGCCGGATAAGTGTGAGACAGATCCGCGATCTCCCGATAGGTGACGCGCGCGCCCGCCGCTGAAAGTTCGGCCTGGGCAAGCCGCGCCATGTCGGCGGCAAACATCCAGTCCCGCGCGCCATGCACAATATAGACGGGAAGTCCCGCGGTCCGCGCAGGATCGGCCATGCCCATCAGCATCGGATGCCAGGCCGACGACATCGGCGCCAGATGGGTGAAGGGCCCACCAGAAAGCCCGGCGAGATAGGTAAAAGTGCCGCCGTCGCTCATGCCGGTGAGCAATATGCGGTCGGCGTCGATGTTCCAGCGCCCGGCTGCATGCGCCATCATTCGCGCGAGCGAGGCGCGGTCTTGCTCCGGCTCCATCAGCGACCAGGTGGCGTCGAGCGATGTTGGCGACAGCAGGATAGCGCCCGCCGAGCGTGCGTCGCTGAGCCAGCTCCACAGGAAGCTGCGTCCGTGCCCGCTGCCGCCGTGGCACGCAACGATCAGCGGATGCGGCTGCGCCGCGTCGTATGTCTCCGGTACATAAAGCGAGAAGCCGCCGCGCTGGCCTTTCTCATTGCCGAAATGATGAACGCCGGTTCCCTCGCGCGTCGCGCCCTCGGCCAGTGATTCGACCAGCGTCGCATCGTCGCGCCTCGTCTCGTTGAGAAAGAAGCGGCTGACCGGCGGCAGCATCGCGCTGACGGGATAAAGGCTCTCCAGCGCCCGCGGCAGATAACGCAGCGCCCGGTAGGCGCCGAAGACCGGGCCGCCCGCCTCGGCCGGTGCTTCGCCAGCGGCGCGCAACGCCGCGAAGGCCGCGCGCGCGGCCTCCGCTGCGTCCTGCACATGATCGTGGAAGGGCACAAGGTGCTCCGGCCACACCGCCGCATCGAACGTTGCCCGTGTTTCGGCAAGCCGCGCCTCGACCGGCCCCATCTGTTCGGTCAACTCGCCGATCAGCGGCGGATGCAGATGCCGCGCGATAAAGCCCAGCGCCTCAAGCGCTTGCAACAAGGCCGGCAGCAGCGCGTCGACGGCGTCGATCAGGCCTTCGTTGTCGGAATCGGACATCTATGCGCCCCTTGTAAGGTGGCTGGCGCCTTCAAATCTTCTGATCGTATTCGCCGACTTCCGGCTGTGCCGAGAGGTGCTTGTCGATCTCGGCGAACATCGCCCGCATGTTCGCTTCCGAAGCCGGACTTTCGACGACCACCACAAGGCCCGGCTTGTTCGACGAAGCGCGCACGAGTCCCCATGTCCCGTCTTCCACCGTCACGCGTACGCCGTTCACTGTCACCACGTCGCGGATCGTCTGTCCGAGCAGCTTGTCGCCCTTCGTTTCCATTTCCTCGAAAAGCTTCACCATCCGCTCCACGACTTCATATTTCTTCTCGTCCGGACAATGAGGCGACATGGTGGGCGAGCCCCATGTCTTCGGCAGCGCCTCGCGCAGATCCGACATCGTCTTTCCCGGATTGCGGTCCAGCATGTCGCAAATGGCGATGGCGGAAACGAGGCCATCGTCATAGCCGCGGCCGATCGGCGGATTGAAGAAATAATGTCCGGATTTCTCGAAGCCCACAAGCGCATCGAGTTCGTGGGCGCGCCGCTTGATATAGGAATGTCCGGTCTTCCAGTAGTCGGTCTTGGCGCCATTGGCGATCAGCACCGGATCGGTGAGGAACAGTCCGGTCGACTTGACGTCGACCACGAATTGCGCGTTCGGGTATTGCGCGGAGAGATCGCGCGCCAGCATCACGCCCACCTTGTCGGCGAAAATCTCCTCGCCCGTATTGTCCACGACGCCGCAGCGGTCGCCATCGCCGTCGAAGCCGAGGCCCACATCGGCACCCGTCTCCAGCACCTTGTCCCTGAGTGCATGGAGCATTTCCATGTCTTCCGGATTTGGATTATAGCGCGGGAACGTCCAGTCGAGTTCGCAATCGAGTGGGATCACTTCGGCGCCGATCCCCGCCAGCACCTGTGGCGCGAAGGCGCCCGCCGTGCCGTTGCCGCAGGCCGCGACGACTTTCAGCTTGCGCTTCAGTTTTGGCCGGTTGGTGAGATCGGCAATGTAGCGGTCCGCCATGTCGCCCACGCGGATATATCGTCCGCCGTCGCGCGCGCGCCCGAGGCCGCCCAGCACGATCTCCTTCAGCCGCGTCATTTCGTCGGGCCCGAAGGTCAGCGGACGCTGCGCCCCCATCTTGACGCCGGTCCAGCCGTTCTCGTTGTGGCTCGCCGTCACCATGGCGACGCAGGGCACATCGAGCGCGAACTGCGCGAAATAGGCGACGGGTGAAAGCGCCAGCCCGATATCGTGAACCTCGCAGCCCGCTTCCATCAGGCCGATGACCAGTGCCTGCTTGATCGACACCGAATAGGAGCGGAAATCGTGGCCGACGGCGATCCGGGGGCTGACACCCATCTCATGGATCAGCGTCCCGAGCCCGAGCCCCAGCGCCTGGATGCCGACGAGGTTGATTTCCTTCTCGAACAGCCAGCGCGCGTCATACTCGCGAAAACCGTTGGGCGAAACGAGCGCCAGGTTCTCGAATTCGATCGTGTTGGGTTTGAGGTCGGCGCGCGGCTTCAGGGGCATGATCTCTCCGGGAGACAGGGTGCTGGCGGCGGTTATAGCGGGCTTTGGCCGCGCATGCAGCCCCGCTATTCGCGCAGGACAAGCCGTTCGCCCCGGACCTCGACCGACGATAGCCGTCCGAGGAAGCTCATCCCCAGCAGCGACTGGCCGAGCCCTTCGCGGGAGACAGAGGCGGTGACGTTGTTGAGCCGGATTGCGCCGATACTGACTTCGTCGAGTGTCAGGCGCGCCGCGTAAATCGTGCCATTGGCCGTCTGATAGGGCGTGGTGTAGCGCAGACTGTTGAGGTCAAGCCCGATGCGCTGCGCATCCGAGGCGCTGAGCGCAATGTCGCTGGCGCCGGTATCGACCATGAACCGCACATGCGTCCCGTTGACCAGCCCGTCGGCATGGAAATGTCCGGAGAGATTGCGCGACAGATAGGCCGTGCCGGGCTCGCTCTCGACCGGCACCGTCGGCACCAGCGCCGTGCGCGTGCGGTCGCCCATATCCATGAAGACGTCGCTGTAGCTGTACCCGACGACGAGCGCCATCGCGATGGCGATCCAGATCAGCGCCTGCTTGAGCGCGAGGCCGGCCCGCTCGCGCCAGCCCAGCACCAGGCTGCCGCCCACCAGCGCCAGCAGCAGCAGGCTGTGCACCAGCCGCATCTGCGCGTCCTCGCTGTCCAGTGCGCCGGGAAAGCGGCTGTTGAGGAACAGCAGCAGCGCCACCAGCGCCAGAAGCAGCAGCGCCGCCCATGTCCAGTTGTTCTGTCTCATGGTCCTAATGTAGGGCGGATTGTGTGAGAAATCCGTAATCCCGGCCTTGGCACGATCGCGACAAGCTCTTATTTACATGCTATGGTTGCCTTGAAAGATAAACACCGAAAAAATTAAGTGAAATGACCGGGCACAAAGTCATATCCCTGACCGGGAACCGGAAAGCGAAGCGGGTGCCGGATGTCGCGGACGAAGCCGTCTCGACGCTGGCGCTGCCGGCTTTCGAGCCGGGCTGGGTGTGGCTGGTCGGCGCGGGTCCGGGCGATCCGGGCCTGCTGACGCTTCATGCGCTCAATGCGCTGAAACAGGCCGATGTCGTCGTCTATGACGCGCTGGTTGACGAGACCGTGCTGCAATTCGCGGATCCCCGCGCGAAGCTTGAATATTCCGGCAAGCGCGGCGGCAAGCCGAGCCCGAAACAGCGCGACATCTCGGCGCGGCTCATCGAGCTGGCACGGGCCGGCAAGCGCGTGCTGCGCCTGAAGGGCGGCGATCCCTTCGTCTTCGGCCGCGGCGGCGAGGAAGCCCTGGCGCTGGTCGATGCGGGCGTTCCCTTCCGCCTTGTGCCGGGCGTCACCGCCGGCGTCGGCGGCCTCGGCTATGCCGGCATCCCGGTCACGCATCGCGACATCAACCACGCGGTGACCTTTGTCACCGGCCACATGGCGGGCGGCGCGGTACCCGAAAATCTCGACTGGCCGTCGATCGCCAAAGGCTCGCCGGTCATCGTTCTCTACATGGCGCTCTCGCATCTCGGCGCGATTTCGAAACTGCTGATCGAAAACGGCCGCTGCGCCGATGAGCCGGTGGCCCTGGTCCGCAACGCGACGCTGAAGGACCAGCAGGTTCTCGAAACGACGCTCGGTACCGCGGCGGTAGATGTCGCCCGCGCGAACTTCAAGGCCCCCGCCATCATCGTCATCGGCGATGTGGTGCGCCTGCGCGAAGGCCTCGACTGGCTCGGGGCGCTGGAAGGCCGCATTCTGAAGCGCGATCCGCTCAACGCCCGCGCGAAAAAGGACGTGGGCTGACCACCCCGAAAAAAACTTATCTCCACCCCTCAAACCGCCCCCATATTAGGTTCATCTCGCTCCACCGAAGGGCGCGTCCGGACTGGCCGAATGCGTGGAGAGGGGGTTGCGGTCCCGCGGATTGTGGTGCCAGACCACGTTCCCCGGGAGGACCGAGGAGTGAGCCGGGCACTACGACCCGGGGGCGCCACCGCCGATAAAAGCGGCTGGATGTCATGGATGGTTGCTCGGACCATAAATCCGCAACGCGCGGGGCGGGCACGAAGCCGCCTCTTGCATGTGCCACATGTCACATGAAACATGTGCGGTCGAGTTCAATATGCGCCCCGCGCATCCTTCTTTCTGTTGCGTGCCGAAACCCCGGAAGGATCGCGTCACGGGGCCTTCGTTGCGTGCGTGGCGTATTTCTAGTCGAGCGCGGCGGCGATCTTCGCGAGCGCCTCTTCGGGTGCCGTCGCCTTCTCGCCCAGCGCCGCGATGCGCGCCGGAAGGGCGCGCAACACGGTGTCGCGCTCGCCGTCGCTCATGCGCGACCAGCCGGCGATCTCCTTCAGCGTCCGCCCGCACCCGACACAGGCATTGGCGCGGCCGTCGACGGCGCAGATGCTGAGGCAAGGGCTTTTGATCGGCTTCGAATAGGTCAAACGGCTTTTCCGGGTTCCGGGCGACGATGCGACGGAGTATAGAGCGGACGAACCGATTTCCCATGGCGAGTTCAAACATGACCCGCGCCGCCACCGGCCTGCCTTTCGACGACATCCGCAACCTGCTGGCCGGCCTGCCGCAAGCGGATGAGGCGGCGCGCGCCACGGCGCGGGCGCGAACGCGCGATCTCGCAGTGCCCGAGGGTTCGCTCGGCCGCCTCGCCGACATCGCCGAATGGATGGCCGCCTGGCAAGCCAACCCGAAACCCGCCGTCACGCGCCCGCTTGTCGCGATCTTCGCCGCGACGCACGGCATTGCCGCCGACATACCCGGTGCTGACGCACATGCAACCCATCGTCTCGTCGAGCTCTTTGCGGCCGGAGGCGCGGCCGTGAATCAGGTAGCGCTGCAGGCCGAAGCAGGCCTCAAGGTCTTCGACCTCGCGCTCGACATGCCCGTGCCCGACATCCGCACTGAGGCGGCGCTCTCCGAAGCGGCCTGCGCGGCTACCATGGCCTTCGGCATGGAGGCGATTGCCGGCGGCACCGACCTCCTCTGTATCGGCGCGGCGGGCGAGGGCGGACGCGTCGCTGCCGCCGCGCTCGCGGCGGCTCTTTTCGGCGGCAGACCGGCAGACCGGACGGATGATTCCGATTTCGCGAGCGGCGCCGTCGCCGCGGCGCTTGCCACGCATGAGGGGCATCTCGCCGATCCGCTGGAAGCGCTGCGCCGCGTCGGCGGTCGTGAATTTGCAGCCATCGCCGGCGCGATACTCGCCGCCCGCTACCAGCGCATCCCCGTCCTGCTCGACGGTTTCGTGGTCTGCACGGCAGCGGCCGTGCTGCACAGGCTGAAGCCCGGCGCGCTCGATCATTGCCTTGCGGCCCATTGCTCGGGGGAACCGGCCCATGCGCGATTGTTGGAGGAACTCGGCAAGGAGCCGCTGCTCCGGACGGGGCTGACCTCGGAAGAGGGGGCCGGCGCCGCGCTTGCCATCGCCCTGGTCAGATCCGCTGCCGCGATCCATTGCGGCATGGCGACGCGGTCGCAGCGCTGGAGCCCATGAAGGCTTGTGTCACCGTTCAAAACCGAACAGCGCCCCGATCGCCGCATAGGAGCCCCTGCCCTTGCAACAGGGACCTTTGGGACTATTATCACCGCCAAAATGGCGTCTCGGCACGCGGGATCGACGGGGGCTTGGTCCCCCGGACGGGCGGCACCGGACCAGGAAAACATTAGGCCGGCGTGAAGCGCGGGGGGCAGAGACCGCCCGCGCGCTGCCACTTTGGAGGTCGACTCTATGGATATGCGCTTTTCCCCCGAAGAACTCGCCTTTCGCGACGAGGTTCGCGAGTTCATTGCCAGCAACTACCCGCAGGAACTGAGGGGCGGTGCCCGCCGTTCGCGCGGCGAAATGTCGAAGGAAGATATCCTCCGCTGGCATCGCATCCTCTACAAGAAGGGCTGGATCGTCCCGCACTGGCCGGTCGAATATGGCGGTACCGGCTGGACGATCACGCAGCGCTATATCTGGAATGAGGAAAATGCGCGTGCCGAAACCTCGCCGCTCCTGCCCTTCGGTCTCTCGATGGTCGGTCCCGTGATCTACACCTTCGGCAACGAGGAACAGAAGAAGCGCTTCCTGCCCGGCATTCTCTCGGGCGACGACTGGTGGTGTCAGGGCTATTCCGAGCCCGGTTCGGGTTCCGACCTTGCCAGCCTGCGGACCAAGGCGGTACGCGAGGGCGACCACTACATCGTCAATGGCGGCAAGACATGGACGACGCTGGCGCAGTTCGCCGACTGGATGTTCTGTCTCGTCCGCACCGATCCGAACGTCAAGGCACAGGAAGGCATTTCCTTTCTGCTGATCGACATGAAGACGCCGGGCATCACCGTGCGTCCGATCATCACGATGGACGGCTCGCACGAGGTCAACGAGGTCTTCCTCGAAGACGTCAAGGTGCCGGTCGAAAATCTGATCGGCGAGGAGAACAAGGGCTGGACCTATGCCAAGTTCCTGCTCGGCAACGAGCGCTCCGGCATCGCCGGCGTGGCGCGTTCGAAGAAGGCCATCGAACGTCTGAAGAACATTGCCAACGCCGAGTTGATCGACGGCGCGCCGCTGATGAAGACCGATGAGTTCTCGCGCAAGGTCGCCGAACTCGAAATCGACCTCTCGGCGCTCGAAGTGACGGAACTGCGCACGCTGGCCGCCGAGAGCAAGGGCAGGGGGCCTGGTCCCGAGGCCTCGATCCTGAAGATCAAGGGCACCGAAATCCAGCAGCGCATCACGGAACTGGCGGTTGAAGCGGTCGGCAATTACGCACTGGTTCAGGCGCCGCGCATGGAAGTCACCGGCAACGAATTCGTTCCCGGTCCGGATTACAGTACCGGCACCGCGCAGGATTATTTCAACATGCGCAAGACCTCGATCTATGGCGGATCGAACGAGATCCAGCACAACATCATCGCAAAAATGGTTCTGGGCCTCTGAGGCTTCGGAACGCAAGAACATCAAGGGGAAGGTCACGAGATGGATTTTTCGTTCACAGAGGAACAGACGCTGCTGCGCAACACGGTGCAGAGCCTGCTTGCCGACAAATACGACTTCGACACGCGCCGCAAGGTGACGAAGACGGCCGAAGGCTGGCGCCCGGAAATCTGGGCGCAGTTTGCCGAACTCGGCCTGCTGGCCGCGCCCTTCTCCGAGGAGCTCGGCGGCCTTGGCGGCGGCGCCATCGAGAACATGATCATCATGGAAGAGTTTGGCCGTCATCTTGTGATCGAGCCTTATGTCGAAACGGTCGTGATCGCGGGTGGTTTCCTCCGCGAGGGCGGGTCGAAAGAGCAGCAGGAAGCGCATATTCCTGGCATTATCGGCGGTGAGACGGTCTGGGCCTTCGCCTATGCCGAACCGCAAGGCCGCTACAATCTGGCCGATCTGACCACGACTGCGAAGAAGGACGGCGCGGGCTACACGATCAATGGCTACAAGGCCGTGGTGCTGGGCGCCCCCTGGGCCCAGAAACTGATCATGACGGCGCGCACCTCCGGTGGCCAGCGTGACCGCGACGGTGTTTCTGTCTTCATCGTCGACAAGTCGGCAGCCGGCGTTTCGGCTCGCGACTACCCGACGGTCGATGGGCGCCGCGCCTCGGAAATCACTTTCGAGAACGTCAAGGTCGGCGCCGACGCGCTGATCGGTGCCGAGGGCAAAGGTTTGCCGCTCGTCGAGAAGATCACCGACGAGGCGATCGCGGCACTCTCGGCCGAAGCCATCGGCTGCATGAAGGAACTCAATACGGCCACCGTCGAATACTGCAAGACGCGCAAGCAGTTCGGTGTCCCCATCGGCAAGTTCCAGGTTCTGCAGCACCGCATGGTCGACATGTTCATGGCCCACGAGCAGTCGGTGTCGATGACCTACATGGTCAACCTGAAGCTCGCCGAAAGCGAGGCCGAACGCGTCAAGGCGGCGGCCGGTGCCAAGGTGCAGATCGGCAAGGCGGGCCGCTTCGTCGGCCAGCAGGCCGTGCAGCTTCACGGTGGCATGGGCATGACCGACGAACTCAATGTCGGCCACTACTTCAAGCGCCTGACCATGATCGACACCCAGTTCGGGAATGTCGATTATCAGCTGAAGCGCTATTCCGAAGCCGCGTAACTGGCATCGGACCGAAACGATCAAGGCCGCTCCCCGGAGCGGCCTTTTTCTTTGGTGCTTTTTGACCGCACCCCGCTCCTGCGCCTAGGCTCGGCACGGACATCGGCAACAGGAGGGAAGCATGCAGGAACATGTTCTGATTGCGGGCGCCACGGGACTTGTCGGTTTTGCAGCGATGAAGCATTTCGCCACGCGGGGTTACAAGGTGACGGCGGTTTCGCGCCGAAAGCCCTTCGAGACCTTCGGCGCCCGTCATGTCGCGCTCGACCTCACCGACCGTGCCGCCTGTGCCGACACGCTGTCCGCCATGACCGATGTCACACGCGTGGTCTATGCCGCCCTCTACGAAAAGCCCGGCCTCGTGGCGGGCTGGCTCGAGGCGGATCAGATCGAGACCAACCGGCGCATGCTCGAGAATTTTTTCGACCCGCTGGAAAAGGTGACGCCGCGTCTCCGCCATGTTTCGCTCTTGCAGGGGACCAAGGCCTATGGTGCGCATGTCCGCCCGCTGGCCGTGCCCGCCCGCGAAAACCGTTCGGAGTTGAAGGAGCAGCCCAATTTTTATTGGGACCAGGAAAGCTATATCCGTACGAAGCAACAAGGCCGTGACTGGCACTGGACGATCTTTCGTCCGCAGATCGTTTTCGGTTTTTCGCTCGGCGCGGCAATGAACCTGATCCCCGCCATCGGTGTTTATGCCGCCCTGTTGAAGGAGGAAGGCAGGCCGCTTTGCTATCCAGGTGGTTCATCGTCCGTGCTTGAAGCCGTCGATGCCGATCTCCTTGCCGACGCCATCGCCTGGGCAGGCGTCCGCGACCGGCAGGAGAACGCGATTTTCAACATCACCAATGGTGACGTCTTCGTCTGGAAGAATGTCTGGTCTGCCATCGCCGATGCGCTTGGCATGAAGCCGGGACCGGATGCGGCCATGTCGCTTGGCGCCGAAATGCCGAGGCGCGCAGCCGATTGGGACGCGGTGAAGAGGAAATACGATCTCGTCGCGCCGGATATGAACGCGTTTGTGGGCGAGTCCTTTCACTATGCGGATTTCACGATGGCCTATGGTGCCGCGCGCGAAGTACCGGCTGCCATCGTTTCGACCATAGCGCTGCGAAAGGCCGGCTTCCATGACGTGATCGACACGGAAGAGATGTTCCGAAAGTGGTTTCGTCTGTTTCAGGAAAAACGCTTGCTGCCACCGTGCTAGCCGTTGGGCTGGACTCAGGCCGATCGGCGGTCCGGTACGGCCCGGCGAAGGCGTTGCGGCGGCAACACGCATTCGGCCTGTGTTCCCTCGCCGAGCTTGCTCTTCAGTTCGAAGCGACCGCCATGGACCGCCAGAAGGCCTTTGACGATTGAAAGGCCGAGACCTGAACCCTTGCCCGGCTGCGCGAGCCCCGACGCGCCCTGGGTGAAGGCATGCATTACCTTGTCGATCTCGGATTCGGCGATACCGGGCCCGTTGTCGTGAACTCCGAAGCGCATTTCGCCATTGGGTTCCATGTGGGCGAACATGCGGACCTCCGAGCCGGGTGGCGAGAACTTGATCGCGTTGGTCAGGAGATTGATCCAGGTCTGCCGCATCGCGCGCGCATCGCCATGGAAAATGGGCAGGTTCTGCTCGAATGTCGTGGCGATCGTCACCCGCTGGCCTTGCGCGCGGATTTCGAGAATCCGGCGGCTGTCTTCGGCAAGCTGCACGATGTCGACGTCTTCTTCGGAGATCTGGAAACGTCCCGCCTCGATGCGCGAAAGGTCAAGAACGTCGTTGATCAGACCGAGAAGATGCTGACCTGAGCGATTGATATCGTCAGCATATTCCTTGTAGGTCGCCACGACGTGCTTGCCGAAGATTTCGGACGACATGACTTCGGAGAAGCCGATAATGGCGTTGAGCGGCGTCCGCAGCTCGTGGCTCATATTGGCGAGGAAATGCGACTTGGCGCGGTTGGCTTCTTCGGCGCGCGCGCGTGCCGCATCGGAATCGCGCTTGGCCTTGAAGAGCTGGTCGATCAGCGCATTCTTGTCTTCGCGCAGCACGGTCGCGCGTTGCATGGCCTTGTTGACCTGGGCGGCAAGCTTGACGAGTAGGAGAGTGAAAGCAACGAGCACCCCGACAATCGCAAAATGGAACGCCTCGCCGTAAAGCGCGATTCGCGTCCCCAGGATGCAGATCGTGGGCAGAACGGTCCAGTAGAAGACCGGAAAGTAGAAGACCGTTACCAGCGTCATCGGCACCAGCGCGATCGTGACGGACGAAATCAGGTAGGTCTGATGGAAGAGGTCATCCGGTTGCCAGAAGAGAAACAGGATCGAGGAGAAGCTGACTGAAAAGAGCGCCGTAAGTGTTTCGAAGCGCCAGCGCCAGCGATTGGCATCGTCCGGGTCGGGTTTAGTTCTGAGAAAATGTCGTGCCGTGAAATGGGTTGCTAGCTGCAAGATCGTCATGGCGCCGATCCACAGGGCGATTATCGGCCAGGCAACGATATAGGCATGACTGAGACCGAAAACGGCGAGTAGCGCCAAAAGCACATACGGCATGCTGACTTGCGATTCAGCCAGCGTCTGGAGCTGGGCAAGCCGCGCCTTGGGGGTGAGCTCGGCACCGCCATTGGTCACGGTCGCTAAGTAGGCGCGGAGGCCGGGGCGGCGCGGCTCTGCGGACGCGGCCCCGAAAAAGCTGCCGTCCGCGCCCGCATCCGGCGCCGTGTTCCGTGATGCCTCGTCCAATGCCATGTGCCTGCCTTTTTGGCGTCCTGCCGTTGAGGCGCCCGCGCCCCGGCCTGATGGCGCAGGGGCTCCCCCGAAATCATTGGCCAAGCCTCGGCGAAAAGTCTTAACAAGGTTTTCCAATACGTGGTTAAAGCTGCATAATTCCGCGCAAATACGGCACAAATGCCGAAGGAATGCGCGCGGTCATCTGGCCGCCGAGAAATGCACAGGAAAGAGGCAATCCAGCAATGAGCGATCCCCTGATTTTCGAGAAAGACGGCCCGGTCGTTACCCTGACCATCAACCGGCCGGAGAGCCGCAACCCGCTGGGTGCGCCGGAGGATGCCGACAATTTCACGGCCGCTGCGGCCCGCATCAATGCGGACAGGGGCGTGCGCTGCGTGATCCTGACCGGGGCCGGCAAGGCCTTTTCGGCCGGCGGAAACGTCAAGGCCATGCGCGAGGGCGGAGATGGTTTCGGCGGTCCGGGCGTCCATATTCGCGAGCGATACCGCAACGGCATACATCGGATCGTAAGATCGGTATGGGGCATTGAGGTGCCGGTGATCGCCGCGGTCAACGGTCCGGCGATCGGCCTTGGCAATGACGTTGCCTGTCTCGCCGACACGCGGATTGCTGCCGAGAATGCCATTTTTGGCGCGACCTTCCTGAAAATCGGCCTTATTCCCGGCGATGGCGGTGCCTGGCTGTTGCCGCGCATCATCGGCATGGCCCGCGCCTCGGAGCTCCTCTATACGGGCGACACAATCGATGCTGCCACAGCAAGGGATTGGGGTCTGGTATCCGAAGTCGTGCCGGCCGCCGCGCTGATGGATCGGGCCAATGAGGTTGCGGCGAAGATCTGCAACCAGCCGCCGGATGTTCTGCGCATGACAAAACAGTTGCTGCGGCAGGGCATGCTGACCTCCTTCGACACGGTGATGGAACTCTCGGCCTCCATGCAGGCGCTGGCTCATCACACGAAGGATCACCATGAGGCGCTGGACGCCTTTTTCGACAAGCGGCCGCCGGCCTACAAGGGCGAGTGAAAGGGTTCGATTTTGAACAGGGCCAGGCTGCGGCGCGAACAGGCCGGGGCAGCGTGGACATTGATGCCTCACGGCTTTGCGCCTAAAGTCCCGGCAACAACAATGACGGCAATCGGAAAAGGGAGCGGAACATGAGTGTCATCGGTGTCGTGGCGACCCTGAAAGTGCAGCCCGGCAAGGAATCCGAATTCGAGAAGGTCTTCGGTGCCCTGCGCGAGAAGGTCAGGGCTAACGAGAAGGGTTGCCTGCAGTATGATTTCTTCAAGTCGAAGTCCGAACCATCGACCTATGTCGTGATGGAGCAATACGCGTCCCAGGCCGACCTCGATGCACACGGCAAAACCGAATATTTCCGTGCTGCCGGTCCGTCGCTCGGTGCCGTGCTCGGCGGTGCGCCGACGCTGCTCTTTCTCGACAAGGTGTAAGCGGGAAATATCATGGATCTTTCGTTCAGCAAGGAAGACGAGGCATTCCGTCAGGAAGTCCGCCAGTTCATCGCGGAGAGCTACACGCCCGAAATGCGTGCGAAGCACGCACGTTCGAAACATGGCTACATGGACAAGGAAAACCATGTGAAGTGGCAGAAGGCGCTGGCGAAGAGAGGCTGGCTCGCGCCCAACTGGCCAACCGAATATGGCGGACCGGGCTTCACCGCCTCTCAGAAATATATCTTCGACGTGGAGATGGGCCGCGCTGGCGTGCCGCACACTATTCCTTTCGGGCCGACCATGGTGGCGCCTGTCATCATGAAGTTCGGTACGCCTGAACAGAAGAAGCGCTTCCTGCCGGACATCCTCGAAACCAATGTGCTGTGGTGTCAGGGATATTCCGAACCGGGCGCGGGTTCCGACCTTGCCTCGCTGCAGACAAAGGCCGAGAACAAGGGCGACCACTATCTGGTCAACGGTTCGAAGATCTGGACCTCGGTGGCGCAATGGGCCGACTGGATCTTCTGTCTCGTCCGCACCTCGAAGGAGGGTAAGCCGCAGGAAGGCATTTCCTTCCTGCTGATCGACATGAAGACGCCCGGCGTCAAGGTGGAGCCGCTGGTGCTGCTCGATGGCACGCCAGGACCGCATCAGGAAGTCAACCAGGTCTTTTTCACTGATGTGAAGGTCCCGATCGAAAATCGCGTCGGTGAGGAGAACAAGGGCTGGACCTACGCCAAGTACCTGCTCGAATTCGAGCGCGGCAATCCTTATTCTGCGGGTCTTTATCGTGGTCTTGACAAGGCCCGGAAGATGGCCAGGGAGACGATGGTCGATGGCGGCGTACTTGCTGACGATCCGGAATTCAAGGCCCGTGTCGCCGATCTCGAGTCGCAGATCGTCGCGATGGAGTTTACGGAACTGCGCATCTTCTCCGCGCTCTCGACCGGTGGAAATGTAGGTCCGGAATCCTCGCTGCTGAAGTGCCGCGGCACGGAAATCCAGCAGGCGGTCTCGCAGCTCGCGGTTGAAGTGCTCGGTCACTACACCATCCCCTTCGTGGAGGATGGCATGATCGAGACCAACGAACCCGACATCGGACCGAAAAACGCCTTCACCGTTGCGCCTTACTATTTCTCGCTGCGCAAGGCGTCGATCTATGCGGGCTCGAACGAGGTCCAGCGCAACATCATGGCGAAAGCAGTGCTCGGCCTTTGAGCACCGCCGTCAATCTGACGATCAGGCAAGCGAGCGCCGGAGACATTCCGGCGCTCGCGCGCGTTTGGCACGACGGCTGGCATGCAGGCCATGCGCAGTTGACACCGGATATTGCGGCCGGACGTCCATTTGAATTTTTCGAGCAGCGCATGGAAGGCGGGGATTGCGATTGCATCGTCGCCTGCGCCGGCAGCGAACTTGTCGGCTTCATACGCTGGGAGGGCGACGGCATCGCGCAGGTTTTTGTGCTGCCTGCCTGGCACGGCCGGGGCGCCGCGCCGCTGCTGCTTGCCGCCGCCGAAGATGAACTGAAGCGGGCAGGGCACAGCCGCATCTGGCTGCAATGCCAGGTTGGAAATGCGCGCGCGCGACGTTTCTACGAGAAATACGGCTGGTGCGTCACAGGCGAGGTCGGCACCGAAATCGGCACAATGGAGGGCCGCATGCCGCAACTTGTCTGGCGGATGGAGAAGGCCCTCTAGCGCGGCGGTGCCTTCTCCGCTTTCGTTCGCCCATAGGCCTGCGTGATCCGGTCGAACACGATCGCGAGTGCGACGATGGCGATGCCCGCCGCGAGCCCGCGCCCGACATCGAGCCGCTGGATGCCGAGTAACACTTCCTCGCCGAGACCGCGCGCGCCGATCATCGAGGCGATCACGACCATCGACAAGGCCAGCATCGTCGTCTGGTTGATGCCCGCCATGATGCTGGGGAGCGCCAGCGGCAGCTTGATGTCGAAAAGGAGGCGCCATCTGTCGGCGCCGAGATCTGCGGCGACTTCGACGAGCTGCCGGTCCACCGTTCGCAAGCCGAGATCGACAAGCCGGATCAGCGGCGGCGTCGCGTAGATGACCGTCGCGAAGACGGCGGGTACCTTGCCGAGACCGAACAGCATCAGCGCCGGGATCAGGTAGACGAAGCTCGGCATCGTCTGCATCGCATCGAGCACGGGCAGCATGATTCGCCGCCCGGGATCGCTCGACGCCATCGCAATGCCGAGTGGCAGCCCGATCAGCACCGTGATGAAAGCTGAAACGAGCATCAGCGCCAGCGTCTGTATCGCAAGATCCCAGAGCCCCAGCATGCCGATGAGAAACATCAGTGCCGCCAGTGCAACGGGAAGCACGATCCGCCGCGAGGCATGCCAGGCGGCGCCGGCGATTGCCAGAATAATGATCCACCAGGGCAGGAAACCAAGCGCCGATTCCAGCGCCACGATGACGGCAAGGAGCCAGCCGCTTGCCGCGTGGAAGGCATTGCCGTACTCGGCAACGAAGCTCTTCATCGCGAGATTGACCCATTGCTCGAGGGGAAATTCGAGCGCCGCCGGAAAACTTTTGGCCACTGCTTCCTTTTCGCCGGTCACGCGATCCGCGATCTCGGGCGCCAGCCATTGCTGCCAGACATCGGGCCGCGTCTCGATGAAGTGAAGCGCGGCGTCACGCGCGGATACTTCCTCGTTCGCCTGCATATAGGCAAGCGCCTCGCTTACCATCTGTCCCGTGGTCTCATAGGATCGCAGGAAGGCGGAAATCTCGGGCGCTTTCTCCACGAAGTCGGCATTTGCGCCGATAATCACCTCAACGGTCGGGAAGGCGACGGGCGGATTGCGCGCGGGATCTGCGTTGAAAGCGTTCCACGCCGCTTCGGACCAGGCTGGCTCTTCAAGCTTCACGAGATCGAAGGCGCCGAGAACCCATGTCGGACCCCAGTAATAGGCAACGACAGGCTCGCCCCGCTCATGGGCGGAGGCGATGGCGGCGGCGAGCGCTGCGCCGGTTCCGGGCCGGAAGTTGGTGTAGAACCGGTCGAGCCCATATCCCTTGAGCTTGCGGGTGCTCTGCTCCTCGCAGCTCCAGCCGAGAATGCAATTGTAGAACCGTCCCTTGTCCGGCTGCTCCGGATCGCGAAAGAGCGGCGCATGTTGTTTGAGATCGGAAACCGAGCGAAGGCCAGGTGCCATGGGTTCGATGCCGCGCGCCGCGTCGCCCTCGATCACATAGCGCGGCACATACCAGCCCTGCACGGCGTCCGGAAAATTCGTGCCGAGCGAAACCACGGTCCCCGCTTGCAATGCGTCGTTCCACGGCTCGGTAACATTGTCGCGCCAGACTTCCATCAGCACGTCGATGTCGCCCCGCCCAAGGCCAGTGATAAGCGGCAGCGTTGAGCCAGGCAGCACATCCGTGTCGCAGCCATAGCCGCGTTCGATGATGAGGCGCGCAAGTTCTGTATGAAAGGCGTTGGAATCCCAGTCGAGCCCGCCAAACATCACCGGCCGGTCGATCTCGCAAGTCGCCGCGGCGGCGGAAGCGGAGGAAACTCCGCCGGTCGCAAGAAAAAGGGCCGCAACTGCGAAGAGGAACCGGATCGGCATTCCAGCACTATAGGGATCGCATTTCCGCTTTGCCAATCCGGTATGGCCGAAGAAAAAGGGGAACCCGGAAGGTTCCCCTTTGCACGTCCCTCCGGTACGGAGACTTACTTCCCGCCGGTTGCCAGCTTGAAGAACTTGCCCGTTTGTTCGCCGCCCATATGGAAGGGCGTCGCATTCGAGAAATCGGAAATCTTGCCCCAGTTCTCGGCAACCTTTTCGGCCGTCAGGCCTTCGCGGCCGAGGAAGATGCCTTCGGCTTCTTCCATCCGCGCCGCGGCAAAAACGCCGGCGCCGGCGCAGAGGATCATGCCCGTCGGCGCGTCTTCCGAGACGAGGAACATCACCCCTGGCGACACGCTGTCGGGCGTCAGCATCTGTTCGGCTTCCGGCGGCATCAGGTCCGAGGTCATGCGCGTATAGGCGACCGGCGCCAGCGCATTGCAGTGAATGTTGTTCTTCTGGCCCTCGAGCTTCAACGTGTTGATGAAGCCGACAACGGCAAGCTTGGCTGCGCCGTAATTGGTCTGGCCGAAATTGCCGTAAAGCCCCGTCGACGACGCGGTAACCACGATACGCCCGTAGTTCTGGGTCTTCATGATTTCCCAGACGGCTTTGGTGGGCTTGACGGTGCCCATCAGATGCACATCGACGACCAGCTGGAAATCTTCCATCGTCATTTTCGAAAATGACTTGTCGCGCAGGATACCGGCATTGTTGATCAGGATGTCGATGCGTCCCCATTTTTCCATGGTCTGCTTGACCATGTTGTTGACGCCTTCGTCGTCGGTGACCGACGAACCGTTGGCGATCGCCTCGCCGCCCAGTGAATTGATTTCCTCGACCACTTTCTTTGCAGCTTCCGATGAGCCGCCGGCGCCGGTCCGGTCGCCGCCGAGATCGTTGACAACCACTTTGGCGCCGCGCCGTGCGAGTTCCAGTGCATGGGAGCGGCCGAGGCCGCCGCCCGCACCGGTGACAATGGCGACCTTGCCGTCAAATCGAATGCTCATGGGTATTTCTCCAGTTGAACTGTCGGCCGTCGATCGGCCGAAAGGAAAGGGGCCGTATTTGTCCCACACCACTTATCGGGAGGGGGTAATGGCCGTCCCTGCGAAAACTGGGGGGACTTTGTGCATGAGAGGGGGGCGGGGGTCAAGGGAACGAAATGCCGCTGAAACAGGGGCTGGCCCGTTGCGCTGCGATGACCCCGACCTATGATGGATGTGCCCGCCCGTCCCTTCCCAAAGAGACCGCTTCATGCCCCTTTTGTCCCTTCAGAGTGCCCTGGGTCTTGCCACGATTGTCGGTCTTGCCTGGGCCTTGAGCGAGAACCGCCGCGCATCGCGCCGGCGGCTCCTGAAGGATGCGGCTGTCGCTATCGGGCTGCAATTGATCCTGGCACTGGCGCTGCTGAAAGTAGCGGTGGCGCGCGATGCGATGCTTGGGCTCAACAGTGTTGTCGAGGCACTGATGGCGGCAACGGGCGCGGGAACCAGCTTCGTCTTTGGCTATGTTGGCGGGGGCGATGCACCATATGAGATCGCCCATCCGCAGAACAGCTTCGTGCTGGCCTTTCAGGCGCTGCCGCTGGTGCTCTTCATGTCGGCCCTGTCGGCCCTGCTCTGGTACTGGCGCGTCCTGCCGGTCATCACGCATGGCTTCGCCTTTGTGCTGCGCAAGACCATGGGTATCGGCGGCGCGGTCGGTCTCTCGTCGGCCGCGAATGTCTTCGTCGGCATGGTCGAGGCACCGCTGCTGGTCAAACCCTATCTGGAACGGCTGTCGCGAGCCGAACTCTTTGCGATGATGACGGTCGGCTTGGCGACGGTCGCTGGCACCGTACTCTTCCTCTATGCGAGTATCATTGCTTCTGTCGTGCCGGGCTCACTTGGTCAGATTCTGACTGCTTCTCTGATTTCGTTACCCGCTGCACTCCTGATTGCGCGCCTGATGATCCCGGAAGAACAGGACCGGATGCCGACGGGCGTCGGCAATGACGCGCCGGCCGTGGAATACGAGAACAGCATGGACGCGCTGACGCGGGGCACCTTTGACGGGCTGAGCCTGCTGCTCAATATCATCGCCATGCTGATCGTGATGGTGGCCCTCGTGGCGCTGGTCAACATCCTGCTTGCCCTGTTGCCGGATATTCGGGCCGAACCGCTCAGTCTGCAGCGCATTCTGGGTTGGGCCTTTGCGCCGCTGGTCTGGTTGATGGGCGTGCCGGTGTCGGAGGCTGCTGCCGCCGGCCAGATCATGGGGACGAAGACCATCCTCAACGAGCTTCTCGCCTATATCGCTCTCGCAGGGGAGGCTGGCGCCACGTTGAGCGACCGTTCGCGCCTGATCATGGTCTATGCGCTGTGCGGTTTCGCCAATCCGGCAAGCGTCGGAATCATGATCGGCGGTCTTGCCGCCATCGTTCCGTCGCGCCGATCGGAAATCGTCGAACTGGCGCCGCGTGCGCTTGTGTCCGGTACGCTCGCGACCTCAATGACGGGCGCGGTGATTGGCCTCATTACCTGAATTCCCGAACAGACGAACAGAACGGAGGGGAATCCGATGAAGCTCTACAATTCGGCCATGCCGGCGCCCAATCCGCGCCGCGTACGCATTTTCGCTGCCGAAAAGGGTATAGATCTACCAGTCGAGGAAGTGTCGCTGATCAAGCGCGAACACAAGTCCGACGAATACCGGCAAAAGAACTCACTCGGCCAAACGCCGGTACTTGAACTCGACGACGGCACGACCATTTCAGAGAGCGTCTCCATCTGTCGCTACCTGGAGGAGACGCATCCGGAGAAACCGCTCTTCGGACGCACCGCCCTCGAACGTGCACAGATCGACATGTGGTTGCGCCGCGTCGAGTTTGCGCTGATGGGGCCCATTGGCAATTTCTGGCGCCATGCGCATCCCTTCACGGCCAAGGTCATGAAGCAGTTCAACGATTTCGGCGAGTCGAATCGCGAAGCAACTGCCGCTGCATTCCGCTGGCTCGACCGCGAACTGGCGGGTCGCGACTTCATTGCCGGCGACGCCTTTTCGGTTGCCGACATCACGGCGCTTTGCACGGTGGATTTTGCGAAGTTCGCCGGCCTTGAAATGCCGGACGAGGCAGGCAACCTGCGTGCTTGGCATGCGCGCGTCTCGGCACGGCCGAGCGCTGCGGCCTGAGAGAAAGAAAGGCGGCGTCCACGGGGTACGGAATGGACGCCGCCCAACGTTTTCCCGTGCTCGACAAAGCCTGGGTGAAACGTGACCGGCGAGCTTTCGACCCGTCGGCTGAGAGGGAGAATGGCGTTTTGAACCTGAACGCAGTCTGAACCGGGAAAAGTGCAATTTGCGCCTATGCATCGCTCGGCTAATTCGTAAAATAAATTTACTAATTGAGGGGGGCGGAGAGAAGTCGATGGATTCGCATGACGGCGAAGCGGCGGCGCGTCTGACCCGTTGGCAGCTTGTCGCCTACGGTCAACTGGTGATGCCGCTGGCGGTCATTGGCCTGCCGGTGGCCGTCTACATCCCGCCTTTCTATTCGAGCACACTTGGTCTCGACCTTGCCGCTGTCGGCTTCATCCTGATGCTGGCCCGCATCACCGACGTCATCACCGATCCGCTGATCGGCCGTCTGTCCGACCGTACGTACACGCGCTGGGGCCGGCGCCGGCCCTGGGTCGCAGCCGGTGTACCGCTGATGGTCCTATCGGCGCTGATGCTGTTCGTGCCGCAAGGCGAGGTCACCAACCTCTATCTGCTGATCTGGATCGCCGCGATCTATTTCGGCTACACGCTGATCACCATTCCCTATGGCGCCTGGGGCGCGGAGCTCTCCGGCGACTATCAGGAGCGTAACCGCATCACCGGCAGCCGCGAGATCTTCTTGCTGGTCGGCCTGCTGGTCGCGATCACGGCGCCTATTATCGGCGCTTATATGAGCGGTGAGGCAAGTGACACCGAAAGCGGTGCCGCGAGCCGTAGCGCCGTCGGCGTGCTGGGCTGGCTGACGGCCGGCCTCCTGCCGCTTTGCGCCTTGATAATGTTCTCCTCGGTACCGGAGCCGAAAGTGCCGGTGACCGACACGATTTCGTTCCGCCGCGGGCTGCGCGTTGCGATGAGAAACGGTCCCTTCCGCATCGTGCTCTTCAGTTCGATTTTCGGCGCGCTGGCCGGCTCCATCAACATCGGCGTCGTGATCTTCTTCTTCGATCATGTAGCGGGCATCGGCGCTGCCGGAACAATCCTGATTTTCGTCCTCTTCCTCGCCGGCGTTGCCGGGTCGCCATTCTGGGTCTGGATGGGCGGCCGTGTTGGCAAGCACAAGGCCATCGCGATTGCCGGTTTGGCCTCGATGTTTGCCTTCATGCTGGTACCGGCGGTCATCTATCTGATCAAACCGGTCGCGCCCGAGGCCGTCTTCTGGTGCCTGCTGGCAATCAATGTTGTGCAAGGTCTCGCACTCGGCGCGGCCCCCATTCTTGGCCCGTCGATCATGGCCGACGTCGTCGATCTCGACACCATCAAGAGCGGCGAGCCGCGCGCGGCCTTCCTGTTCGCCTTCCTCGGCATGGTCCGCAAGACCTTCGAGGCGATGGGTGTGGGCCTCGCGCTGCCCCTCCTCGCCTGGGCCGGCTTCAACGCCCAGTCGAAGGACAATTCGCCGGAAGCGCTATTCGCGCTGCTGGCCATGTATTGCATCGTGCCACTCATCCTCTGGTTGATCTCGATTGCCATAATCCTGCGCTATCCGATCACCCATGAGCGCCAGCGGCGCTTGCGGGCGGGGCTGGAGCGGCGATTGGCACGGCGGCGGGCCACTCGGCCTCAACCGGCCGATTGACCCAAGAGCGGCTTGACCGTAGATTGCGGCACCATAAACTGATAAATTGTCAGAAACAGAAATCGGCAAGGAAACGGTCAATGGCCTTGGAACATTTCGACGTGCTGGTCGTCGGCGCGGGTATCTCGGGCATCGGTGCGGGCTACCACCTGCAGACCTACAGCCCGAACCGGAGTTACGCCATTCTTGAGGGCCGCGAGCGGCTCGGCGGGACATGGGACCTCTTCCGCTACCCCGGCATCCGCTCCGACAGTGACATGTACACGCTCGGCTATTCCTTCCGCCCTTGGAAAGAGGCAAAGGCCATCGCCGACGGCCCCTCGATCCTCAACTATCTGGAACAGACGGCGCGCGACCACGGCATAGACCGGCACATCCGTTACCGCCATCAGGTGAAACGCGCCGCCTGGTCGACAGACACCGCGACCTGGACCGTTGACGTCGAGCGTGGTCCGGAAAAGGAACTGGTGCAGTACAGCTGCAATTTCCTCTTCATGTGCAGCGGCTACTACAACTACGCGGAGGGCTACACACCTGAATTTGCCGGCGCCGACCGCTTCAAGGGCGACATTGTCCATCCCCAGTTCTGGCCGGAGAATCTCGACTACAGCGGTAAACGCGTCGTTGTGATCGGCAGCGGCGCCACCGCTGTGACGCTGGTTCCCGAAATGGCGAAGACGGCGGCGCATGTCGTCATGCTGCAGCGTTCACCGACCTATGTTGTCTCGAGACCCGAGGAAGACCGGATTGCCAACTGGCTCCGGCGACGTCTACCGGCGATGATGGCCTATGGCATCACGCGCTGGAAAAATGTGCTGCTGGGCATGTATTTCTTCAACATGTGTCGCAAGAAGCCGGACCGCGCCAGGGAATTCATTCTGAAGGGCGTACGCGAACAGCTTGGGCCCGACTACGACGTCGATACGCATTTCACGCCGAAATACAACCCGTGGGACCAGCGCCTGTGTCTGGTGCCGAACGGCGATCTGTTCGAGGCGATCAAGAAGGGCGACGCTTCGGTCGTCACCGATCACATCGACAGCTTCACCGAAACTGGCATCAAGCTGAAATCGGGCAAGGAACTCGATGCCGACGTCATCGTGACCGCGACCGGTCTCAAACTGCAATTGCTGAGCGGTCTTGAAGTGACGGTCGACGGCAAGCGGATGGATCTGTCGAAGACCTTTGCCTACAAGGGCATGATGTACAGCGACGTGCCGAACCTCGCTTCCGCCTTCGGTTACACCAACGCCTCGTGGACGCTGAAGGCCGATCTGACCTCGGCCTATCTCTGCCGCCTGCTCAACCATATGGAAAAGACCGGGCTGCGGCAGGCGACGCCACGCGTCACCGATCCGGCGCTGGAGGAAGAGCCTTGGCTCGATTTCACCTCGGGCTACGTGCAGCGTTCGATCGACGAATTCCCGAAGCAGGGAACAAAGGCACCGTGGAAACTTTACCAGAACTACGCCCTCGACATCGTGTCGCTGAAATTCGGCAGCATCGAGGATAGCGCGATGGAATTCTCGAACCCCGCACCGCGTGAGCCGCTGAAAATGGCGAGCTGATCGGGCGCAAGAACATCTGAGATTGAAGGGCAGGGGACGGAAACGTCCTCTGCTTTTTTATGTCCGCGCATTGCAGCGCTTGACAAAGCGACTGCGCGCGCCAATACTTTACCGCATGGTTAAGTATAAAGAAGCCGTTCTCGATCGGACTTTCGCGGCGCTTGCCGACCCTACGCGACGCGCGCTGCTCGTCCGTCTCGAAGGGGAGGATGCCCTGACCGTGAGCGAACTCGCCAAGCCGTTCAAGATGTCGCTGCCCGCCGTGATGAAACATCTCGATGTGTTGTCCGATGCCGGTTTGATCGAGAAAACCAAAATCGGGCGCTCCGTAACTTGCGAGCTCAACGCAGGGCCCATGGAGGAAGCGATGCAGTGGCTGATCCGCTATCAGCGCTTCTGGTCCGGCGCGCTCGACAGGCTCGCTGCATTTCTGGAGGAAGACCAATGCCCGCCAACGCCAACGTCGAAGATCGTTCAACTCCCGCGGCGCGGCCGAGCCTCACCCTCAAAAAGCGGCTCCGGGCGACGCCCGCCCGCGTCTACGCCGCGTGGACGGACGCCGCGCAAATGATGCAGTGGTTCGGGCCCGAGAATGTCGTGATGAAGGAGGCTGAATGCGATCCGCGCGTGGGCGGCCGTTTCCGCGCCGTGATGATCGAGAATACCGGCGACCGCCACGAGGTCGGTGGCACCTATCTCGAACTGGTGCCGAACGAAAAGCTCGTCTTCAGCTGGTCATGGATCACGACGCCAGAACGCGAGTCGCAGGTCACGGTGACGCTGAAATCCGATGGTGACGAAACGATCCTGACGCTGCATCACGCGCAATTGTTCGACGAAGCGTCGCGTGCTGGCCACGAGCGCGGATGGACGGGCTCGCTCAATAAGCTGGAGGAGTTCTTCGCGTAATGTCGGCGCCGACTGCCGTGTCTATGCGCTGAGTAAGGGGAAATCAGATGACCTATGTTGACGGATTTGTACTTGCCGTTCCGAAGAAAAACGTCGACGCCTACAGGCGTATGTCGCGCAAGGCCGGCAAGATCTGGATGGAATATGGTGCGCTCGAGTACAAGGAGTGTGTCGGCGAGGATCTCGACATCAAGGGTGTGCTGACCTTCCCGAAGGGTATCAAGGTAAAAAAGGGGGAGACTGTCGTCTTCGCCTGGATTTCCTACAAGTCACGCGCTCATCGCGACAAGGTCAATGCGAAGGTGATGGCCGATCCGCGCCTCGCGAAGATGCCCCACCCGATGCCTTTCGATCATACGCGCATGATGTATGGCGGGTTCAAGCCGATCGTCGATCTCTGATCTCGAAACTGGGAGGAGGACAAAGATGGAACAGCAAAAGATCGTCTCTCGCGACGAATGGCTCTCGGCCCGAAAGGCACTGCTGGCCGAGGAAAAGACGCTGACGCGAGAGCGTGACCGCGTGGCCGCGCTGCGCCGCGATCTGCCATGGGTGAATGTCGAAAAGGATTACGTGTTCGAGACGCCGACTGGAAAGCGCCATTTGATCGATCTCTTCGGGCCGCGCAGCCAGCTCATTGTCCAGCATTTCATGCTGACGCCAGGTTCCGATCACATCTGTCCCGGTTGCGCGCTCGGTGCCGACCATGTCGATGCGGCACGACAGCATTTCGAACAGGCCGATCTTTCCTATGTCGCTATCTCGCGGGCCACGCTGCCGGAAATCGAGGCCGTGAAGAAGCGCATGGGCTGGCGCTTCGACTGGGTCTCCTCGCACGGCACCTCGTTCAACTATGACTTCGGCGTCTCCTTCACACCCGAGCAGGTGGCGAGCGGCAATGCCGGTTACAACTACGGCACGTCTCCCTATGCCCTTGAAGACCTGCACGGCATGAGCGTCTTCGCGCGTAACGAGGCCGGCGATGTCTTCCACACCTATTCGACCTATGCGCGCGGCTCGGAGACCATCGTCGGGGCTTTCAATTATCTTGACATGGTGCCGAAGGGCCGCAACGAGAGCGGCACCATGAGCTGGGTCAAGCTTCACGACGAATATGAAAGCACCGGCAATGCCGGGTCCTGCTGCGCGGCGGAGTAGCGCCTGCGCTTCCGCTTTGTTCGTGCGTATCGAAGGAGAAATCCAATGAGGCTTCCCGCCCGAGAGATCACCTCGTGCCTCTGGTACGATTCCGAGGCCGAGGAGGCCGTAAACTTCTACATGTCGGTCTTCAAGGACGCGAAGATGGGCAGGATCGCCTGCTATGGCGAGGAAGGACACGAAATCCATGAGCGCGAGACCGGCTCCGTCATGACGGTCGAGTTCGAAATCGCCGGCCGGAAATTCGTCGCCATCAATGGCGGTCCGAGTTTCAAATTCGACGAGGCGATCTCGTTCCAGATCCATTGCGACACGCAGGAAGAGATCGATTATTTCTGGTCGAAGCTCTCCGAAGGCGGCGAGGAGAGCGTCTGCGGCTGGTTGAAGGACAAATTCGGCCTGTCCTGGCAGGTGGTGCCGGCCGTTCTGCCCGAAATGCTGCTCGATGCCGACACCGTGAAGTCGCAGCGCGTCACGAAGGCCTTCATGCAAATGAAGAAGTTCGACATCGAGGCGTTGAAACAGGCCTGCGCCGCATAGGGATTTTCCTGCGCCATAAAAACCCGGGAAAACCCCGGTTGAAAATTGAATCCGGAGGGCCCATCTTCCGGGCCCCACCGTAAATCGGTCTTGTGAGTCGGAAACGGCGCCCCATGCAGCCCATCATCTCCATCGCCAGTCTCTCGAAGACCTATGCCGGCGGCTTTCAGGCGTTGAAGAATGTCGATCTGGAAATCCGCAAGGGCGAAATCTTCGCGTTGCTGGGTCCGAACGGTGCCGGCAAGACGACGCTCATAAGCATTGTATGCGGCATCGTCAATCCGGGCGGCGGCCGCGTGCTGGCGGGCGGCCACGACATCGTGCGCGATTTCCGCGCGGCCCGCTCGCTTATCGGCCTCGTGCCGCAGGAGTTGACGACCGATGGTTTCGAAAGCGTGCTTGCAACGGTAACGTTCAGCCGCGGCCTTTTCGGCAAGGCGCCAAACCCGGGCTACATCGAAAAGCTGCTGCGCGACCTGTCGCTCTGGAACAAGAAAGACGATCGCATCATGACGCTCTCGGGCGGCATGAAGCGCCGGGTGATGATCGCCAAGGCGCTGAGTCATGAACCTGAAATCCTGTTTCTCGACGAGCCGACCGCCGGCGTCGATGTCGAACTCAGGCGCGACATGTGGGAGATGGTCCGCCGCCTGCGCGAAAACGGCACCACGATCATCCTGACGACGCACTACATCGAAGAAGCCGAAGAGATGGCCGACCGCATCGGCGTCATCAGCAACGGCGAAATAGTATTGGTGGAGGAAAAGAACGCGCTGATGGCGAAGCTCGGCAAGAAACAGTTGACATTACACTTGCAGACGCCGATCGAACATGTGCCTGAAGGGCTCAACGGCTACAAGCTCGACCTCGCCGAGGGTGGCGGCGCGCTGGTCTACACCTTCGATGCACAGAGCGAGGATACCGGCATCCCGGCGCTGCTGAAACGCCTCGGCGATCTCGGTATCGACTTTCGGGATTTGCAGACCAGCCAGAGCTCGCTGGAAGACATCTTTGTCAGCCTCGTGAGGGCGCGGCCATGAACCTTTATGCCGTTCGTGCGATCTACACCTTCGAAATGGCGCGCACCTTTCGTACGCTGCTGCAAAGCATCGTCTCTCCGGTCATCTCGACCTCGCTCTATTTCATCGTCTTCGGCGCCGCCATCGGCTCGCGCATCACCGAGATCGACGGCATTCCCTACGGTGCCTTCATCATTCCCGGCCTGCTGATGCTGACCATGCTGACCGAAAGCATTTCCAATGCGTCGTTCGGCATCTACATGCCGAAATACTCGGGTACCATTTACGAAGTGCTCTCGGCGCCGATCTCCGGTCTCGAAATTGTCATCGGCTATGTTGGTGCCGCCGCCTCGAAATCGATCATCCTCGGCGTCATCATCCTGGTCACCGCCAAGGCTTTCGTCGACTACGAGGTCGCGCACCCGTTCTGGATGCTGTCCTTCCTCGTGCTGACTGCCCTTACATTCAGTCTTTTCGGCTTCATCCTGGGCGTCTGGGCCGACAGTTTCGAACGGCTGCAGCTCGTGCCGATGCTGATCGTGCTGCCGTTGACCTTTCTCGGCGGGAGCTTTTATTCGATCACGATGCTGCCGCCCTTCTGGCAGACGGTGACGCTGTTCAACCCGGTGGTCTATCTGATCAGCGGCTTTCGCTGGGCGTTCTATGGTAGCGGCGACGTCGGCCTCGGCGTCAGTCTGGCCATGACCGTCGGTTTTCTCGCACTCTGCGTTGCGGCGCTTGTCTACATCTTCAGGACCGGCTACCGGCTTAAGGTCTGATCAGAGCGGCCAGACCAGCAGCAGCATCGGCACGCCGACGGCGACCACGATGATCTCGAGCGGTAGTCCCATGCGCCAGTAATCGCCAAAACCGAAGCCGCCGGGGCCGAGGATCAGCGTGTTGTTCTGGTGGCCGATCGGTGTCAGGAAGGCGCAGGATGCGCCCACGGCGACGGCCATCAGGAAAGGATCGGCGCTGGCGCCCAGCTGGTCCGCCGTTCCGATGGCGATCGGACACATCACGGCGGCTGTCGCCGCATTGTTCATGAAGTCCGACAGGGTCATGGTCACGATCAGGATCAACGTCAGCGCGATCACCGGATGCCCCTGAGCAAGCGTTTCGAGCATTGCGTGGGCAATCAGATCGGCTGTCCCCGTCGTTGCCATCGCACCTGCCACGGGAATGAGAGCGCCGAGCAGGACGATCACGGGCCAGTCGACGGCATTGTAGACGGTTCGGGGCGAAATCACGCGCAGGGCCATTGAGGCGAGTACGCCGCCCGCAAACGAAATGGCGGCAGGGACGAGACCAAAGGCGGCACCGCCGACAGCCACCGCCATGATGCCGCTCGCAGTCAGGGCCTGTCGTGGTTCAGGGATGCGCAGTGCCCGCTCGGCCAGTGGCACACAGCCGAAATGTGCGGCGAATTCGTTCAGCGATTCCTGCCTGCCTTGCATCAGCAAAACATCGCCGGGCCGGACCGTCATGGTGCGCAGCCTGGCCATCGAACGTTGCCCCTGCCGCGAAACGGCGAGAAGATTGATGTCATAGCGTGTGCGCAGGCGGATATCGGAAGCGGATCGGCCTGCGAAGGTGGAGTCGGGCAGAACGGCCAGTTCCATCAGGACGACGTCATCGGACTGAATCGCCTTGCGGCGCTTTTCCTTGGGATCCTCGTCGTCAGCCGAATCCTTGTCGGCGTCATGGCGTTCTGTATCGTCGCCGTTCTTCTCGTCCTCGCCGGAGTCATCCTCGTCAGTCTTGCGAACATCCTCTTCCAGCTTGAGGCCGAGTGTGGACAGGGCGGAGACAAGACCTTCGGGCTCCGCTTCGATGACCAGGATGTCGCCGCGCGTCACCTCACGAAAGGGACTCGGCGCTGGAATGCGCACTTCATTGCGCACAAGGCCGATCACCTGCGCGTCAGCCTCTTCCAGAACCTTGTCGATCTCGCGCAAGGTCATGCCGGCGGCCTTGCTCTTTGCGGTGATGCGCGCTTCGGTCAGGTAGGCGCCGGTCTCGAACCCTTCCGCGCCGGCACGCTCACGCACCGGAACGAGCCAGCGGCTGAAAATCACCACAAAGATCACCCCGGCTGCCGCGACGGCCAGCCCGACAGGCGCGAAATCGAACATGGCGAAGCTGCCGGCGCCGGCTTCGGCGCGAAAGCCCGATACGATCAGATTTGGTGGCGTACCGATCAGCGTGGTCATGCCACCAAGGATCGAGCCGAAGGCCAGAGGCATCAGAACCTTGCCAGGGGGCAGATTCTGCTTGGCGGCGACCTGGATGGCGACGGGCATCAGAAGTGCCAGAGCGCCGACATTGTTCATGAAGGCCGAGAGAACAGCCGCGAGGCCGGTCAGGGCGGCGATGGTTGTCAGGGCACCTGTCGATTGCGGCAAGGCGACCCGCGCAAGGGCATCGACCGCTCCGGACTGTTGCAATCCGCCGCTAAGAATGAGAACGCAGGCAACCGTAATCACTGCAGGATGGCCAAATCCCGCGAACGCGGCCGCATTGGGCACAAGTCCTGCCAGCACACAGGCGAGCAGCGAGGCCAGGGCCACCATGTCGTGACGCCAGCGTCCCCAAACAAACATCGCCACAGTGCCCGCCAGGATGGCAAGGATGACGGCCTGGTCTTGAGTCATGATCGGGACATCCGTTGGGAGGGCCTGAGGAACGCGCTCCGCGAATCCTACACGACCCTGCGCTGCGGCGTCGCGTCGAATTGTGCCGATCGCGCAGTGATTGTCAGTGCGTCCGGATCGAAATCGTCGACGCCGATGACCATGCGCACCAGCCTGTCCGTTTCCTCAAGTGCCGCGGTTTCGGCGGCACTCAGGGCCTCGCCCTTGCGCTGCCGCTGGCGTACAGCGGCCGATTGGTCAACCTGTATGAAAGCACGATCCAGCATGGCGACTTCATCGTTCCCCCGAGGCCGATAAATGCCACCGGTCAGACGGTCGCGGGCCGATGATGGGGCCAGAAGGATTTCCGCGCATTCCGCGGCGAGCGCATCGGAGGGCGCGCGCCGCCGGACGCCGTAGGGAAAGATCACGGCGCGCATGGCGATTGCCAGAAGCCGGTTCGGGAAGTTGGCGAGGAATCGATCGAGGCTCTGCTCGATGCGACGGAATGAGCTTTCAAGCGACAGGCGCGCGAATGGCAGGTCGGCGCTCTGGCGCCCGTCATGTTCGTATCGGGCAACGACGGCGGAGGAAATATACAGTTCACTCAACACGTCGCCGAGACGGGCCGAGAGATTTTCCATGCGTTTCAACGCGCCGCCGAGAGAAATCAAGGTCACTTCGCTGACAAGCGCCAAGGCCGCCGAGTAACGAGCGAGACGCCTGACATCCGCCGTCAGAGGGCCTGCATCCGGCACGGATGCGGATCGGCCTGCGGTCAGGGCCCGCAAGGTGGCCCTGCCGAGCGTCGCAACAACGTGGCCGACATGCTTGAAGATGACGCTGTCGAAGGTCTTGAGACCGCGCAGCTTGTCCTCGTCCTGCGCCGCCTCCATTTCGGTCAGCAGATAGGGGTGACAGCGGATGGCACCCTGGCCGAACACGATCAGGCTGCGTGTCAGGATATTGGCGCCTTCGACGGTGATGCCGATCGGAATGGCACGATAGGCAGAACCCAGATAGTTTTTGGGGCCTTCGCAAATACCTTTGCCGCCATGCACGTCCATAGCGTCGTTGACGGCAGCGCGCATGCGCTCGGTTGCGTGATACTTCATGATTGCCGATATGACGGCCGGCTTCTCGCCAGCATCGATCGCCTGGCAGGTGAGCCTTCGTGCTGCTTCGAGTTCATAGGCCACGCTGCCGATCCGCGCCAGTGCTTCCTGGACGCCCTCGAACCTGCCGATCGGCAGCCCGAACTGTTCGCGGATACGCGCATAGGCACCTGTCGTGTAGGCGGCAAACTGCGCGCCGCCGGTCGAGAGGGCGGGGAGCGATATTCCGCGCCCGGCGGCAAGCGCGCCCATCAGCATGCGCCAGCCATCGCCGACGCGCGCCGGCCCGCCGATCACCCAGTCGAGCGGGATGAAGACGTCCTTGCCTTCGATGGGGCCGTTCGCAAAGGCAAGCATGCTCGGGAAGTGCCGCCGGCCGATTTTCACGCCTGCGGTGTCGGTCGGGATCAGGGCAACGGTAATGCCGCGCTCCACATCGTCGCCAAGCAGACCGTCCGGATCGCGCAGCTTGAAGGCAAGTCCCATCACAGTCGCAACCGGCGCCAGCGTGATATAGCGTTTGGAAAAATTGAGGCGGATACCGAGCGCCTGCCGGCCATCAATCTCGCCGTGGCACACAATGCCCTCGTCCTCCATGGAGGCAGCGTCCGACCCTGCTACCGGACTGGTCAAGGCAAAGCAGGGAATTTCCTGACCGCGCGCCAGCGGTTCCAGATAGCGTTTCTTCTGTGAATCCGTTCCGTACATCATCAGCAGCTCGCCGGGCCCGAGCGAATTGGGCACCATGACCGTCACCGCTGCGGTGATGCTGCGCGTCGAAAGTTTGACCACGACGGCCGACTGCGCTGCAGCCGAAAAGCCAAGACCGCCATATTCCGTCGGGATGATCATCCCGAAGAATCCCTTGTCCCTCATGAAGGTCCATGCATCGTCCGGCAATGCGAGATCGGTCGAAATGCGCCAGTCGTCGAGCATGCCGCACAATTCTTCCGTTTCATTGTCGAGGAAGGATTGCTCGCGTCCGCTGAGAACCCCGGGCGGCGCGGAGAGCAGGCGGGACCAGTCCGGGTTCCCGGAGAACAGTTCGGCGTCCCACCACACCGTGCCGGCGTCGAGCGCGGCGCGCTCTGTTTCCGATATGGGCGGAAGCACACGCCGAACGAAACCCAAAAGTGGTGCGCTGACGAGTCTTTGGCGAAGCGAAGATGTGATCATCGCGTGTCTCCTTTCCTGCCGTCATGCACTCTGCATATCGACCGATCAAGACCCCGGCGCCCCATTCAAGCCTCTACTCAACTCTTTTGTACGTCAAGCATTCGCCGGACAGGTGCCCGCGCCGATTTAGCTGCGGCTGACGGCCTGCCAGTCCGTTCCGAAATGCTTGGCCAGGTCTTCGAGACCCTTGGCCGACGAGATATGAAGATCGCGCTGCGGAAATGGGAATTCGATGCCATTGGCCTGAAAGGCGTCCCAGATGGCGAGGCGGATTTCGCTGGAGACGTTCACGATTCCCTTCTCCGGGTCGAGCACCCAGATGCGTAGTTCCAGGTCGACGGAGGATTCGCCGAAATCGACCAGGCGGGCCTGTGGCCTGTGCGTCTCGTCCTGCAGCACGCGCGGCAGCGTCGACGCCGCCTCGACCATCAGCGCCATCGCCTTGCGGACGTCCGATCGGTAGGAAATGCCGACACCGATCCGGATTCGGATAGCCCGATTGCTGTAGGACCAGTTGATGACCTGTTGTGTGATGATGTCTTCATTCGGAATCAGATATTCCTTGCCGTCGCGCGTGGCAACAGTGACATAGCGCGCGCCCATCCTCTCGATCCATCCATAGGCATCGCCGATTTCGATTACGTCGCCTGGTTTGAGCGAGCGGTCGAGCAGGAGCATGATGCCGCTGAGCAGATTCGAGACGACCTTCTGCAACCCGAATCCGATACCGACCCCGACCGCACCGGAAAATATCGCAATGGCCGTCAGGTCGACGCCGACGGATGTCAGTGCGACGACGATGGCCGCAACAATGAAGGCAATACGCAGTATCTTGACGATGAGAACACGGGCTGCTGCTGAAATACCCTCAAGATGCGTCATGCGGTCGTCGACGAGGCGCAGCACGAAATTGGCGGTAAGAACGAATATGCCGAAGAGAACGACGCTGTTGATGATCCCGAGCAGGGATATCCGGAATTCACCCGCACTGAACGAAACCGAATCGAGAAGCAGATAGAGAGGCTGCAGGAATCCAAGCAACGCTAGCGCAGTAATGCTCCAGATGATCGCAGCGATCAGCGAGGCCCATCCAGGTTGGCGGATCAGACTTGTTGCCAGCCGGATGACAACCCATGCCGTCAAAAGGTTGGCGGCAATCCGGATGATTTCGCCCGGAAGGCCAAATGCTTGGACAACGCCATAGACCAGCCACACGACGATGGCGGCGGCCAGCGCGGGAATGACGAGGCGCAAGTGCGCAAGTGCCGCGGACAGGGCCGGGCCTGTCAATCCGCGTCCGGTCAATCTGTCGACATAGGAAGCAAAGGCACGTCTTGACGCCAGTCCGACGGCAAGCAGGACAAGCAGCGCGCCAAGCTGCGCGAATACTGGCCACGTAATCAGGTAGTTGGAAGCGGAATCCGAGACGAGTTCGAGGACATCTTCGAGATTCGGCAATGACGATACTGGTTCCCCGTCGACGCTCATGTCCGTGCCACCTTTCCGCGTCATCTTTTTTGTTCAAAGACAGACAGCCTCTATACTAGGCCGGCATCCGGATATCGGCCAGTGCATCCTGGATGAAGTTGCATCGATGTCTGAACAATCAGCGAAGGGCGCGGACGGTAATGGCGGATATCTCCGGGACTGCAGGCCCTGAACAAACGATTCGCGTTCAGCGCCAACGCCTCCGCCTGCGTGCATGGGTCAGAAGCCGCCTCTGGGCGCAGGTCGTTGCCGGCATGCTGGCAGGGCTTGCAGCAGGTGTCGTGCTGAGCCCGGACATGGGCATCTTGTCGCCGGTAGTTTCGGAGGACCTTGGCAGATGGCTCGCGCTGCCCGCGCAGATATTTCTCGGGTTGATTGCGATGGTGCTTGTCCCGCTGATCTTTGCATCGATTGTCGGTGGATTGACCGGCGCACGGTCAGGGGCGGAGTTGAAGTCGATAGGCGCGCGTTTCGCCGTTTTCGTCGTCCTGACGACCGTCGCGGCCGCCACAACCGGCGTCATGCTGGCAAACTGGTTGAAGCCGGGCGAGCAAATCGTTTTGTCGGTTGGTTCCGCGTCAGAAGAAAGTCGTGCTGACGTTGATGGAGGCGGCACGGCCGTAGCGACGGTTGGCGTCAACGATACCGCCGGAAGTCCGTTTTCGGAGATGAAGGGCCCGGACATCATTGCGGGTCTGTTGCCGACCAATCCGATGGCCTCGATCGCACAGGGTGACATGCTGGCGGTGGTTGTCCTGGCGCTTCTGCTCGGCCTGGCGGCCGCGCAGGTCGATCGGGCCAAGGTCGAACCCTTTCTGCAGCTTCTCGACGCGCTTCTCTCGGTATCGATGACCATCGTCAAATGGGCGATGTTTCTGGCGCCTTTTGCGGTATTCGGCTTGATGGCACAACTCGTCATGCGCATCGGATTGGAGACCCTGGTCGGCCTCTCGGCCTATGTCGGCACCGTTCTGCTGGGTCTTGTCATATTGATGACGCTCTATCTTTTCATTGTAACGGTGGCCGGGCGGCTGTCGCCTGTCCGGTTTCTGACAACGGCAGGCGGAACCCTGCTTCTGGCCTTTTCCACATCGAGTTCCTCCGCGATCATGCCCATGAGCATGGCAACGGCACAGCGGCTGGGCGTGCCGTCGGCGGTACGAAATCTGGTTGTTCCCCTAGGCGCGACGATGAATATGGCGGGGACGGCTCTTTATCAGAGCGTCGCCATATTGTTCCTTGCACAGATGGCAGGCGTCGATCTCAGTATGTCGCAGACGATTCTGCTTGTAGCGACGCTGGTGGCCGCTTCGATCGGCGCGCCGGGCACGCCGGGCGTGAGTATCGCGATCCTGATAAGCGTTGCCGGCAACTATGGCATCCCGCTTGAGGGCATGGTGATTGTACTGGGCGTCGATCGCCTGCTCGATATGTCGCGGACGACGGTCAACGTTGCCGGCGATCTGGCCGCCTGCGTCGTTTTGCGAAACGCGGCCGGTGAGGAGCCGGATGTTGCGGCGGCCGTCTGACCGGCGCCGGGAGATGGCTGCCAGGGCGTGATTTACGTTCTGTGCATCGCCTCCGCAAGTAGCTCATAGGAGCGGATGCGGTCGCGCTGGTCATAGGTAATTGTCAGAATGACGAAATCGTCGACCCCGTGGGCCTCCCCCATCGCCAGCAGTCTTGCGCGCACTTGTTCCGGCGTGCCGGTGATTCCACGCTGTTCGATGGCACGCAGCATGGTCCGATCCTCGTCGGTATAGGGATAGGCGAGCGCCTCTTCGATGGACGGGAAGGGGCCCGCGCGATTTTGCAGTAGCTGCATGACCCAGAGATTGCGTGAGGCAGAAATCCGCCGTGCCTCTTCTTCCGTTTCCGCCACCGTCACCGATACGGCAAGGGAGCTGCGCGGTGACGAGAGGTGGCGTGAGGCGCGGAAGTTGCGACGGTAGATTTCAAGCGGCTGCGTGCCGGCATCCTGGTTGATGAAATGAGCGAAGCAGTAGGCCATGCCGAACTGCGCCGCGATAATGGCGCCGTCGCCACCCGATCCGAGCATCCAGAGATCGGGCATGCCGGGGCCGCGCGGCGTGGCGTGGAGCCCCGTATAGGGATGATCCGCCGGAAAGCCACCAGCTTCGCCGGCCAGTCCTTGCGAATCCTCGAGGAACTGGGTCAGCAGTTCGACCTGCTGCGGAAAGACACCGACATCATAGGCCTGCGGGCCGGGTTGCAGCGCACGCGTGGTGCGTAGGTCGCCGCCCGGCGCGCGACCGAGGCCCAGATCGATGCGGCCTGGATAGAGTGTTTCGAGGAGGCGAAAGCATTCGGCGACCTTGAGCGGACTGTAGTGCGGCAGCATCACGCCGCCGGAACCCACACGGATACGCGAGGTGGCGCCGGCAACCGCAGCGATCAGGACTTCGGGCGCCGAGCCGGCGAAAGACGAAGTGTTGTGGTGTTCCGCAAGCCAGTACCGGCTGTAGCCGAGCCGTTCGGCATGGCGCGCCAGGTCGATTGTGTTGGCAATGGCCTCGGCCGCCGTACCGCCTTTGCGGATCGGCGATTGGTCGAGGACGCTGAGCGTGACCACGATAGGCCTCCTAACCGATCGGCTTTTTCTTGACCCGCTTCACGATACCCGAAAAGTTGAGCAGGATGCGCTCCTCGGCGCCGTGCCCGGTGAAGACCTGCCCGCGCAGGAAGACCATGCT
Organism: uncultured Parvibaculum sp.; assembly: GCF_963975745.1. Classification (NCBI taxonomy): domain Bacteria; kingdom Pseudomonadati; phylum Pseudomonadota; class Alphaproteobacteria; order Hyphomicrobiales; family Parvibaculaceae; genus Parvibaculum; species uncultured Parvibaculum sp. The sequence continues at coordinate 228,556 of NZ_CAXBIB010000002.1, read as the reverse complement.
CCCCGTATTCCTCACAATGTCGCCCCGCGCCTCGATGAATTCGCCGGCGCCCGCCGCTGCGGTGAATTCGCCATTGAGCGACAGCGTGACCGACGGCCCTTGAAGCACCGATCGGCCAATGGCGAAAAGCGAGAAATCGGCAAAGGTCAAAAGCAGGCCGCCATGCAGAAAACCGCCGCCGTTGCAGTGATGCGGTTTGGCCTCGAAGGCGCTGGTTACACACCCGTCTTCATGCTGGCGGAAGTAGAACGGCCCGGCATGGTCCTCGAATGGGTCATGCCCTTCCCATGTCTCATATCCGGAAAGCCGGCCGCTTGCCTCGCTGTTCATCGATAGACCCGTGTGTTGTGATTTTCGGAATGCGCGTTTCTATCAGGAAGGCCGGATTTTCCAAGCCCACCTCTTTTCCACAACATTGATAAGGAGATTCACACTCCGTTAGCAGCTTGGGGAGCACTCTTCTCCTTGGCGCGGCGACAACCGCATTCAGGCAGGGCGATGGCCGGATGGCGCAATCCATGAACGACTTCAAGACCCTCATAGAGCCCGCTGTTGCGGAGTCGGTCGGGTTTCGGCGTCTGAAGGAACTTCAGGAGCCGCTCTGCATCCATATGCTTGAGTACTGGAAGAGCGTGCGTGGTGCGCGTGCCATGCCCCGGCCCGACGATATGGATCCGATCAGGTTTGCCCGTTTCATGCCCAACCTGCTGATGCTGCAGGTCAATTGGGAGCCCTTCGATTTGACCTATCGCCTTCTTGGCGAGGATATCGTTGCCGCGCATGGTGCCAATTTCCGGGGCCGGCGTGTCCTCGATGTCGACGAATACAAACAAGGATTCGGCACCACGCTTTTTGAATTCTACAAGTACGTGGCCGAAGCCGGGCGACCTTACGCCGCAGCGGGGAGCATGGAATATATGGGCCGTGGCCATGTGACTTTCGAAGGCGTCTACATGCCGCTCTCGATCGCAGGTGAACGTGCGGACAGGATTCTAGGCGCATCGGTCGCACGGTCTGTTCCGGGCTCCTGAAAAGCATCCTTTTTGACCGCCCGGCCTTGAATGGCCTAAATTCCCGCAGCCTTATCACTGACCTGCGGGAACCCCATGGCCCTCGACGCCGAAACACGAGAACAGCTCATTTCTTCCGTCCGCCGTTTTGTCGACGAGCGCCTGCGCCCGATCGAGGACAAGGTGTCGGAAACGGACCAGGTGCCCGAAGAAATCGTGCAGGAAATGCGCGACCTCGGTCTCTTCGGTATTTCGGTGCCGGTCGAATATGGCGGCCTCGGCCTGACCATGGAAGAAGAGTGCCTGCTGATGTTCGAACTCGGCCGCACCTCGCCGGCCTTTCGCTCGGTCATCGGCACCAATGTCGGCATCGGCAGCCAGGGCATCGTGATGCATGGCCGCCAGGACCAGAAGGAATACTGGCTGCCGAAAATCGCCAGCGGCGAGATCATAGTCAGTTTTGCATTGACCGAACCGGAGGCCGGCTCCGACGCCGCCTCGCTGAAGGCAACGGCCATTCGTGACGGCGATCACTACATCGTCAACGGCACCAAGCGCTACATTACCAATGCCAACAAGGCGCATGCCTTCACGCTGATGGCGCGCACCGACCCGAAGACGCCGGGCGCGAAAGGCGTTTCGGCCTTCGTCGTGCCGCGCGACCTGCCGGGCATCCATGTCGGCAAACCCGAAAAGAAGATGGGGCAGCAAGGCGCGCATATCTGCGATGTGATCTTCGACGACGCGCGCATCCCCGCTGATTGTCTGCTGGGCGAGGAGGAGGGCAGGGGCTTCGTCACCGCCATGCAGGTGCTGGAACGCGGCCGTCTGCATATCTCGGCTGTCTGCATCGGCGTTGCCGATCGCCTTGTCGAAGACAGCGTCAGATATGCGGCCGAGCGCAAGCAGTTCGGCGCCCCTATCGGCGACCTGCAGCTCGTACAGGCGATGCTCGCGGATTCCAAGATGGAGGCCTATGCCGGCCGTTGCATGGTGCTCGACGCCGCCCGCCGCCGCGACGCGGGTGAGAACGTCGCCACCGAAAGCTCCTGCTGCAAGCTCTTCTGCTCCGAAGCCGTCGGGCGCATCGCCGATCGCGCGGTGCAGGTGCATGGCGGCGCCGGCTATGTAGCCGACTACGGCATCGAGCGTTTTTACCGCGACGTGCGCATCTTCCGCATCTACGAAGGCACAAGCCAGGTCCAGCAGGTCATCATTGCGCGCAATCTGCTGAAGGCGGTGAACTGAGCGCCATCTCGCACAGATGAGCGGAGGGGCGGCAGGCGCCACCGGCCCTCTTCATTCTGTCGACTACCGTCGTGTTCGTCGTCGCCACACTGACCGGTGAGGCGCCGAGCTTGTCGATGTCGCGCAGTTGAGCCGGCGCGTTGTGCGTCACCGCGCCGCACGCGCGGAGGCGGGCCGCGCTTTGACATGACGGTTCCCGTGCCGATACTGACCGGAAAACAGGGGGTCGGGTGGCACCGCGGCAACAGGCACAGCGGCAAGGTTCGAGAGTCTTCCGGAAGTCCGGTGGGCTGTCTGTTGTTGCGCGCCTCGTCGTTCTGTTGGCCGCCGTTTCGATTCTTCTGCCGGGCCTGTCCGGCGTCCTCGTCGCACAGCAGCCGCATCAGCTTGAGACCGGCATTTTCGGCGACCGGATTGTCATCTGTACGGGCAGCGGTCTGAAGGTCATCTGGCTGGATCAGAACGGCCCCGCCGAACCTGCGGATGAAGACACCTACAATATCGCGCCGGGTCTCTGTGCACCTGTTGCAACGCTGGCCTTGGCGGCGTTTCGCGACGATCTTTTCGTTCAGCTCCGGCGGCCGAACGCACCCGGTCTGCCATGTCCGACATTGGAGTCGTGCGCGCCGCATACGGCGGATCGCCCGCCATCGCCGCCGAGGGGGCCGCCTGTTTTTTCCTGAATCGCTCCAGTCTCCATTCAGGTCAAACAGGAAAATCAAATGTCATCCAATTGCTTCCTTGCGGGGCAGCGCGCTGTCCTGCGCGCCGGCGCGGCATCGGCCGCCCTGGCTGTTGCGTTCACGGTCGTGAGCCCGGCAGATGCCGATACCGCACAGCATCCGATTCCCCACGCCCCCGAAATTCTGGTCGAGGCACCGCCCGAACTCGAACCTGCGAAACAGGTCGTAACACCCGACATGATCAACGCATCGCCGGCCCGGGATGCAGGCGAATTCCTTGCGCGTCTGCGCGGCGTTTCTGCGGGACGCATGGGCGGTCACGGGTCGGAAATTTCCATTCGCGGTCAATCCGAAGACCGCATCGCCGTCATCGGTGACGGCGCCTATGTCTTCGGGGCGTGTCCGAACCGCATGGATCCGCCGAGTTCCGCCATGTTGCTGATGTCAGGCGATCGAATAACGATACGTCGCGGCTATCAGTCGGTACTCGACGGCCCGCCGGCACCGGCGGGAACCATCCGTATGGAACGCGCCGATCCGGCAGATATGGGGGCCGGCTTCTCCGGCCGAATCGAGAGTGGAATCGAGTCGAACGGCGCGCAGCGCTTCGCGACCGTGCAGGCGCGTGGCGTGGCGGAGAACGGCTATATACGCGCCTTTGCGACCGCCCGCCGGGCCACGAATTACGAGGACGGCGATGGGCGTGAAGTGCGTTCCGCCTTTGAGCAATATGGTGGCGGCGCTGAGGCGGGCTGGCGCTACGGCGCAGGATCGGTGCTGTCCGCGTCCGTCGAGAACGATCGCGTCGAAGACACGCTTTTTGCGGGGGCGGGCATGGACTCGCCATGGACGGCAACCGACACCTACCGCTTGGCACTCGATCACAATATGGAGGGACCCGGTGCGCTTCGTCGTATCACGGCGAACGTCTACGGCTCTTTTGTCGATCACGTCATGGACAACTATTCGCTGCGCACGCCCCCGGGCATGGTCATGCGGACCGATGCGGAATCGAATACGTTTGGCGGACGGTTCGCGGGCGAGTTTTCCTTTTCAGCTACGATGCTGACACTTGGTGTCGATCACCGTTCCAACAATCGAGACGCGGTCTCTCGTATGTCGATGGGCGCGATCCCCCCAGTAACGATTTCCGGCTACACATGGCCGGACATCGAAATTCGGGATACTGGCCTTTTTGCCGAAAGCGAGACATCGCTCACCGAAAGAACCCTGTTGACGGCCGGTGCGCGTGTCGACCTTGTCTCGGTCAGCGCCGGGAAAGCGGACCTCTTGCCTGCCGGCATGGGTGCAGTGACGGCCCGGCAGCTCTATGTTGCGTATTATGGCATCGGCGATACGGATCGTAGCGAGACCAATCTCAGCGGCCTTTTGCGCGTGACGCATGACTTCGGTCCCTTCGCCGGCTGGCTCGGTGCCAGTCGGGCAGTGAGGACGGCCGATGCAACGGAACGCGGCATCGCACGTGCTTCGGGAGCGAACAGCTGGGTCGGCAATCCCGGATTGCAGCCTGAAAAGCATCACCAGATCGACCTTGGCATTGAAGTCCGGCGCACAGGCTGGAACGCTTCGGCGGGGGTCTGGCACGACAATGTGTCCGATTTCATCAGTCGCGACACGGCCCGAGGTCAGCCGGGCGTGCTGCTGGCAAATGGTGCGAGCATCTTCCGCAATGTCGATGCGGAACTGACGGGCTTTGATCTGGAGGGTACCTGGAACTTCGCACGCGGCTGGCGGCTGGGCGGAGACGCGACCTATACCTATGGGCGGAACGTGACGGATGACAGGCCGCTCTATCAGATCCCGCCTTTGGCGGGAAAACTTGAGCTCGCCTATGAAGTGCCTGACTGGAGCGCCGGCATACGGACACGCTGGGCCATGAAGCAGACGCGGGCCGACACGAACCCGCTGACGGGCTCGGCGATCGACGTCCGAGAAACGCCGGGCTATGCGGCCGTCGATCTGTTTGCCAGCCGGAAGGTGTTGGGGTCGGTGGAATTTCGCGGCGGAGTCGCCAACCTGCTGGATGCGACTTATGCGTCGCATCTGAGCCGCTCCAACGGATTCGATCCGGCCGTGGTTCAGGTCAACGAGTCTGGCCGTACGTTCTACATTCAGGCAAGTCTGGACTTCTGAAGCGATGGGCGGGGAGGCGCAAGGCACCTCTCCGCCCTGACGCAGCCTCGATAGCGGCACGCCGTTGCGATAGGATGATCGCATGTTGCGATCCTGCGCGGTGTTTCTGTCGATCCTTGCAGCGTCGGCCTGTGTGCCGCGGTCGATGACGGTCGGCGACGCGGTGTTTGCGCCGCGCCTCGAGCATGGCTCCGCCGTGACGGCAGCAGTGATGGCCGATGGGGCGCGGCTTCCCATATTGTCTTTTGAGCCCGGGAATCCGCGTGCCGTCATCATTGGACTGCACGGCTTCAACGACTACGCCAATGCCTTTGCAGATCCGGGCCCGGGCCCCTGGTTCGCTGGTCGTGATATCGCATTCTTTGCCTACGACCAGCGTGGCTTTGGCCGCGCGCCGGGGCGTGGACACTGGGCTGGCGACCGGCAAATGGCCCGGGACCTTGTTGAGATTGTGTCGCTTCTGCGTCAGCGGCACCCGGGTGCGCCGGTCTATCTGCTGGGCGAGAGCATGGGCGGTGCAGTAGCCATGCGCGCCATGGCGCTGCCGGAAGCACCGGTGGTGGACGGCTTGATCCTGGCAGCGCCGGCTGTCTGGGGCTGGAAAACGATGAACCCGTTCTATGCGACGGTGCTCCGGATCGCCGCCCACACGGTTCCATCGGTTCGTCTCACCGGGCAGGGGCTCGACATCTGGCCGTCGGATAACATCGAGATGTTGCGGGCGCTTGCCCGGGATCCGCAGGTGATCAAGGAAACGCGGATCGACGCGGTATACGGCCTGGTCGGCCTGATGGATGGGGCCTATGAGGCATCCGGCAATCTGGGTGTGCCGGTCCTGTTCCTTTATGGCGCGCGCGATGAGTTGGTTCCGTCCGGACCCACGGCCGCAGCATTGGAGGCCATGCGCGGCAGCAATGCGCCGGTCACGGCGCTCTGCTATCCTGAAGGTTGGCACATGCTGCTGCGCGACCTGCAGCGCCAAACGGTCTGGGACGACATCGCGGCATGGATCGACGGTGAGGATCTCCCATCGGGCCGCCGTGATCTGCGGCCTTGCGGCACACTTGCACTGGATTGATCGCTTCCTAACTTGATAGGCAGCAGGGTAGATGCCTGCTTGTTCCATTCGTGTTTTTTTGTTGATCAGAATCCAGGAGGACAGAATGGCCAATCAAGTCACGAAATCGAACGACAGGGGCCGCGGTTCGCTTTTTTCCGGCGACCCCTTTGCGGGTTTCCGCGAGGAAATGAACAGTCTGATGGACCGTGCATTCGGCCGCGGATTTGGCTTCTTTGATGTGCCCGCGCTTGATCGCCTCGGGAACGGACAGATCGTCCCGCAGATCGATCTTCACGAAACCGACAAGGCCTACACGTTGACGGTTGAATTGCCGGGGATCGATGAGAAGGATGTCGATCTCAGCGTCCACAATGGCGTGCTGACGCTGAAGGGCGAGAAACGCTACGAAAAGGAAAGCGGCGACGAGGATGCGCGAATGATCGAACGCCACTATGGACGGTTTGAACGTTCCTTCACGCTGCCGTCCGCGGTGGATGAGGCGAAGATCGATGCGAGGTTCGACAAGGGCGTTCTGAAGGTTACATTGCCGAAGAATCCGGAGGCGGTGTCGCCGGGGCGTCGTATTTCGATCGGCAAGGGTTGACCTTCAACGGCCCTGCGACACGTTTCGGTGGCTTTCGCTGTGGTTTCCCTCCGGCGCCCGCGCATTCGTGTCGGGCGCCGTTGCCTTTCCGTTGCTGCCGAAGCGAATGTCGATCTCGCGTTCGAGGTCGGTGAAGAGATCGGGAATGTGGTCGAGATAGGGGCGCTCGGCTCTTAGAATGGCACGGAAGAGACGCGCCTTGAGTTGGTCGATGTCCAGCGTCGAGGCGTGAATGGCGGCGGGTGCCGCGCTGGCAACGATATCGACCAGCCGATCGGCGGCATGCAATCGACCCCACAGATAGTCATTCTCGCGCGCCCGCCGGCTGAAGAAGGCGGCGAAATAGCCGAGGTCGCGCCCCATCAGTGTTGCGGGCGCACCGCCTTCGCGCAAGGCCGTGGCATCTTCCGGACTGATGCGGTCGACAAGCACCGTGTCGACGTCGTCAAGATCCTGCCACTTGTTGAGTGGCAAAGTCAGCACATCGAAGAACGGAAATCCGACATAGGCCTGCACCAGTTCGATGCGGGCCTCGGGCGGCAGGCAGGTCGCGGCCATCTCCGCGAAGGTCTTGTCGATTTCACGGTCGAGACCGACAAGGTCGAGCTTCGGCGCGACGAAGGAGGCAAACTGATCGACCTCGTGCGGCTCGGCGATGCCATCGTCATAGATGGCCGTGCAGAGGGCCCGTACTTCGTCGGTTTTGAGGCGCGAGACCGACTCGAACTGCAGCCGCTCGAGACATTTGTAGAGGCTGGCCTTGAATTCGTCGAGCGCATCCGGATCGCAGGCCTCATCGGCCTCGCCGTTGCGCGCATAGAGTTCGTTGAGGCGCCGGATGACGAAGCGCAGGCGCCGGACACGAAAATGAACGTCGAATTCGCGCAGAAACCTTACCCACGCATCCTCCTTGCTGGGCTCTGCACCTTCATTTGCATGTTGCGACCAGAGCACCGGAAATATTCTACGCTCCTTGGCCCATGCTTCCACGGCTCTCGAAAGTGCCAGCCGGTCGCTGGGATGGTGGACGGCGTCGGACAGATCGGCAACGACGCTGGTGATCTGATCGAGCACCGAACTGACCTTGAGCTGGATATAGGCGTCATAGGCATAGCCTGCCTCGACGGCCGATTGGGCATTGGCCTTGTTGCGGAGCTTGGCCAGAAGTTCCGGCGTCGGCGGTGAATCGGCATCGCCATTGAAGAGCTGCCGGACGCGTTCGGCAACGTGCGGGCGCGTGGCTGAAACGATCTGGCGGTAGCGGCGCACGCGTTCGGAAAAGTCATGCAGCGACTCAAGCTCGTCGCGCACCGGCTGGTTGCGCGGGATGTCCGACAGCGCGCCGCGAATGGTCTGGAAGAAGCCGGGCTTTGCGCCGCCCGCTTCCACATGGCCGCCTTTCGGATCGGGATCGATATAGACGACGCGGCGGTCGACCTCCCGATAGGCCGGACGTCCGCGAATGGATTCAATGGCCTCGGCAAAGGGCTTGTTGTTGAGCACGCTACCGTCGATGAACGAAGCCCGGGCCGGATCGGAACCGGCCGCGATAAGCGGCTTGAAATTTCCCGTGATGAACTTCTCGCGTGTCGGCCAGTCCTCGCCGCGGGACTTGAGAACCTTGTCGACTTCGCTGATCTGCAGGGCGGGAAAGGCGCCAGGAAATGATGAGGTGGCGCGTGCGGCAAAGACAAGCCCGGGAACGTGGTCGCGATCGAAATCGCTTTCCACACGTCCGCTCGGATGTCGAAAATAGCTGAACTTCAGAATATGCCGATGTTCGCGCTCGCGGATCGACGTAGGATCGTGAAGGGGAATGTTCTGGCTGTAGCCGTGGAAGTCGGTCACCGACACCATCAGGTCGAGCCGGTGTCCGCCGGGCAGCAGGGAATTCTCTGGCGATGCTTCTTCTTCCATGGCCATGCAGGCGTCGAGCAGCATGCCGCTCATGATTTCGCCCGAGAAGGGCGGCTGGAACCAGCGCGACCGCGTGAATAGCTGCAGCTTCTGGCGCATTTCGACATCGGGCGCATAACGCGCCAGCCACCGGTCGGTGAAACCCCAGAACAGCGGCTTCATGAACAGCTTGTCCCAGCGCTTGGCTAGGTGAGCCTCGTCCATCAACGCGACGATGTCGGCCTGCTCGAGCCACATCTTGCGATGCGAGTCCATCGGCAGGTCATGGGCGAGCGCGCGGGCAAGCAGCACGCCATTGATGCCGCCGGCCGACGCGCCGGCGATCGTGTCGACGAATATTCGAAGTTCGACGGTCTCGCCGATCGCCTGGATCAGCTCGAAATAGGCCTCTTCGGTGTCGGTCTCTCGCGCGTCGCCATGATCGATGTCGTTGTAACTTGCCGACGGCCGATGCGAGCGGGCGAGATCCTGGTGGTAGACACGCGAGGCACGGACCAGCTTCAGAATCTCCTTGGTCACGCCATGCATGTAGACGGCAAGCGAAACGCCGCCGTAGCAAACCAGCGCAAGCCTGAGTTCCTTTTCCTTCATCGTCTTTCCGCCCGTCGGAATTTCCGGCGCCGCTTGGCGTCCGGGCTGTGGGGACCAGTCTAGGGCCGCACCCCCTCATGACCAATTAACGCTAATGGCGGCCAATTCCGCCACCTTATTAACAAAAGTTAATTGTGATTTGGCGGGGGTGCCGCAGCGTCTCCGCGCGAAGTGGCGGAACACGGACCTGCGATCGTTGCATTGGCGGCCCGCAAGGTCGTAGAGACGACGAACAGGTATTCTCGAAGCATGGAGACATGGGCGCCAGCCCGGTCGCCGGGGAGGGACGGATGAAAGAGGCTCTGGATTTCACAGGCAAGGCGGTCCTGGTCGTGGGCGGATCGAGCGGCATCGGCAATGGCATTGCCCAGGCGTTCCGGGCGCACGGTGCCTCGGTTCATGTCTGGGGCACGCGTGCGTCGGCCGCCGACTACACATCCGCCGAAGGCTCCGACATGACGGGTCTTGGCTATACGCAGATGGATGTCTCCGATTTCGCCGCCATCGAAGCCCATCGGCCGCCCTTCGCGACCCTTGACGTACTGGTCCTCGCGCAGGGCACGGTCATCTATCGTAAGGGCGAATTCCGCATGGACGGCTTTACGAAAGTGATGGATGTCAATCTCAACAGCCTGATGGCCTGCGCGCTGAAATTCCGCGAAATGCTGGCATCTGCCAGGGGCTCGCTGATCACCATCAGCTCGACCGCGGCCTTTCATTCGACGCGCGGCAATCCCGCCTACAATGCGTCCAAGACCGGTGCCGTGGGCCTGACACGCACGCTGGCCGAGGCCTGGGCCGGCGACGGCATCCGGGTCAACGGCATCGCGCCGGGCCTGGTCGACACCAAGTTGACGAAAGTCACGACCGAAAACCCCGAACGCCTCGCGGCCAGTTTGCAGAACATCCCGCTCGGTCGCCTCGGTACGCCGGAAGACATGGCAGGCGTGGCGCTCTTCCTCGCATCGCCGTTGGCGGCCTATGTCGTCGGCCAGACCCTGCCGGTCGATGGCGGTCTGATCCTCTGATCGGGCCAAAAGTGCGTGTAATAGGGGAAAATGGTGGACGGTACTGGACTCGAACCAGTGACCCCTGCGATGTGAACACAGTGCTCTACCAACTGAGCTAACCGTCCCCGAGGTGCCCGTCTATAGGCTTGGGGGCGACGGCAAGTCAAGCCGCAGCGGTCAAGGGGAGAAGCAGGAAATGACGGATCGGCAGGGCCTGCGGGCGATGACGACATTGGCGCGGCTGAGCGCGCGGGGCCTGGGCCGCGCCCTTCGGCCGCGCAGTACCGGGTCCGCGGCCGGCCCCGCTTTCGGGTCGGCGATGCGGCGCCACTTGGCCGACCCGGCGGTCGCCCGTCAATGTCGCGAGGTGCGCCTCGTGAAGCTCGGCCCCGATGGCGGCTGGCAGTCGCTCGGTTTCGACGTGCAACCGGGCGATGAGGTGACGGTCCTGGCCGCCGGCGGCTTCTGGGCTTCGAAACTGCTCGACCTGCGTTTCGGTGCGCGGATGGGCATCTGGCTGCGCCCGGGCGCGGGTGCCATTGTCAAAACGCCGGCCGACGCCGCCTCGCTGCGCATGGAGGCGGGCGGCCCACTTCACATCGTGGCCAAGCCCCCCGGCGAATGGGCCGACGAGTCGGGTACCTTCGATCCCGCATTTCCGCGCGGCGGCGTGTCCGGCGAAATCGATGCCTGTGTCATCGTCTGGAAGGAAGGCGCACTGTCGGGCCTTGGTGCCATGGCCGGCGCCGGTGATCACGGCGGTCTGGTCGCCGCCGCACTGGAGCGCGCGCGGCATCCGGTTCCGCCGCCACGGGGCTGGCGTTATCTCTGGCGCCTTGGCGCGGGCGAAATCTACAGTGAGACATCGCATGGCGGGGAAAGGCGCATTTGCTGCCACACGCGGCAAGACGTCGGCATTCTTCAGTTCCCCGCTGATTTCCCGCTGACGGAGAGCACCCGTCTGCGCTGGCGCTGGAAGGCCGACAAGCTCCCCTGCGACCTGCCGGAAGACATCCAGCCCACCCATGACTATCTCTCGATCGCGGTCGAGTTCGAGGACGGGCAGGATCTGACCTACATGTGGTCGTCGTCGCTGCCGGAAGGCACGATCTTCCGCTGCCCCTTGCCTTTCTGGGACAAGGTGGAAACCCATTGGGTTCTGCGGGCCGATGCCGGCGAACTCGGTCGCTGGCTGGCCGAGGAGCGCCCCTTGAGGGCCGACTATGCCAAGGCCATCGGCACGCCGCCGGCACGCATCGTCAAGGTGTGGTTGATCGCGGTCAGTGTCTTTCAGCGCGGCGAAGGTATCTGCGAATATGCCGATATCGAACTGGTCGACGGCGAGCGCGTGCTGAAAATTCTCTAGTCGAAGTGATGCGGCATCAGCCGCTTCAGCGCCGCCGGGAACTCGTCGAAATGATCGATCACAAGGTCGGCGCCGAGTTCGGCCACCGGCACCCGCGTATAGCCGAAACTGACGCAGATCGACGGCAGCCGCGCATTTCTGGCCGCATCGATGTCGGTCTCGCTGTCGCCGACCATCACGGCATGCGCCGTGTCGCCGGCAAGCTGGCGGATCGCTTCGAAGAGATGCTCGGGATCGGGCTTCTTGACCGGCAGGGTGTCGCCGCCGATGACAACCGGGAAATAGTGATCGACGCCGAGCGTCGTCAGCAACTGCCGCGACAGCTGCTCGGGCTTGTTGGTGCAGACGCCAAGCAGCGCGCCGCGCGCGGCGAGGCGTTCGAGTTGCCCCGCGACGCCGGGCCAGAGCTGCGTGTGGTCGGCGATATGGCCGCTGTAATGGTCGATGAACTCGACAAAGAGCCGGTCCAGCAGGTCCGCGCTGGCTGGTTCGCCGGTTTCGCGAAAGCCGCGCTCCATCAACAGCCGCGCACCGCCGCCGACCAGGTGCCGTACGCGGCTTTCCGGCACGCGCACCCGTCCATGCCGCTCCAGGATCACATTCATGGTTGCGCAGAGATCGAGTGCCGTATCGGCCAGCGTACCGTCGAGGTCGAAGAGCAGGGTGGGGCGGGGCGCGGACATCATGTGACATTCCAGATTGGGCTCGGCAGCCGCAAGCTCTCTCGCATGTTGGCTTGCGCTTGGCAAGACAGGGACTTCCCTTGTGCGGCCGGGCGGGCCAGACTTGGCCCATGAGCGTTCTGACCCGATACAGGCTGCGCATGGCGCGGCCCGGTGCCGACGCGCAGGTCCTTGCGCGGCTGAAGATTGCCTGCTGGCGCGAGGCCTATCCCGGCATCCTGCCGCAGCCGATCCTCGACGGTCTCGATCTCGGCCGCTCGACGGCCGAATGGCGGTCGGCCCTGAACGAGGGTATCGCCTGGATTGCGACAGAGGCGGGCGCCCCGGTCGGGTTCGGTCACATGCGCGGGGCCGAGGTGACAACACTTTATGTCCGTGCCGCCGATCACGGGCGTGGCGTTGGTCGCGAAATTCTGCACCATCTCTTTGACGAGATCGGTTGTCTCGGCCACCGCATGGCGCATCTCTGGGTGCTTGAGGAAAACCCGAAAGCACGCCGCTTCTACGAGCGCATGGGCGGGCGTCTTGCCGCGCGCCGTTGCGTCGGCTTTCGCCGCTACCCGCACATCACGGAAGTTCGCTACGATTTTACGCTCGGCTGATCAGTCTGCTGCGCGCAAACCCTCGCGCGCCCACTGGCCGAGACCCGACAGTGTGGTCTCGTAGCAGCCCAGCGCGTTGGTGATCACATTCTCCTGCCATGACCGGCGGCGCGGCGCATAGTCGTCGCGAATCTCCTCGAAATAGCCCGCCGCCTCCGGCGCGTCGAAGCCACCGACGAAACGCAGCCATCGCTCCAGCATCGGCACCCGCATTGCCTTGGCGGCACTGCCCTTGGTCTGCGCCGAACGAAACTCGATCACGGCACCTGCGATCTCGGCCTGCGGTTTCAGCTGTTCCTCGATCCCCCAGAACATGATGCCACACCGAGTCGGCCGCTTCGAACCCCACATCGCATCGACGGTATTCGGGTCGAGTGCCGTGCGGCCCCACCATGAGGCGGCACGCGCAAAACCGGTGCTCCGGGGATCGGAGAAGCAGAGGTGAATGAGATCCCCGTCGCCGGCGGGACCCGAATGCCAGTCGACGAAGCCGACGCGATGGGCACCGGAAAGCTGGTCGCGCACGATCTGCCGCATGGTGAGGTTGGACCATTCAGGCGCCTGACCGCCGAAATGATAGCCGTCCGGATGGCTGTATTGCCCGCGGCTGATGGCGTCTTCAAGCGCCCATTGGCCATGGCGCTCGATAAAGCGAGCGCCGCCCGCCAGCATTTTCTGGATGGCCGCATCGTCGATCCGCTCGGGGCAGAGCAACGGATGCAACTCGTCATAGAGTGGGTTGTCGGGATGCGGCTGGCTATGATCGAGAAAGTTGCGATTGAGATCGACATTGTTCTCGGTCCCGCGCAACCCCCAGGCGAAGCCGTAGGGATTGACCGCATGCACCATCAGCATGGCGACGTCGGGCGGCAGTCGCCGCGGACCGCCCTCGCTGATCCATGCAAGTTGCGCCGCCGATCCGCCATATCCTTCGGCACCATGCATGCCACAGCTGTTGAGCAGCACCGTTCCGGCATCCGCGGGGCCGAACCACGCCGTGTCGGTGAAAAGTGGCGTCAGCTGAGGACCCTTCGCATGCGGGTTTTCATGCGTTGCGATGCGGGCGCCGGCCGCCTCGGCCGCAGCGAGAAAGCGCGCGCGGGCCTGCACATAGGTTTCCGAGAAGAATTCCGTGGCCTTCATGCGAGGGATCTTTTCCGGCCTCTTTCCGGCATGAAGCCGGAGTGCTAACAAGGGGCAAGGATATAGTGCCGAGCCCATCATTCCAAAGGACTTCTCCACTTCAAAGGATTTCCTATGACGCTTGCCGCCCGTCTCAACGACAAGACCTTGCTGAAAAGCCTCTGTTACATCGATGGCAAATGGCAGGGCGACAAGGCGCCGCAGCTGGCGGTCACGGATCCGGCAACCGGTGAAACCATCGTCACGGTGCCGTCCCTCGGTCAGGCCGAAACGCGCGTTGCGATCGAAGCAGCGGCGCGCGCGCAGAAGGAATGGGCCGCGCGGCCGGCAAGGGAGCGTTCGGCCATTCTCCGGCGCTGGTTCGATCTGATGATGCAGAATCAGGACGATCTTGGCGCGATCCTGACGGCCGAGCAGGGCAAGCCGCTCGCCGAGGCGAAGGGCGAAATCGCCTATGCCGCCGCCTTCATCGAATTCTATGCCGAAGAGGCAAAACGCGTGTATGGCGCGATCGTGCCGGCGCCGACCGCGGACCGCCGTATCGTTGTGCTGAAACAGCCAGTCGGCGTCTGCGCTGCGATCACGCCTTGGAATTTTCCGGCCGCAATGATCACACGCAAGGCGGCGCCGGCGCTGGCCGCCGGTTGCGCCATGGTCGTGAAGCCGGCAACAGCAACGCCGCTTTCGGCCTTCGCGCTGGCGGAGCTCGCTGAACGCGCGGGCCTGCCGGCCGGCCTCCTCAGCGTCATCACCGGCAAGGCGGGCGCCATCGGTGGCGAAATGACATCGAGCCCGCTGGTCCGCAAGCTGACCTTCACCGGGTCGACCGAAATCGGCAAGGAACTGATGGTTCAGGCCGCCTCCACCGTCAAGAAAGTGGCGCTCGAGCTCGGTGGCAATGCGCCCTTCATTGTTTTCGACGACGCCGATATCGATGCGGCGGTCGAAGGCGCTGTCGCTTCGAAATACCGCAACACCGGACAGACCTGCATCTGCACCAACCGTTTTCTGGTACAGGACAAGGTGCATGATGTCTTTGTCGAAAAACTTTCCGCGAAGGTCGCCGCGCTGAAAGTCGGATCGGGCTTCGAAGACGGCGTGGCGCAGGGACCGCTGATCGACATGGCGGCCGTCGAAAAGGTCGAGGAGCATGTGGCGGATGCGGTCGCGGGCGGTGCACGCGTTCTGACTGGTGGCAAGCGCCACGCGAAGGGCGGCACCTTTTTCGAGCCGACGGTCATCGCCGGCATGACGCCGGACATGATGGCGGCACGCGAGGAAACCTTCGGGCCGCTGGCGCCGGTCTTCCGCTTCAGGACGGAAGAGGAAGCGATCCGGCTGGCCAATGACACCCCCTTCGGGCTTGCCTCCTATTTCTACAGCCGCGATATCGGCCGTGTCTGGCGCATGGCCGAGGCGCTCGAATACGGACTGGTCGGCGTCAATGCCGGCCTGATCTCGACCGAGGTGGCACCCTTTGGCGGCTACAAGGAATCGGGCCTGGGCCGCGAAGGCGGGCCATGGGGCATCGAGGAGTTTCTCGAAGTGAAATATGTCGCAATGGCGGGACTCTGAACCATGAATGCCGACGAACAGAAACAGGCGGCAGCGGTCCGCGCGCTCGATTTCATCGAACCTGGCATGAAGCTGGGTCTCGGAACGGGTTCGACTGCGGAACACTTCGTGCAGGCGCTGGGCGCGCGCGTGAAAGAGGGGTTCGATATTGTCGGTGTGCCGACATCGGAGCGGACAGGGCAGCTTGCCGAAAGTCTCGGCATTCCGCTGACCAATCTTGATGACACGCCGCATCTCGACGTCACGATCGACGGCGCCGACGAGCTCGATATCGATCTGCGTCTGATCAAGGGCGGCGGCGGCGCGTTGCTGCGCGAAAAGATTGTCGCGACGGCATCCGACCGGATGATCGTGATTGCGGACGCCTCGAAGCTTGTGACGACGCTGGGCGCCTTTCCACTGCCGGTCGAGGTCATTCCCTTCGGTTGCACGGCAACGGCAGGCAGGATGGCCGAGGTGGCAAGTGCCTGGGGCTGTACGGGCAGGATCGCCCGGCGCACCGACGAGTATGGCGAACCTTTCTTCACCGACAGCGGGAATTTCATCTTCGATTGTGCCTTCGGCAGGATTCCAGATCCGGTCGGACTTGCACATGAGCTCAACCGCATTGCCGGTGTCGTCGATAACGGATTGTTTATCGGGATTGCGGATCTGGCCATTGTAGGCACGCCCTCGGGTACCGATATCATCGAGGCGAAATAGGCCCCGGGAGCGAATGATGACTGGAAAATACGACTACGATCTTTTCGTCATCGGCGCGGGGTCGGGCGGCGTGCGCGCCGCCCGCATTGCGGCCAGTCACGGTGCGAAGGTTGCTGTCGCCGAGGAATATCGCGTCGGCGGCACCTGCGTCATTCGCGGCTGCGTGCCGAAAAAGCTGCTGGTCTATGCAAGCCATTTTGCCGAAGACTTCGAGGAGGCGGCGGGCTTCGGCTGGACCGTCGGCGAAACCAGCTTCAGCTGGAAAAAGCTGATTGCCAACAAGGACCGGGAGATCGATCGCCTCAACGGCATCTATATCCGCAATCTCGAAAAGGCCGGTGTCGAGATCATCGAGAGCCGCGCCGTGCTGAAGGATGCCAATACGGTCCGCCTCGTTGCCGATGGGCGAGAGATCACCGCGGGCAGGATTCTGGTTGCCGTGGGCGCGACGCCGTTCCGGCCGGACCTTCCGGGCGTCGAGCATGCGATTACCTCCAACGAGGCCTTCCATCTCGATGCCTTGCCCGGGCGCATCGTTGTCGTGGGCGGCGGCTATATTGCCGTTGAGTTCGCCGGCATTTTCAACGGTCTCGGCGCCGAGACGATCCAGCTTTATCGCGGCCCGCTTTTCATGCGCGGTTTCGACGAGGATCTGCGCAAGATTCTGGCGGAGGAGATGGTCAAGAAGGGCGTCGATCTCCGGATGAACAGCGACATTGTCGCGATTGAGCGCAAGGCGGGCGAGTTACACCTGAAACTCGCCGATGGCGACGTGCTGAAGACCGACGCGGTGATGTATGCAACCGGCCGCGTGCCCAACACTGCCGGGCTCGGTCTGGAAAATGCAGGCGTCGCGCTCGGCCCGAAGGGTGAGATCCTTGTCGACCGTTTCTCGAAGACGAACATCGACAGCATCTACGCCGTCGGCGACGTCACCGATCGCGCCAATCTGACGCCGGTCGCGATCCGCGAGGGCCAGGCCTTTGCCGAGACGGTGTTCAACGACAACCCAGTTGCCGTCGATCATTCGATCATCCCGACGGCAATCTTCTCGCAACCTGAAATGGGCACGGTCGGATTGACCGAGGTCGAGGCCCGGACAAGGCATGGCGAGATCGACATCTACAAGACCAGCTTCCGCCCGATGAAGGGAACCCTGTCGGGCTCCGACGAAAAGACCTTCATGAAGCTGGTGGTCGAGCCGGCGTCGCAGCGCGTGCTGGGCGTTCACATTCTGGGTCCGGCCTCCGGCGAGCTCATCCAGGCTGTCGGCATCGCCGTCACCATGGGTGGTACCAAGGCCCAGTTCGACGCGACCATCGCGGTTCACCCGACGGCCGCCGAGGAATTGGTGACACTGAAGGAAAAGTGGCAGCCGCCGGCAGCCCGGGCGGCGGATTAACCCCGATTCCGGGTCCCTGAGCGCAATCAAGGGCTTAGGCTTCCCTTTAGAGCCCTTGTGGCCTATAACTCGGCCTTCCATATGAGGAGTGCGTGGCAGCGGAGTGGGGCAATCGGGCCCGAAGCCCCGCGCGGCGCGCTCTTTTGTTCTTTGGAGACAAGAAGATGGCGGAGACCTGGAAACCGGAGAGCTGGCGCGCCAAGCCCGCCAAGCACCTCCCGAACTACCCGGACGCAGCGGCCTTGGCCGCCGTGGAGGAGCGCCTGCGCACCTATCCGCCACTGGTTTTTGCAGGTGAGGCCCGCAAGCTGAAGGCGGATCTGGCCGAGGTCTGCGAGGGCCGTGCGTTCCTGCTTCAGGGGGGCGATTGCGCCGAGAGCTTCGCCGAATTCTCCGCCGACAATATCCGCGACACCTTCCGTGTGCTGCTGCAGATGGCTGTGGTGCTGACCTTTGCCGCCTCCTCGCCGGTCGTGAAGGTCGGCCGCATCGCCGGTCAGTTCGCCAAGCCGCGCTCCTCGCCCACCGAAACCATCGATGGCGTGACGCTGCCCTCCTATCTCGGCGACAACATCAACGGCATCGAGTTTGACGAGAAGGCCCGTGTGCCCGATCCCGAGCGCCTGTTGCGCGCCTATTCGCAATCGGCCTCGACGCTGAACCTGATCCGTGCTTTTGCGCAGGGCGGCTATGCCGATCTCGATTTCGTGCACCGCTGGAACCTCGGTTTCGTCGCCGACAGTTCGGAAGGCGCGCGCTACGAGGAACTGGCGAACCGCATTACCGAAGCGCTCGATTTCATGCGCGCCTGCGGCATCGACAGCGAAACCCAACCGCAATTGCACACCACCGAGTTCTACACCAGCCACGAAGCTCTGCTGCTCGGCTACGAGCAGGCGATGACCCGCGTCGACTCGACGACCGGCGAGTGGTACGACACCTCGGCCCACATGCTCTGGATCGGTGACCGTACGCGCCAGCCTGATCACGCCCATGTCGAGTTCCTGCGCGGCGTGAAGAACCCGATCGGCATGAAATGCGGCGCCACGCTTGATCCGGAAGAGCTTGTGCGTCTGACCGAAATTCTCAATCCGAAGAACGAGGCGGGACGTCTGACACTGATCTGTCGCTTCGGTGCCGAGAATGTCGAAAAGCATCTGCCGCAGCTCATTCGCGCCATCGAGCGCGAAGGCCGGAAGGTCGTCTGGTCCTGCGATCCGATGCATGGAAACACGATCAAGGCCTCGTCGGGCTACAAGACGCGTCCGGTCGACCGCATTCTCGCCGAGGTACAGGCATTCATGGCCGTGCATCGTGCCGAAGGCACGCATGCGGGCGGCGTCCATTTCGAGATGACCGGCCAGAACGTCACCGAATGCATCGGTGGCGCGCAGGCGATTTCGGAAACCGAGCTTGGCGATCGGTACCACACGCATTGCGATCCGCGTCTCAATGCCAGCCAGTCGCTGGAACTGGCCTTTCTGATTGCAGAAGGTCTCAAGAAGGAACGCATGGAAGCGCGCCGCGAGCAGCCGCTGGCGCTCGGTGCCTGGTAAGAGCCGTCCACAGACGAACAGGAAAAGGCCCGGTCGATCCGGGCCTTTTTCTTTGCGCGCAAAGACGTTAAAAGGAAGCGGGGGGCTTGGAGCGGTCACGAGGAGAGTGCCGGTGAGCCCGATGAACGTCTGGAAACATCGCTGTGCTGTCGCTGCGGCAGGTTTTCTGCTCGCCGCCCCGGCGACGCATGCGGGCGCCGGCGAAAGCAACTGGCGCGCGCCCGTTCCGGATGACAGGCTCTACGCCGTCACCATCTTCATGGGCGAAGGCACCGAAAACAATTTCAGCAATGTGATCGAGAATTTCTTCGACGTCGAAGGCTCGACCGATCATGTTCTGGGGCTGACAGCATCGCGTCTGCTAGGCTGGTACGGTCGGTCGCTGAGCTTCGAGGCCGAACTGATGTATGCCTATCACTACGGTCGCGAGATCTATCACGAGGTCGGCACGGCAGCCTATGCGCGCTGGCACGACTTTCCCTGGAACCGCTATCTGCTGACGACGATGGCAGTCGGCATGGGTCCGTCCTACACGACCGAGTTTCCGCAACTCGAACGCCAGCCCGACGGCAGCCGTTCGCGTCTGCTGAACCAGTTCAATTTGCAGGCGAGTTTTGCCCTGCCGGCCTATCCTGAAACCGCCCTGGTCGCTCGGCTGCAGCACCGTTCGGGCATGTTTGGCGCCTTCAACGGCGTCACCGATGCCTCGAACTTCCTGACGCTCGGTCTGCGTTACGAGTTCTAGCTGACCTTGATCAGCCGTCGCCCGAGATTCTCACCTTCGAACAATCCGATGAAGGCCGCCGCTGAGCCTTCGATCCCTTCCGAAATATCCTCGGTATAGACGAGCTTGCCTGCGTGAATCCACCCGGCCATCTCGGCCTGTGCCTCGCGGAACTGCTTGAAATAATCGAACACGACCAGCCCCTCCATCCTGAGCCGATGCGTGATGAATCGCGTCACGTTGCGGATGCCGCGGAGCTCGTTTTCGGCACGGTTGTATTCGCTGACCTGGCCCGAAACGACGATGCGGCCATGCTCCTTCATGTTGAGGATCGCCGCATCGAGCATCTCGCCGCCGACATTGTCGAAATAGATATCGACCCCGTCGGGGCAGGCCGCCGAGATCGCCGTCCTGAGATCGGCACCGCGATAGGAAAAGCAGTCGTCGAAGCCGAGCCCTTTGACATAGTCGCACTTCTCCTGGGACCCTGCGATGCCGACGACGTGCGCGCCCTTCATCTTCGCGATCTGCCCGGCCGTCGCGCCGACGGGCCCCGCAGCCGATGAAATCAGCACCGTATCGCCTTCTTTCGGCCGGCCGAGGTCGAGCAGCCCGAAATAGGAGGTCAGGCCCGGAATGCCCAGAACGCCGATGGCCGCCGTCGGTCGAAGCTTGCCGTGATAGAGCGCCGGGTCGAGCTTCTGGACGCCGCGCCCGTTGGAAATGGCATGTGTGACCCAGCCGAAGCCGCCGGTCACCCGGTCGCCCACAGCGAACTTTTCGTTGTTGGAGGCCTCGACCACGCCGACCATCGCACTGTCGATGGTCTCGCCCACCGGCAGTGCCGCCGTATAGCTGTCGCCCGAAAGCCGCCCGCGCATGCCGGGATCGACCGAGTGATATTCGGTCCGGATCAGGAGTTCATGCTCGCCGATATCGGGCAGCGTGACCGTCTCGAGCCGGAAATTCTCCGCTCTCGGTTTGCCTTCAGGCCGCGAAGCCAGCACCCAGCGTTGTGCCCTTGTCGACATGATCCCTGGTCCTCCCCTCGAACGTCATGACCCGCTTTATGCGGGTCATCCACGTCTTTCTTTTCTTGGTGGAGTTTAAAGACGTGGATGGCCCGGACAAGCCGGGCCATCACGTCTTGAGGAGCGGGGCGTGGCCTTACACCGCCTTGTCCGGCCCGATCTTGACCAGCATCTTGCCGAAATTGCCGCCGGAAAAGAGTTTGAGAAAGGCCTTCGGCGCGTTCTCGATGCCGTCCTCCACCGTCTCCTCCCACTTCATCTTGCCGCCTTTGATCAGCGGACCCATTTCGGCGAAGAACTCGCCGATGTGCTGGAAATAGTTCGAGACGATGAATCCCTGCAGCCTCAGGCTCTTGCCGACGATCTGGATCAGATTGGTCGGGCCGGGGCGCGGCTCGGTGTCGTTGTACTGCTCGATCATGCCGCACATGGCGAGGCGCCCGTTCGGCCGCATGGATTCGATGGCGGCTTCGAGATGCTTGCCGCCCACATTCTCGAAATAGACGTCGATGCCCTTAGGGAAAGCGTCCTTGACGGCCTTGGTCAGGTCGCCGCAGGTCTTGTAGTTGATCGCCTTGTCGATGCCGGCCACCTCTTCGAGCCACTTGCACTTCTCGTCCGAGCCGGCCGAGCCGACCACATAGCAGCCATGCGCCTTGGCAAGCTGGCAGACGACCGAACCGACGGCGCCCGACGCCGCCGACACGAAAACCGTCTCGCCGTCCTTGAGTTCGGCGACCTTGAAGAGGCCGGCCCACGCCGTCATGCCCGGCATGCCGAGCGTGCCGAGAAAGGCCTCGATAGGGCCGAGCGCGGGATCGACCGGCGTGAAGCCGGCTGCCGGCGCTGTCGCATATTCGCGCCAGCCCAGCATGTGATTGACATAGGTACCGACCTTCAGCTTGTCGCTGTTCGACGCCACCACCTGGCCGATCGCGCCGCCTTCCAGCGGCTTACCGATCTGGAACGGCGGCACATAGCTTTCGCGGTCCATCATGCGGCCGCGCATATAGGGATCGACCGACATCCAGATGTTGCGAACGAGAACCTCGCCGTCGCCGGGCTGCCGGGCTTCGGCACTGGCCAGTTCGAAATCGCTCTCCTTCGGCGTGCCGACCGGACGCGCCTTGAGACGGATTTCCTTCGAGATCAGGTTTTGCATGGGGGATCCTCCAGCGGGTTTTGAGTTGGAGGCAGCCTAGCGGCCTTTCCGCTGCGGTGAAAGCAATGCCTGTCCTGCTTGTGAACAACAGGTTGTGAGCAAATGGACGGAACGGAAGTCGAGGTGGAGGGCGAGGGCGGGGTGCTTCAGCTCGCCCAGCCGCCGCCCAGCGCCACGAAGAGGTCGACGGCGGAGCTGAGACGGGCGAGGCGTGCCTGTGCGGCACTGTCGCGCGCCGCCAGCCAGTTGCGCTGCGCGTCGAGCACCGAAAGCAGGTCGCTGGCGCCGGCCCGGTAGCGCGCTTGCGACAGATCATAGGCCCGCCGTGCTTCGGAGGCTGCTTCCGTCAGAAATGCCTCGCGCCGCGCATGGCTGTCAGCACCGATCAACGCATCCTCGACTTCGGCGAAGGAAGTCAGCACCGTCTTCTGATAGGCGGCGGCGAGTTCGGCCTGTCGGCCCCGCGCCGATTGCAGGCTCCCTTCGAGCGACCCGCCCGAGAAGATCGGCGCCAGCAGTGAGGCGGCCAGCGACGAGGCGGTCTCGGCCGGCAGGCCGGTGGCGAAGCTGCGTGTGGCCGAGGCCGATATGTCGAGACTGGGAAAGAAGGCGGCACGTGCGGCGCCGATATCGGCATTGGCGGCCACGAGCTGCGCCTCGGCGCGGCGGATGTCGGGCCGCCTTTCGAGCAGGGCGGCCGGTTGCCCGGTCGCGATCTCGGGCAGCGTGAGATGTCCGGTGCCGCCGCCGGCGATCGTGAAGCCCTGCGGTGCCCGGCCCAGCAGGATCGCCAGTGCGTGGCGGTTGGCGGCAAGTTCGCGCTCGAGCGGCGGGATGCCGGCCTCGATGGCGGCGATATTGTTGCGCTGCTGCGCGATGTCGAGTGCCGATGTGCTGCCGGCGCGGTAGCGCGCCTCGGCGACACGATAGGTCTCGCGCGCGGCCGTCAGCGACTCGGCGGCGATGGTCAGCCGGTCCCGGGCATTGAGCGCGGCAAAATAGGTCGTTGCCACCTGCGACTGCACCAGCAGCAGCGTCGCCTCGCTATCGAACAGGGTCGCGTCAAGCGCGGCGCGTGCCGATCGTTGTTGTGCCCGGTAGCGGCCCCAGAGGTCGAGCGCATAGCTGGCCGACAGTCCCAGGCTGGCCTCTTCGCGCGACGGCCCGAAATCGCTGGCGCGGCTGGCCGCGCTGCTGCTGCCCGAAACGGCCGGCAGCAGCGGTGCCCCGGCCGCCCGCAAGGCGCCTCGCGACTGCTCGATCCGCGCCAGCGCCGCGACGATGTCGAAATTGGCACCGAGCGCCGCCGTCATCAATGCATCGAGTTCGGGATCGCCGAACTTCTTCCACCATTCGGCGCTCGCCGCCTGCGCATTTGCCGCATCCGCCATCTGCCATGCGGCCGGCGTTTCGACGGCAGGTCGCACATGCTCGGGCACCAGGCTGCAGCCGGCGAGCATCGCCAGCGCGAGAGCGGACAGGGCGGAACGAAAGGGAATGGAATTCATCGCAGGCCTCACTCGGTTGCCAGCGCGGCCACGGGATCGAGATGCGCCGCCTTGCGCGCCGGCAGATAGCCGAACAGCAATCCGGTCAGAAAGGCGCAGCTGAAAGCCAGCAGGGGCGGCCCGGCCGAATAGGCGACATTCATCCCCGCCCATTGCGCCAGGCCCGCAAGCCCCAGCCCCAGCAGAATGCCGCTGGCGCCGCCGATCCCGCACACGACCAGCGCCTCGGTATTGAACTGCAGCAGGATGTCGCGCTTGCGCGCCCCGGTCGCCATGCGGATACCGATCTCGCGCGTGCGCTCGGTCACGCTGACCAGCATGATGTTCATTACGCCGATGCCGCCGACCAGCAGCGAAATCGCCGCCACCGAGCCGAGCAGGATCGTCAGTGTCGTATAGGTCGCATCGGCCATTTCGAGCAGCGAGGCGGTGTTGCGCACGCGAAAGTCTTCGGCGCCGTGCCGGGCCATTAGCAATTCCTCGATCGCCGCCTGCGTCGCGTCGATATCGGTTGCATCCGCCACCTTGACGCTGATCGAGCTGACATGATGCTGGCCGAACAGCCGCATCGTGCCGGTCGTCATCGGCACCAGCGCCACATCGTCCTGGTCGCGTCCGAACATGGCTGCACCTTTGGGCCGCAGCACGCCAACCACCTCGAATGGCACGCTCTGCACCAGCACATACTGACCGATCGGATCGGTGTCGTCGGGAAACATCGTCTGCGCGACTGTCTGCCCCAGCACGATCACCGGCGCGTAGCCGTTGACGTCGGCCTGGTTGAAAAAGCCGCCGGCGGCGAGGTCCCAGTCGTTGACCAGCAGGAATTGCGGCCAGGTCCCCTGGATCTGCGTGCGGTGATCGCGATTGCCGAAGCGCATCGTCGCGGCGGTACTGCGCTCCGGCGCGGCGGCGATGATGTTGGGCAATTCGAGAATGGCATGGACATCGTCGACGGTCAGCGTCGTCACTTCCGCCGTACGCACGCCCGGCCCGCCCGCGCGCACGATCAGCAGATTGGTCCCCATCGACTGGATCTGCGACATCACATTGGCCTTGCTGCCGTCGCCGATCGCCAGCATCACCACAACGGCGCCGACGCCGATCACGACGCCCAGCAGCGTCAGCGCGGTCCGGAACAAGTTCATCCGCAGCGAACGGAACGCCATCTTGACCGCCTCGCTGACATCGGCGCCGAAGATCGCCGGCTGGGCCGGCACCGCGCTCTCATCCGCGTTGCGCCGCGTGGCTGCCGTGCTGCCGGCGCTGTCCTCGACGACCTTGCCGTCGGCCAGCCGGATCAGCCGGTCGGCATGCGCGGCGACGCTCGGATCATGCGTGATCAGGATGACGGTGCGGCCCTCGGCATTGAGTTCGGCCAGCAGCGCCAGCACCTCGGCGCCGCTCTGGCTGTCCAGCGCGCCGGTCGGCTCGTCGGCCAGGATCACCTGCGCGTCGTTCATCAGCGCCCGCGCGATCGAGACGCGCTGCTGCTGTCCGCCGGAAAGTTCGTTGGGCCGATGATCGGCGCGATCGGCAAGGCCGAGACGCGCGATCAGCCCCTGCGCCCGTGCCGCGCGCGCCGCCCGCGTCTTGCCGGCATAGACCGCCGGCAGCTCGACATTCTCACTGGCCGTCATCGTCGCCAGAAGATTGTAGCGCTGGAACACGAAGCCGAATGTATCGCGCCGCAGCGCCGCCAGCGCATCGCCCGACAACGTCGCCACATCGGCGCCATGGACCAGATAGCGCCCGCCGCTCGGCCGGTCGAGACAACCCAGAATGTTCATCAGGGTCGACTTGCCGGAACCCGATTGCCCCATGATGGCGACGAACTCGCCGGCCCGGATCGTCAGCGATACGCCGTCAAGCGCCCGCACTTCCGTATCGCCGGTGCGGTAGACGCGCGAGACGTCGCGCAGCGCGATCAGCGGCGCGCGAGCCGGCCCGCTCACAGGAACGGCCCGCCGAAGCGCCGCGACCCGTCGCGCGGCGCGGCCTCGATCGCGCCGGCGCCGAGGATCACCTCGTCGCCCGCTTCAAGACCCGACACGACTTCGGCCGCCACCCGGCTGGCGATCCCGGTCTCGACGCGCCGCAGTTCGGGCCCCCTGGCCGTCAGCACCGTCACTTCGTGAACATGGTCGCCCTCTCGCGTCGGCCGCAGCGCCGCCACCGGCACCAGCGGCACATCGCGCGCTTGCCCGAGCAGGAAGAACACCTGCGCCGTCATCTCGCTCATCAGCAGCCGGTCGGCATTGTCGATATCGATCAGCACATTGTAGAGCACGACGTCATTGAGCACTTCCGGCGTCGGCAGGATCTGCCGGATCGTCGACTCGCGGCGCCGGTCGGGATGGCCGAGCGTGGTGAAATAGACCGGCATCCCCACCTTGAGCTTGCCGATATCGGCCTCGGCCACCTGCGCCCGCACGGTCATCGTGCTGAGATCGGCGATCTGCAGGATGGTCGGCGCGGTCTGCGTCGCGTTGAGCGTCTGTCCCTTGACCGCCGGCTGCGCCACCACCGTGCCGTCCATCGGTGCATAGATGCGCGTATAGCCGAGATTGGTCTCGCCGCCTTCGACGGTCGAGCGCTGTTGTTCGATCTGCGCCGTGATCGAACCGATCGCGGCCCGCAGCATCTTGACCTGCGTTTCGCTGGTCTCCAGCTCGTTGCGGCTGACCGCGTCGATCCGGGCCAGATCGCGGTTCCGCGCATATTGCCGCTCGGCCAGCACCAGCTCGGCCTGGCGTCCGGCCAGCTGCGATTCGAGATCGGCAAGCCGCGCCCGCGCGGCCTGCACTTCGGTCTCGTAGATCTTGGCATCGATCTCGGCCAGCAACTGTCCGGCCGTCACCGTGTCGCCGATCTCGACAAGCACCTCCTTGAGCTGGCCCGAAACCTGCGCGC
Organism: uncultured Parvibaculum sp.; assembly: GCF_963975745.1. Lineage (NCBI taxonomy): Bacteria > Pseudomonadati > Pseudomonadota > Alphaproteobacteria > Hyphomicrobiales > Parvibaculaceae > Parvibaculum > uncultured Parvibaculum sp. Next base: position 201,912 of record NZ_CAXBIB010000002.1, on the reverse strand, counting down.
CGACATTGACGTCGTTCTTGGGTTGCAGCGCGCCGAGCGCCGACACGGTCTGTTCGATATCGCCCCGCGTCACGGTCTGCGTGCGATAGCTCTCGTTTTCGCCGCCGCTGAGGACGGAATATCCGAGCCACAGTACCGCGAGCGCCGCTGCCGCAACGAGGCCGCGCCGCCAGCCCGGGGCCAGGCGGCGCCAGCCCTGGCTGAACCGTTCCGGCACCGCCCGGATCCAGGCCGCCGGTCCTGCCGCCTCGCCGCTGTCATATCCCATTGCCGGTCCGGTTCCTGAAGTGCCTGTACGGGATACTCAACGCGGGCGGCACGTGGTTCCGTCGCGGAAATCCGCCATTTTCAGTCGAGCCGCACCATCCGCTTGCCGACATTGTCGCCGGCCAGCAACCCGACCAGCGCCTGCGGCGTGTTTTCGAGCCCCTGCAGGATGTCTTCCTTGACCTTGATCTGACCCGAAGCGACCCAGCCCTGCAGTTCCTCGAGCGCCTTTTCGTGCCGGTCCTGGTAGTCCATCACGATGAAGCCGCGCATTGTCAGTCGCTTGACGACGATCAGCCCCGGCACGCCGCGTGGCCCATGCGCCGGCGCCGCTCCGTCATATTGCGACACCGCCCCGCAACAGGCGATGCGGCCGAAATTGTTCATGCCGAACAGGCACGCTTCCAGAATGTCGCCGCCGGTATTGTCGAAATAGACGTCGATACCCTTGGGTGCGGCCGCCCGGAGCGCCTTGCCCACGGGTGCCGCCTTGTAGTCGATCGCGTGATCGAAGCCCAGTTCGTCGGTCAGCAGCTTGCATTTGGCGGCACCGCCGGCGATGCCGATGACGCTGCAGCCCTTGATCTTGGCAATCTGTCCGACGATCGAACCGACCGAGCCGGCCGCCGCCGACACCACCACCGTTTCGCCGGCCTTCGGCTGGCCGATATCGAGCAGTCCGAAATAGGCGGTGAGCCCGGCAATGCCATAGACGCTGAGGAGATGCGACAGCGGTTCGAGTTTGGGCAGCTTGTTGACGGTCTTCGCCTTCAGCGCCGCATATTCCTGCCAGCCGGTGTCGCCGAACACGAGGTCGCCGGGTGCCAGCCCCGGCGCCTTCGATTCGATCACCTCCGACACCGATCCGCCTGCCATCACCGTCCCGGCCTCGACCGCCGCCCGGTAGGTCGCGCCCTGCATCCACGCCCGGTTGGCCGCATCGAGCGAGATCAGCCGCGTCCTGACCAGCACCTCGCCATCCTTTGGCACCGGCATCTCGCCCTCATGCAGCCGGAAATGGCTGGTCGCAAGCTTGCCGCTGGGATTCTCGGTCAGCAGGATCTGGCGATTGACGGTCATGGCGGAATCTCCCTTGGAATCTGGCGGTTGCGGCGAGCCTAGCCTTGGTGCGGCCGCCGCGCATCCCGAAACGCCGCTGATCGGCATACTATTGTGAGTGCGTCCCTCAACCGCTAGAAACACCGGGCCCGGCCCCGTATATCCCTCAGAAGCTCCGGATTCCACCGTCCCATGACCGACAAGCTCCGCATCGCGCTGGCCCAGTTGAACCCCGTCGTCGGCGATATCGCGGGCAATGTCGAAAGGGCCGTTTCGGCCCGCCGCGAGGCCGAGCTTGCCGGCGCCGACCTGATCGTCTTTTCCGAACTGTTTCTCACCGGCTACCCGCCCGAAGACCTGGTGCTGAAGCCGGCCTTCCAGCGCGCCGCCATGGCCGCCGCCGCCGAACTTGCCCGCCAGACCGCCGATGGCGGCCCGGCCGTGCTGATCGGCACCCCCTGGCTCGAAGAGGGTCGCCTGCACAATGCGGTCCTCTATCTCGACAGGGGCGAGATCCGCGGCCACCGCTACAAGGTCCATCTGCCGAATTATTCGGTCTTCGACGAGCCGCGCGTCTTCGCCCCTGCCAGCCACATGCCGGGCCCCTTCGACATCCGCGGCGTCCGCATCGGCGTGCCGGTCTGCGAGGACATCTGGTATCCGGATGTTGTCGAATGTCTGGAGGAATCGGGCGCCGAGCTGCTGCTGGTGCCCAACGGTTCGCCCTACGACTTCAACAAGTTCGACGCCCGCCTGCAGCTCTGCCTGTCGCGCATCCGCGAAAGCGGCTTGCCGCTGGCCTATGTCAACCAGCTCGGCGGCCAGGACGAACTGGTCTTCGACGGTGCCAGCTTCGTTCTCAATGCCGATTTCTCGCTGGCCGTGCAATTGCCGGCCTGGGAAGAGAAGATCGCCGTCACCGACTGGACGCGCACGGACAAGGGCTGGGTCTGCGCCGAAGGCGAAAAAGCCGTGGTCGAGGAGGGCGACGAGGCGCTCTATCTGGCTGTCGTCCAGGGCCTGCGCGACTATGTGAAGAAGAACCGCTTTCCGGGCGTGGTGCTCGGCCTTTCGGGCGGCATCGACAGCGCGCTGGTCGCCGCCATCGCGGTCGATGCACTGGGCGCCGGCAACGTCCACTGCGTGATGCTGCCCTATCGCTACACCTCCGCCGAAAGCCTGACCGACGCCGAGGCCTGCGCGAAGCTGCTTGGCGTGCGCTACGACACGGTCCCGATCGAGGCTCCGGTCGCCGGCTTCACCTCGGCGCTCGAAAACCTCTTCGAAGGCACGCAGTCCGACACGACCGAGGAAAACCTCCAGTCGCGCACCCGCGGCGTCATCCTGATGGCGATCTCCAACAAGTTCGGCGCCATGCTGCTGACCACCGGCAACAAGTCGGAAGTCTCGGCCGGCTACGCCACCATCTATGGCGACATGAATGGCGGCTTCAATCCGATCAAGGACCTCTACAAGTCGCGCGTCTTCCGCATGGCGCGCTGGCGCAACGAACATATGCCGAAAGCCTGTCTCGGCCCGAAGGGCAGGGTGATCCCCGAACGCATCATCACGCGCCCGCCATCGGCCGAATTGCGGCCCGACCAGAAGGACGAGGATTCGCTGCCGCCCTACGACGTGCTCGACGACATCCTCCACTGCCTGATCGAGGAGGAGATGAGCGTGCGCGACATCGTCGCCCGCGGCCACGACCGCGCCGTCGTCAAGCGCATCGAGCATCTGCTCTACATCTCCGAATACAAGCGCCGCCAGGCCGCGCCGGGCGTCAAGGTCACCACCCGCAATTTCGGCCGCGACCGCCGCTACCCGATCGTCAACGGCTTCCGGGACCAGGACCTGTGAGCGGGAATGCGGCGCGCGCCGGTTCTTTAACCTCCCCCTTGAGGGGAGGTCGGGAAATTCGCGGTACGCGGATTTCCCGGGTGGGGGGAAGTGCGCTCCCGCATATGCTGTGCAACCTTCTTTGCCTCCGCGCGCCCCACCCGAATGGCGATGCCATTCGACCTCCCCGCGAGGGGGAGGTAAGAGTCGGGACTAGATATCTTGCAACCCCTCGGGTACGCAGATGACCGCCTCCCCCGAAAACATTGTCGTCCGCTTCGCGCCGTCGCCGACCGGCCGTCTCCATGTCGGCAATGCCCGCGCCGCGCTTTTCAACTGGCTCTTCGCGAAGAAATCGGGCGGCCGCTTCATGCTGCGCATGGACGACACCGACGACGAGCGCTCGACGCCGGAATTCGCCGCTGGCATCGAGGCGGACATGGCCTGGCTCGGCCTTTCCCACGACATCTTCGCCCGCCAGTCCGAACGCCTGGCGCGCTACGAGGCCGCCGCCACGCAGTTGAAGCAGGCCGGCCTTCTCTATCCCTGCTACGAATCCGCGATGGAGCTCGACCGCAAGCGCAAGCGCCAGATGGCGCGCGGCCTGCCGCCGGTCTATGACCGCGCCGCGCTGGCGCTGAGCGATGAGGATCGCGCGAAGCTCGAAGCCGAAGGCCGCAAGCCCCATTGGCGCTTCCGCCTCGAACAGGTCCACACCGCCTTTGACGACCTGATCCAGGGCCATGTCGAGGTCGATGGCGCCTCGCTGTCGGACCCGGTGCTGATCCGCGAGGACGGCCGCTTCCTCTACACGCTGCCGAGCGTCGTCGACGATATCGATTTCGGCATCAGCCATGTGATCCGCGGTTCCGACCACATCACCAATACCGGCGTCCAGATCCAGCTGATCCGCGCCCTGGGCGCAACGCCGCCCGTCTATGCGCATTACTCGCTGCTGAACGGACCGGAGGGCCGGCCGCTCTCCAAGCGTGACGATGCGGCGAGCTTCTCGCTGCAGGCCTTGCGCGAGGCGGGCTACGAGCCGATGGCGCTCAACGCGCTGCTGGCCCGTCTCGGCACGCCCGATCCGGTCGAACCGGTGCTGGCGCTGGCGGCGCTGGCCGAAACCTTCGACATCGCGCGCCTCGGCCGTGCCGATATCCGCTTCGACCCGGCCGATCTCGCCCGCGTCAACGCGGCGATCCTGCATCTGACCCCCTATGAGGCGGCGCAACCGCGACTGGCCGCGCTGGGCTGCGATCTCGGACCGGATTTCTGGGCCGCGGTCCGGCCCAATCTGGCCCTCTTCGCCGAGGTCGCCGGCTGGGCCCGCGTGGTCCGCGGTCCGGTCGAGCCGGTGATCGAGGATGCCGGCTTTGCCGCCGCCGCCGCCGCCGCGCTGCCGCCCGAGCCCTGGGACGAGGCGACCTGGGGCCTCTGGACCGGGGCCGTCAAGGCCGCGACCGGGGCGAAGGGCAAGGCCCTCTTCATGCCGCTGCGCCTGGCGCTGACCGGCCGCCCGCATGGACCGGAGCTGAAAAACCTGCTACCTCTGATCGGGCGCCGGCGGGCCGAAACCCGTCTGCGTGGTCTAACGGATTGATCCCGTTAGGATTTTTGTAACGGCACCCAGCGAGGATACCGGCATGAACCCGGCGCTCCCGATCATCCAGGGTCTGATTATTAGCGGCTGATTTTGATCCGCCGCCGCCGTACAAACACGCCTGCAGACATTGTGGAAAACGGACCGGTCGGTGGCGGATGTCGCCCGATTTCGGCGCCCTTGCGCCCACCACGATGCGGAACCGAACCATGAGCAAGTCCAGCAAAGCCCGCCTCTACCTCTTCGACACGACGCTGCGCGACGGCGCGCAGACGACCGGCGTCGATTTCAGCGTCGAGGACAAGCGCCTGATCGCCACTCTGCTGGATGAGCTCGGCCTCGACTACATCGAAGGCGGCTATCCGGGCGCCAACCCCACCGACACGGCCTTCTTCGGCGATCCGCCGAAGCTTTCCCATGCCAAGTTCACCGCCTTCGGCATGACCAAGCGCGCCGGCCGCAGCGCGTCGAACGATCCGGGCCTTGCCGCCGTGCTCGAGGCCGACACCGCCGCCGTCTGTCTGGTCGCGAAAAGCTGGGACTTCCACGTCTCGGTCGCGCTCGGCATCACCAACGACGAAAACCTCGAAAGCATCGACGAAAGTGTGCGCGCCGTGGCCGCGAAGGGCCGCGAGCCGATGATCGATTGCGAGCATTTCTTCGACGGCTACAAGGCCAATCCGGCCTATGCGCTGTCTTGCGTGCGGACCGCGCTCGATGCCGGCGCGCGCTGGGCCGTGCTTTGCGACACCAATGGCGGCGCGCTGCCCGACGAGGTCAAGCGCATCGTGACCGAGGTGATCGCCGCCGGCATCCCCGGCGACCGCCTCGGCATCCACGCCCACAACGACACCGAAAACGCGGTCGCGAACTCGCTGGCCGCCATCCGCGCCGGCGTCCGTCAGGTGCAGGGCACGCTGAACGGCCTCGGAGAGCGCTGCGGCAACGCCAACATGGTCTCGCTGATCCCGACCCTGCTCTTGAAACCTCATTATGCGGATCGTTTCGAGATCGGCGTCACGCTGGAGCGGTTGAAAAGCCTCGTCCACGTCTCGCGCACGCTCGACGAAATCCTCAACCGCGCGCCCGACCGCTATGCGCCCTATGTCGGCGAAAGCGCCTTCGCCTCGAAAGCCGGCATCCATGTCTCGGCGATCATGAAGGACCCGAAGACCTACGAGCATGTGCCGCCGGAAACGGTCGGCAACAAGCGCAAGATCGCGGTCTCCGATCAGGCCGGAAAATCGAACATCCTGGCCCGCCTCGAAGAGGCCGGCATCGCCGCCGATCCGGCCGACCGCCGCATCGCCCGCCTGCTCGACGAAGTGAAGGAGCGCGAGTTCCTCGGCTATTCCTATGACGGCGCCGAAGCCTCCTTCGAGCTTCTGGCGCGCCGCATCCTCGGCGAGGTGCCGGAATATTTCGACGTCGAGTCGTTCCGCGTGCTGGTCGAGCGCCGCTACAACGCCTTGGGCGATCTGGTCACGGTCTCGGAAGCAACCGTGAAGGTCGTTGTCGACGGCGAGAAATTCATCTCGGTCGGCGAGGGCGTCGGCCCCGTCAACGCGCTCGATCAGGCGCTCCGCAAGGACCTCGGCAAATACTCGCCCTTCATCGAGGATCTGCGCCTCGTCGACTTCAAGGTCCGTATCCTGACGAGCGGCACCGAAGCCGTCACCCGCGTGATGATCGAAAGCATGGATGGCAAGGGCAACCGCTGGTTCACCGTCGGCGTCTCCCCCAACATCGTCGATGCCTCCTTCCAGGCGCTCAGCGACTCGATCACCTGGAAACTCCTGCGCGACGGCGCCCCGGCGAAGAAGAAGCCGTCGGCAAAGGCGAAAGCCGGCGCGTAAAACTGGATCGTCATTGCGAGCGCAGCGAAGCAATCCAGAAGCCGCGAGCACCGAGTTTGCCGCATTCTGGATTGCTTCGTCGCTATCGCTCCTCGCAATGACGGTATTGAGAAAGCTGAAATACGGTGACAGGAGTTCCTGTCGCCGGGAATTCTTAGCCGGGCGAAGCCCGGCAAGAAGGAATACAGCGCATCTGGAGGCCCGGGGCGTTTGCGCCACATTGCAGCACCTCTGCGTCTCTGCGCCTCTGCGTGAGTCCTTCTTGCTTTTCTTCTTCGCGTCTCCAAATTCAAGCCCTTCGCGCCTTCGCCGCAACGGAATCCTTGCCCGCGAAATCGCATCTCCCCAACCCGCTCGAACAGGTCTATAGCTCAGGCCCGCCGCGTCAACCGACCGAAACAGGAACCTGCGCCATGCAGGAAAAACCCGCCGCGCCGCCCCTGCCTGTCAGCGAAGCCGCGCTCGGCGCGTCGGCGGCCGCCGCCGGCTATCTGCTCTGGGGCGTCTCGGTCGTCTTCTACAAGCAGTTGATGGACGTGCCGCCCTTCGAGGTGCTGGCGCATCGCTCGATCTGGAGTGTTGTGCTGGTCCTTTTCGTGATCCTGGTCCTGCGCCGTCGCGCGCAGCTGATGGCGCTGCTGCGCAACCGCCGCGCCATGCTGACGCTGTTGGGCACCTCGCTGCTGATCGGCTCCAACTGGTTCGTCTTCATCTATGCGATCAACGAGGCGCGCATCGTCGAAACCAGCCTCGGCTATTACATCAACCCGCTGGTCAGCGTGCTGATCGGCGTCGCCGTGCTGGGCGAGCGCCTGTCGCGGGCACAGATCTTCGCCGTCGCGCTGGCCTTCATCGGTGTGCTGAACTTCACGCTGGTGCTGGGCATGCTGCCCTGGATCTCGCTCTTCCTGGCCGCCAGCTTCGCGGCCTATGGCTATCTGCGCAAGATCACGAAGGCCGATCCGCTGGAAGGCCTGCTGGTCGAGGTCGCGTTGCTGATGCCTCTCGCGCTTCTCTATCTCGGGTGGCTGTCCGGCCATGGCGGCACCAGCTTCGGCAATGACGGCTGGTCGACCCTGATCTTCCTTGTGCTGACAGGTCCGATGACCGCGGTGCCGCTGCTGCTCTTCACCTTCGGCGCCCAGCGCATCCGCCTCGCCACGCTGGGCCTGATGCAGTATCTGGCGCCGACGACGCAGTTCCTCTTCGCGGTGCTGCTCTATGGCGAGCCGCTGTCGCTGGCCCAGCTGCTGACCTTTGCGCTGATCTGGGTGGGTCTGGCGATCTTCAGTTTCGACACTTGGCGCCGCGAGCGCGAACTGCGCCGTTTGGCCGCGCTGGCCTCACAGGCGAAATGAGTCTCGCATCCCGGTCTGATCTGGCTGCCCGCTGCATTTCCGGACGAATTATCAATTTTTCCGGACGTCGTGGTTATGTGTTTCGAGGCGGCAGGCCTCATCCTTTCCTCAATAAAACCGCCGCACGCGGATCTGCGGAAGTGGCGGAAGGAGGAGGAAAGCCATGGACTTGGTTCAAGAGCCGGGGGGCGCCCCGAGCAAATCTGAAATCCGTTCCTGTTTCGATCCGGCCGAGGGAACGCTCGATCGCCGGGTTTTCGCCGACCGGGAAATCTACGATCTGGAGATGCGCAACATCTATGCGCGTGCCTGGAACTTCATGTGCCACGAAAGCCAGATACCCAATCCCGGCGACTACTTCATCAATTATATCGGTGAGGATCAGGTCATCGTCGTCCGCGACAAGCAGGGCGAGGTGCAGGTCCTGCTCAACACATGCCGGCATCGCGGCAATGCGCTCTGCCGCGCCGAGCAGGGCAATGCCAAGTCCTTTGTCTGCTCCTATCACGGCTGGAACTACGACCTGAACGGCGACCTGATCGGCGTTCCCGGCATGACGGCCTATTACCGCAAGGACTTCGACAAGTCGCAATGGGGCCTCGCCAAGGCGGCGCAGGTGGATCATCTGCACGGCTTCTATTTCGCGACGCTCGATCCCGATACGCCGCCGCTCCCCGATTATCTGGGCGAGGTCGGCCGCATCGGCCTCGGCCTTCTCGTGGCGAACGGCCCCGTCGAGGTCGTGGACGGCGTCCAGAAGAACGTCATCGACTGCAACTGGAAGATTGCCGTCGACAATCTCTTCGACTGGTATCACGTGCAATACAGCCATGCCTCGGCCGGCAATTCAGGAATCCTGGACATTGCCGCGATCCTGCATCCGAACAACCAGATGGTGATGTTTGGAGAGTATGGGCACGCAATCAGCGGTCCGGTCATTCCCCCGGAGCGGCAGGCGGAAATCGACGCCATGAGCGATGAGGAAAGGTTCGCTGTTACCGTCGCGAAAATGACCGAGGATCCGAACAGGCTCCCGCAGCCGCTTCGGATGAGTTTTGCGAAAGACATGCTCGGACCTACGGGTGTTCGCTGTATGGGGCATCCCAACATCTTCCCAAACCTCTGGGTCTCGACTGGCGGCACACAGCTTTCGTTGCGACTGCCACGGGGTCCCTTTGAAACGGAGATCTGGTGGTTCACGGTCCTTCCGAAGGCGATGCCGGAGGAGATGAAGAAGAAACAGGTCGCCTTCATCACGCATCTGTTCGGCCCAGCCGGCCTGCTTGAGCAGGATGACGGCGAGAACTGGAGCCAGAGCACACGGGCCTCGCGCGGTGTCAAGGCGCGGACCTATCGCCACCACATGGCGATGGGGCTCGGCCAGGACGAGGTGCTGACAGACGCCACTGGCACAAGCCGCGTGGAAACGACCATCAGTGAACACGCGCAGCGCTGGCTCTATACCAACTGGATGAACTGGCTGACGGCCGACAGCTGGGCCGAACTGAAGGCGAACCATCCATCCTTTCCGAAGGGGAGGGTCTGATGTCGCAGGCAAGGGCGGTGGAAGCCGAAACATCCGGTCTCGACGCACTTTCTCTCCAGCAGCGGATGGAGCTGCAATACGAGATCGAGCAGTTCCTCTATGCGGAGGCGGCGATGCTCGACGGGCGCGAATATCGCGCCTGGCTCGATCTCTGGACCGAGGATTGCAGCTACTGGATGCCGATCCGGCGGACGGTGACGCTGTCCGACATCGACCGGGAATTCACGAAGCGCGGCGACATGTCCTTTTACGACGATGACAAGCAGGCGCTGGCGATGCGCGTCGCCAAGATGGAGTCCGGATCGTCCTGGTCCGAAGACCCGCCATCCCGCACGCGCCATATCGTCGACAATGTCCGTATCACTGCCGTGAACGGCGCGGAGACGACAGTCGACGTTGCCTTCATCCTCTACCGCAGCCGTCTCAATACGGAGGAGAGCATGTGGGTCGGACGGCGCGTCGATACGCTTCGCCGCGTCGATGCCGCGCTCAAGCTCTGCGGACGGGAAATTTATCTCGACCAGACGCTGATCCGCGCCACCAACATGAGCACCTTGTTCTAGAGCGTTTCCAGGCCAAGTGGAAGCCGGTTGGCCGTCCGGAAACGCGACAAAACAAAGACTTGGAGACGTTCATCGTCTCCGTGAAACGATGAACGTCTCTAGCACAGGGTTTTTACTTTCAGAGAGCGGGGAGGCTCATGGGAAGATTGGAAGGAGAAGTCGCGCTTGTGACGGGAGGCGCATCGGGCCTCGGCCGCGCCATTGTCGACAGGTTCGTGGAGGAAGGCGCGCGCGTGGTCGTCTTCGATCGCTCGGCGGAGAAGCTTGAGGAGGTGAAGCGCAACCATGGCGATGCCGTCGCGACCCATGCGGGCGACGTGCGCTCCGGGCCGGACAACAAGGCGGCCGTGGCGCTGGCGGTCGAGCGTTTCGGCAAGCTCGACTGCGCCATCGGCAATGCGGGCATCTGGGATTACAGCGTCACGCTCGATGACATGCCGGAAGAGCAGATCGACGGCGCTTTCGACGAACTGTTCGGCGTCAACGTCAAGGGCTACCTGCATCTTGCGAAGGCGGCGCTTCCCGCGCTTGTCCGCTCCGGCGGCTCGCTCGTCTACACGGTTTCCAATGCCGGCTTCGATCCGGCGGGCGGCGGTGTGCTCTACACCGCGTCCAAGCATGCGGTCGTCGGAATGATCCGCCAGCTCGCCTTCGAATTCGCCCCCACCGTCCGCGTCAATGGCGTTGCGCCCGGGCCCATCGATACCGACCTGCGCGGGCCGGCGGCGCTCGGCCTCGCCGACAAGGCGATCAGCAGCGTCGATCTGCCGGCGGTCGCGGCCCCTGTCGTGCCGCTCGGCCGGGTGCCGGCGCCGGAGGAGTACGCCGGCTCCTATGTCTATTTCGCCTCGCGCCGGGACAGCGCGCCGGCGACCGGCGGCGTTCTCATTTGCGAGACGGGCATCGGCGTCCGGGGCATCGGCGTCGTCGCTGCGGGCGCGGGCCTTGCCGCCAGATACAGGAAATAAGGGAGAGAAACCGATGAGCGTGGCATCGCTGGGATATATCGGCTTCGAGGTCAGCGACCTCAAGGCATGGGATGATTACCTGACGGGCTTTCTGGGTCTGATGCCGGGGAGCGGCAACGGTACCGCGGCCCGTTACCGGATGGACGATCGCGCCTTCCGTATCCATCTCGACAAGGGGGCGGCGGACGACATTTCATTCATCGGGCTCGAAGTCGAAACGCCGGAAGGATTGCAGGCCCTCCGCGAGCGTCTTGAAAAGGCGGGCGTCCCATGCGCGCCTGCATCCGACAATCTGAAGAAGGAGCGCGGTGTGCGCGACCTTCTCGTCCTCACCGATCCGGCCGGACTTCAGGTCGAGGTCTATGTCGGCGCGACGGCGCTCACCAATATGCCGTTCCATTCTCCGGCGGGTGTGTCCGGCTTCATGACGGGTGGCCAGGGCGCCGGCCATGTCGTTCTGGCTTCCGAGAAGATCGACGAGAACCGCGATTTCTACACGCGGCTCCTCGGCTTCCGGCTTTCCGACACGATCGGCATGGCGATTTCACCCGACTTCACGCTGGTGCTCGAATTCTACCACTGCAATCCGCGTCACCACACGCTGGCTTTGGCGCCGATGCCCGCGCCGAAGCGGCTGCACCACTTCATGGTGGAAATGGCGACGCTGGACGATGTCGGATTTGCGATGGACCGTATCGGTGCATGCGGCGTGAAGCAAACCATGACACTGGGCAAGCATTCAAACGACCAGATGGTCTCGTTCTATGCCGCAACGCCGTCGGGCTTCGAGGTCGAGGTCGGCACCGCCGGTATCGAGGTTCATGACGATGTCTGGCGCGTGACCCATCACGAGGCCATCAGCATGTGGGGCCACAAGCGCGTCTAGAAGAATAGCAAACGGGGAAAAGTTTCATGAGCATCACGGAAGAAGGCACCAGCCGGTTCGTCACGGTCAAGGGCGTCAGGATTCACTACAACGAAGCGGGCTCGGGCCCGGCGCTCGTTCTCATTCACGGCGGCGGACCGGGCGCCAGCGGCTGGTCGAACTACAACCGCAACATCGAGGTGCTGGCGCGGAGCTTCCGTGTGATCGTTCCCGACCTGCCGGGCTTCGGCAAGTCGGACATCAAGCCGAAGGGCAGCGCCATGCCGGCCTGGTATGCGACCAAGATGGGCGAGTTTCTCGATGAACTCGGCATCGACAAGGCACATTTCGTCGGCAACTCGCTGGGCGGCATGGTGACCTTGCGTCTGGCGCTGGACCGGCCGGAGAAGGTCGATCGCATGGTGCTGATGGGCCCGGGCGGCAGCATTCCGATGTTCAGTCAGTTTCCGACCGAAGCGATCAAGACGCTTCTGTTTTTCTACGACGGTCCGGGCCCCTCGATCGAGCGCTTGCGCGGCTTCGTGAAGGACTTCGTCTACGACCCCTCTCAGATCACGGAAGAGCTGCTTGAAGGTCGGATGAAGACGGCCTTGCAGCCGCATATCGTCGAGACGCCGCCCATGCGCCCCGATCCCAAGGCGCTGATGGAGCCGGTCTGGAACGATCCGCGCCTCGCCTCGCTGAAGCACGAGACGATGATCGTCTGGGGACGCGAGGACAGGGTGATGCCCATCGACATGGCGTTCCCGCTGCTCAAGCAGATTCCGAGGGCGCGTCTCTTTGTGCTGCCGCAGTGTGGACACTGGGCGCAATGGGAACATGCGGAAGAATTCAACCGCGTGACGGCGGACTTCTTCGGAGCGGCCAATGCCGCATGATCTGAAGGCGATAGCGGCCGCCCTGGCCGAGGCACGACATAACCGGACCCCCATACCGCCGGTTACCGAAACCGCCTCCGGTTTCGACGTTGCCTCGGCCTACGCCGTTCAGGAGATCAATACGCGCAGGCGCCTCGCGGCGGGCGAGCGTATCGTGGGCAGGAAGATCGGGCTCACATCGCCCGCCGTGCAGGCGCAACTCGGCGTGAACGAGCCCGATTACGGCATGTTGTTTGATGTCGACGATGTAAGCGGCAGGGCATCCGTCGCCATGTCGGAGCTGATGCAACCCAAGGTCGAAGCCGAGATCGCCTTCGTTCTCGGCAAGCCTCTCGAGAGCCCGGACCCGAGCCTCGAAGAGGTCGCGGCGGCCATCGACTATGCGGTGGCGGCGGTGGAAATCGTCGACAGCGCCATTGCCGACTGGCGGATCACGCTGGCGGATACGGTGGCGGACAATGCATCGGGCGCGAAATTCGTGCTCGGAAGCGACCGGCGCAAATTGTCGGAAATCGACCTGCATCTGGGCGGCATGGAAATGTGCCTCAACGGCAGGCAGGTATCGGTCGGCGTTGCGGCGGCCTGCCTCGGCAACCCGCTGAACGCCGCGCGGTGGCTTGCGAAGAAGATGGCGGAGGTCGGCCGGCCGCTCGAGGCCGGCGACATCGTTCTCTCCGGCGCTCTCGGCCCGATGTGCAATGCGGCGGCAGGCAGCGCGTTCACCGTTTACGTGCAGGGATTCAAGCCGCTGCATGTCGCCTTCGAATAGGAGCCGCGAATGACCGGAGCGAAGGGGAGAGTGCGCGCCGCGATCATCGGGTCGGGCAATATCGGCACCGACCTGATGATCAAGATCATGCGCCTCTCCAAAACGCTGGAAATGGCGGCGATGGTGGGCATCGACCCCGCCTCCGACGGGCTGGCACGGGCAACGAGGCTCGGCGTCGCCACGACGGCGGACGGTATCGAAGGGCTTGTGGCGCTGCCGGAATTCGCAAGCATCGGCATCGTCTTCGACGCGACCTCGGCGGGCGCCCACCGGCATCACAATGAAATCCTGCAGGCGCATGGCAAGCAGGTGATCGACCTGACGCCCGCCGCCATCGGTCCCTATGTGGTGCCGAGCGTCAATCTCGACAGGCTCGCAAACGAGCGGAACCTGAACATGGTGACCTGTGGCGGCCAGGCGACGATCCCCATCGTTGCCGCCGTCAGCAGCATGGCGCCCGTGCTCTATGGCGAGATCGTCGCCTCCATCGCCTCGAAATCCGCAGGCCCCGGCACGCGCGCGAATATCGACGAGTTCACGCAGACGACGGCACGCGCCATCGAAAGCGTCGGTGGCGCCACGCGCGGCAAGGCGATCATCATCCTCAATCCGGCCGAGCCGCCGCTGATCATGCGCGACACGGTCCATTGCCTGTGCGACGACGCCGACCCGGCGAAGATCGTCGCGGCCATCGAGAAGAAGATTGCGGAGGTGCAGGCCTATGTACCGGGCTACCGGCTGAAGCAGGCCGTGCAGATCGAGAAGGTGGGCAACAATGCACCGCTCTACTTGCCGGATATGGATTGCTCCTTCACCGGCCTCAAGGTCAGCACCTTCCTCGAAGTCGAGGGGGCAGGGCATTACCTGCCGTCCTATGCCGGCAATCTCGACATCATGACGTCGGCCGCATTGCAAACGGCGGAAGCGCTCGCCCGGAAATGGCAGGTGGCGGCATGAACATTCCGGATCGTCTCTACATTCAGGATGTGACCTTGCGCGACGGCATGCATGCGATCCGGCATCAGTATTCGCTGGATCACGTGCGGGCGATTGCCCGCGCGCTCGACAAGGCGGGTGTCGATGCCATCGAGATCGCACATGGCGACGGGCTCTCGGGCTCCAGCCTCAATTACGGCTTCGGCGCCTGTACCGACTGGGCATGGATCGAAGCGGTCGGTGAGGTGGTCGAGAGGGCGGTGGTGACGACACTGCTGCTGCCCGGCATCGGCACCATCGAGGATCTGCATCGTGCCCACGGGATGGGCGTGCGTTCGGTGCGCGTTGCGACGCATTGTACCGAGGCGGATGTCGCGAAACAGCATATCGAGTTTGCACGGCATCTTGGCATGGACGTCTCTGGCTTTCTGATGATGAGCCATATGGCGCCGCCCGATGCCCTCGCGGCGCAGGCGAAGCTGATGGAAAGCTACGGCGCCCATTGCGTCTATGTGACCGACAGCGGTGGCGCCATGACGATGGATGACGTTGCCGCCCGGCTTCGCGCCTATGACGAGGTGCTGAAGCCGGAAACGCAGCGCGGCATCCATGCGCATCACAACCTGTCGCTCGGCGTCGCCAATTCCATCGCCGCTGTCCAGAACGGGGCTGTCCGCGTCGATGCCTCGCTGACCGGCATGGGTGCGGGCGCGGGCAATGCGCCGCTCGAAGTCTTCATCGCCGCCGCCGACCGCTATGACTGGCAACATGGCTGCGATCTCCTCGCGCTGATGGATGCGGCGGAGGAGCTTGTCCGTCCCTTGCAGGATCGTCCTGTCCGCGTGGACCGCGAAACCCTCAGCCTCGGCTATGCGGGCGTTTATTCGAGCTTCCTGCGTCATGCGGAAACCGCGTCGGAACGCTACGGCGTCGATGTCCGCAAAATTCTGCTGGAAGCCGGCAAACGGGCTATGGTCGGGGGGCAGGAGGATATGATCGTGGATATCGCCCTCGATCTCGCGCGGCAGGAAGCGGCGCGCGCGGATTGAGCTCTTGGGAGGGAGCCGATCGGTCATGACCGGGAGAGAAAAGGCCGAAGCGGCAGGTCTGCATCCGGCCGGAATTATCGGTGCCAGCGACGTTCGCGCCGATGTGCGGATGGACGGCGTCTATTTTTTCCGCTCCTCGGCCGACTATCCCTTCAACAAGAAGCTCGATGCCGGCGACTTCTCCTATTGCTTCATGGTGCGTCGCGGCGAGCTCCGTCTGACGATCGACTTTCCCGAGCCGCGGGTGATCGACCTGAAGCCGGGCGCGATCGTCGGCGTGAGCGGGCTCGCGCCGCACCGGTTTCATTCGATACCGGACAGGGAGGCCATGCCGGTCGATTGTTTCGAGCGGATACCGATTACCGAAGAGATCGCGCCCGGGAAGGACGTCGAGCTCCTGCTTGGCGTGGTCCCTTCGGAAAACATCGCCCTGACGAACCTGATTGTCGGTCCGATCTATCTCAGCCGCGAGACCTCGCCCGAATTCACGCGCCGCATATGGCGGGCGGCCGAACTTCTCGATGAGGAGTTTATCGGTGCGGGTCCGGAATATGGCCAGGCGATCATCGTCCGGCGGATTGCCGAAATCATCCTCATCAACATGACCCGTTCGCTGCTGGTCGCGCGCGGCGAGTCCGACATGCGCGAGATGGGCCCCATCAGGAACAGGGGCGTGATAACGGCCATTCGCGCGTTCCTCGACGATCCGCTCGAAGACTGGAGCATCGACAGGCTGGCGAAGCATGCCGGCATGTCGCGAACGAAATTCGCCGAGGACTTCCGTCGCATCGTCGGCCGCACGCCGATGCAGACGCTGGCGCGCCTGCGTCTGACCCTTGTCACGCGCAAGATGCTGCTCGACGACCTCTCGGTCGAGGAGGCCGCCGATATGGCAGGCTACAGTTCCTCCGCTGCGTTCATTCGCGCCTTCAGCCGCGAATTCGGGGCAACCCCGCTCCAGTGGCGCAAGATGCAGATGCCCCGCATGGCGGAGCCCGAAACCCGGGGATAAGTTTTTTTCACGACGGGCGTCGCGTGTCCCGCGACCGGCTTCGCGCACCGGCCACCCCCGGACCGGGGATAAACCCGGGCACAAGTTCCGGCGGCGTCCTTCCATGCCGCTCGACACTGAACGGCAAGCGGTTCGCCGGCAAACCGGCGCCGCTGTTTGTGACAGTTTTTTGACAGTTGCATGACAGAGGGGGGGTCGCGCTGTTCACAGCGCTGCCTCGATGCGTGGAATGATGTCCTCGATCCGGTCGACCACCGCATAGATTCGCCTGATGTCGGAGCGTGCGAAACCGGCCTTGATGATGTGATCGAGGATCTCGATCAGCGGGTCCCAGAAGCCATTTATGTTTGCAATGACAATGGGTTGGCTGTGCCGCCCCAGCTGCGCCCAGGTCAGCATCTCGACCGCTTCCTCCAGCGTCCCGATGCCGCCCGGCAGGGCGACGAAGGCCTGGGAGCGCTCGAACATCAGCTGTTTGCGCGCATGCATGCTGTCGGTGACGATCAGCTCTGTCACATCGTCGAGCTGCACCTCGACCTCGGTCAGGAATTTCGGAATGATTCCCGTGACTTGCCCGCCTTCTGCCAGCACCGCGCGGGCCACCGCGCCCATCAGCCCGACGCCGCCGCCGCCATAGACCAGCCGCACGCCGGCCTGTGCCATCAGCCGTCCGAAGCCCTCCGCCGCGGCCATGAATTGCGGTTCGTTGCCGACGCTCGAGCCGCAATAGACGCACAGGCTGTCCAGGGTCATCTGCGTTAAGCCTTTTTCTCTGTTGAGTTAATTGGCACGCAGCATTCACATTGGTGCCGTATTTGCAAGTTACGCGGTAGACTGTGCGCGCCGCGATATTCGCCTCGTTTCGGCACGCATGCCAATGGTTAGGGAAACAGCAAAATGAAATTCGGAGCGATTGTCGGCGCCTTGGTGGTGGCTCTTGCACTGCTGGCTGCGGGCTACTGGTTCTTCCTGCGCGGCGATGGCGTGCCGGCGCCCTCCGATCCGGTCATCGAAGAGCAAGTACCTGAAGACATTGATGTTTCCGGCGATGCCGTCGATCCCGCCATCCCCACTTTCGACATCGTCCGCGTCGAGCGCGACGGCGCCACGCTGGCCGCCGGCCGCGCCCTGCCGGGCGCCCGCGTCCAGGTCAGGGCCAATGGCGTCGTGGTCGCCGAAACCACGGCCGACGACCGCGGCGAATGGGTCGCGGTCCTCGACCAGCCGCTCCAGCCCGGCACGGTCGAACTGACCCTGACCGCGGTCAATCCGGACGGCAGCACGGCGGATTCCCTGCAGGTCGTCTCGGTCGTCGTGCCCGACCAGCCCGACAAGCCGGCGCTTGTCGTGCGCAGCGAGCCCGGCAAGGCAAGCGTTGTGCTGCAGGGACCGGGCGTGCCGGCCGATGCCGGCAGCCTGATCCTCGAAACGGTCGACTACGACGAAAACGGCAATCTGATCATCGCCGGCCGCGCCGATGCCGATGCGACGGTACGCGTCTATGTCGGCGGTGATCCGGTCGGCCAGACCGTCGCCGATGCCGCGGGCCGCTGGGAACTGCGCCCCGATGTCGAAATCGCCCCCGGCCAGTATGCCTTGCGCATCGACCAGCTCGACGCGGAAGGCCGCGTCGTCGGCCGCGTCGAGGTGCCCTTCGAACGTGGCGAACCGGCAGCGGTCCTTGCGGCGCTCAAGGAAGGCAAGGTTGTCATCCAGCCGGGCAACAACCTCTGGAACATCGCCCGCCGCCTCTACGGCTCGGGCTTCCGCTATACGGTCATCTACGAGGCCAACAAGGAACAGATTCGCGATCCGGACCTGATTTATCCGGGCCAGGTCTTCGAAACGCCGGCCGATACCCGCTAAAGGCCTGTTGCGCTTCGCAAAAAGACGCTTATCTAGGGAAGAGAACGACGCCCCGCCGGAAGTAACCGGCGGGGCGTCGCCATTGCGCTATACCCTTGCCAGAGGCAGCCATACCGGAGACCCTCGGCCACGATGTCCAGACACTTCGCCCGCGCCGCCGAAAGCGGCCCCCCGCCGCTGGTCCCGCGCGGCCATTGGTGGACGCTCGCCTCGGTGCTGCCGCGCCTCTGGCCGGCCGGCCGGACCGATCTGCGCGCGCGCGTCGTGATGGCCATGATCGCGCTGATCGGCGCCAAGATCGTCACCGTCTATGTACCCTTTCTCTACAAGGAAGCGGTGGACCGGCTGTCGCCGGAAACGGCCGCGGCCGCCGCGGTCGTCGTCCCCGTTGCCCTGATCGTCGCTTACGGCGTCGGCCGTATCCTGATGGTGGCGCTGGCCCAGCTCCGCGATGCGGTTTTCGCCAAGGTCGGTCAGAACGCGGTGCGCGAACTCGCCGTCGAAACCTTCCGCCATCTGCATGCGCTTTCGCTGCGTTTTCACCTCGAACGCCGCACCGGCGGCTTGTCGCGGGTCATCGAGCGCGGCACGAAGGGCATCGATTTTCTGCTGCGCTTCTCGCTCTTCAACATCGTGCCGACGATCATCGAACTCATTCTCGTCTGCATCATCCTCGCCTATGCCTTCGACGTTCGCTATGCGGCCGTCACCGCCGTCACGGTGATTGTCTACATGATCTTCACCTTCGCGGTGACCGAATGGCGCACGCGCTTCCGCCGCCAGATGAACGACCTCGATACCGAGGCCAACACCAAGGCGGTCGACAGCCTGCTCAACTACGAGACGGTCAAGTATTTCGGCAATGAGGATCATGAGGCGCAGCGCTTCGATCGTTCGATGGCCGGATACGAACATGCGGCGGTCAAGACGACCACGTCGCTCTCGCTGCTCAACACCGGTCAGACGCTGATCTTCACCGCCGGCCTGGCAGCGCTGATGCTGATGGCCGCTCAGGGCATTGCGGACGGCATTCTCACCGTCGGCGCCTTCGTGATGGTCAATGCTTATCTGATCCAGCTCTATCAGCCGCTCAATCTTCTCGGCACCGTCTATCGCGAAATCCGTCAGGCGCTGATCGATATGGAGACCATGTTCGATCTGCTGCAGGTCCCGCCCGAGATCCGAGATGCCGCCCATGCGCAACCACTCGCGGTCGCCGGCGGCGAACTTGTCTTCGAGCATGTCGGCTTTTTCTACGACCCCGACCGCCGCATTCTCGACGACGTTTCGTTCCGCGTGCCGGCCGGGCGCACACTCGCCATCGTCGGCCCGTCGGGCGCCGGAAAATCGACCATCTCGCGCATTCTCTATCGCTTCTACGATATTGCGGAGGGCTGCGTTCGTATCGACGGACAGGATATCCGTGACGTAACCCAGGCCTCGTTGCGTGCGGCCATCGGCATGGTTCCTCAGGACACGGTGCTCTTCAACGATACGATCCGTTACAACATTCGCTACGGTCGGCCCGATGCCAGCGACGCTGAGGTCGAGGCGGCGGCGCGGTTGGCCCAGATTGCCGGTTTCATTGAGCGATTGCCGAAAGGCTACGAAACCCGGGTCGGGGAACGCGGCCTGAAGCTGTCCGGCGGCGAGAAGCAGCGCGTCGCCATCGCACGCACGATCCTCAAGAATCCGCCGATTTTGCTGCTGGATGAGGCAACCTCCGCGCTCGATACCCATACCGAGAAGGAAATACAGGCGGCGCTGAAGGGCATCTCGGAAAACCGGACCACGCTGATCATTGCCCATCGCCTTTCGACCGTGATCGACGCCGACGAAATCCTGGTGCTGGAGCAGGGCAGGGTGATGGAGCGCGGCCGGCATGACGACCTGCTGGCGAAAGGCGGAATCTATGCCGACATGTGGAACCGCCAGCGCGAGGCCGATGCCGCTCGGCAGAAGCTGGAGACGATGCCGGCCAGCGACGCGTTGCCCGAAAAAGAAGCGGACCTGATTGCGGCCGATTCCGGTTACGCTTAACCCCGGTGCTCCGGCAGGTTACACTGACACTCACTGTAACATCGCCCAACAAGACAGAAAGACCGACATGGACAGCCTGACTTCGATCCTGACTCCGATCCACAAGGAAGGGCACCGCTGGGTTCTCATTTTTGCCGCGGTGACGATCGTCCTCTTCCTGATCTGGAATCCGCTCGGCTGGATTGGCGTCGTCCTGACGCTCTGGTGTCTCTATTTTTTCCGCGATCCCGATCGGATAACGCCGTCGCGCGAGGGCCTGGTCATCAGCCCGGCCGACGGTGTGGTCAACATGATCGCGGAGGCGTCGCCGCCCGAGGAGCTGGGTCTGGGCGACATGACGCGCACCCGCGTCAGCATTTTCATGAATGTCTTCAATTGCCACGTCAATCGCGCCCCGGTCGCCGGCAAGGTCAAGCGCGTCGCCTATCGCCCGGGCCTCTTCCTCAATGCCGATCTCGACAAGGCCAGCGACGCCAATGAACGCAATTCGATCCTGATCGAACGCGCCGATGGCGAGCAGATCGTAGTGGTCCAGATTGCCGGTCTTGTGGCACGACGCATCGTCTGCGACGTCGCCGAAGGAGTTGATCTCGCGGCAGGCGAGCGCTTCGGCATCATTCGCTTCGGCAGCCGTCTGGATGTCTATCTGCCCGTCGGTGCGATCCCGCTCGTCGCTGTCGGTCAGACCTCGATCGGCGGCGAAACGGTTCTTGCCGATTCCATTTCCGTGGAGCCGCACCACGTCTGAATTGCGGATGAAAGCGAGTAGATGAACATGGCCGATCCGATTCCGCCCTTCGAGCCTCGGTCCGGTCCGGGTTTCCGGGCCGGTGAAAGCTTGCGCATCCGTCGGGCACGTCAGTTTGCACAGCTGCCCGTTCGCACCATCATTCCCAATGCGCTGACGGTGCTGGCGCTTTGTGCGGGGCTGACGGCGATCCGCTTTGCCATTGAAGGCCGTTTCGAGATTGCGGTTGCCGCCATCATAGTCGCGTCGGTCTTCGATGCGCTGGATGGGCGCGTCGCGCGCCTGCTGCAGGGTTCGACGCGGTTTGGCGCAGAACTGGATTCATTGACCGACTTCGTCAATTTCGGCGTTGCGCCTGTCGTCGTTCTCTACCTGTGGTCGCTGGTCGAAATCGGCGGTATCGGGTGGATTGCGGTATTGGGCTTTGCTGTCTGTTGTGCGTTGCGGCTGGCACGCTTCAACGTCGCATTGGAGGATCCGGACAAGCCGGCATGGACAGGCAACTACTTTGTCGGCGTGCCGGCGCCGGCGGCAGCGGGGCTGGTGATGTTGCCGCTCTATCTCACATTCATTGGCGTCGACTGGCTCAAGGAAGTGCCGATCCTGATCGCGATGCACGCCCTTGCTGTCGCCTTCCTGATGGTAAGCCGCATCCCGACTTTCTCGGGCAAGCGCATGGGCTTGCGTATCCGCCGCGACATGGTGCTGCCGATCCTGCTGCTGATCGGCTTCGGCGCGGCCGTGATCCTGAGTTATCCGTGGTGGACCTTCACGACACTGGCTGCGGTGTATTTGCTGTCCATTCCGCTTGCCGTGATGCGGTATCGTCACCACAAGGCCCGCACCGCCGAACTCGATCCCGATGCGGTCGAAGCGGACGATCTGAAGCTCGACTAGAAAATCTTTCCAGTGTCAGCGTGACGATCGTGGATCTCCGTCGGCTGCTTCGCTGGCGGCGTGATCGGCATGCGTAGCGCCCGGCCTGCGCAGAATGTTGCGCCGGAGTGTGCCTGACGCATCGAAAATGGGTTCGATGCGCGTGGATTCCGGAGCCGTGGACGTGTCTCTGCTTGGTGTCGTCATTGTTGTTTGCGCTTCGGCGCCTCCGTTTGTCCGGACGTCAGTGCGGCTCATCGATCAGCTCCGCGTCCGCTTCCTGATTGTCGTTCGGCGGCGCCATTGCCGCCGCGCCGGCCGGTTGGCGGATTGCATGAACGCGAAGGAGGCGAACCATACCGGTTTCGAGCGCCCGACTCCGCGCCAGCCATGCATTGCCTTCGCGCATCAACATGGCGGCCGTTTCGGGCGGAAGTTTGGCGTTTTGCAGGCAATCGTGAAAATGCCGCCATCCGGCATGGACGAGAGGCAGATATTCGGCCGTCAGGTCATCCATCCTGTCGATCTTGTAATGTTCGGCCTCGAGCGCTTCCCGGTACTGGTATTCGGTCCAGGGAAAGAGCGGCGCCGCTTCGGCATTCTGCCAGACGACCATCATGTCGTCGTCGGGTTGGTCCTGGGCGAGGACAAAATCCGTCAGCAACAGGGAGCCGCCCTCACGCAGGGCGTGACCGATGAAATCGAACATCGCATGCCGGTCCTCGACTGCGAACAATGCCTCGCGGATGAAAACGGCAGCATATTGTCCCTTGGGGTCGAAGTCCTCTGCCGCAAATCCGTCGGGCCGCGCCATGATGGATGCCGCCGCTTCGACACCGGCACGCTCGGACAGTTCGTGTCCGGCCTCTGCCAGTTGGGCATCGGTCTCGAGA
Organism: uncultured Parvibaculum sp.; assembly: GCF_963975745.1. Taxonomy (NCBI): domain Bacteria; kingdom Pseudomonadati; phylum Pseudomonadota; class Alphaproteobacteria; order Hyphomicrobiales; family Parvibaculaceae; genus Parvibaculum; species uncultured Parvibaculum sp. The sequence goes on along the minus strand of NZ_CAXBIB010000002.1, from coordinate 178,900 downwards.
CCCTTGATGTTGATGCTGAAGGTCTTGGCGATGGCGCGCATCGCGCCGCCGAGACCCGGTGCCAGATCGAGATAGAGCCCGTTCCTTTCGAGCGTCAGCGGCCGGACAAGCTTGATGGCAAACTCGCTGCCGCCGGGCAGGCTGAACCCGTCACCCCAGAGCTTCTGTATGATGTCGACGCGGCCAAGCGGCGGCTCGGGGGCGGCTGCCGCGGGCGCGGTGGGCGGAGCAGCCGCAGGCGCCGGCTTTGGGGCGACCTGTAGCTTCGGCGCAGGTGGCGGCTTGACCTTCTTCTTCTTCTTTCGTCGGGCGATACCTTTTTCCCGCGCAACGTCGTCGGTTTCCATGCCCTCCCACCAGGCGATCAGCCGAAGCAGGAACTCCATGACGAAGCTCGACTCTTTCGGTCGCGCAGCCGCACTGCTGGCCTTGCCGTCTTCCTTGGATTCAGGCGTAGCTGGCTGACCAGGCCGCTTTTCCGGGTGCTCGACCAGAAACTTTTCCAGCGCCTGCCGATGGGTGGCGCTGAGCTTGCGCATCCGCCGGAACCGGGCGATCGCATCGGCAGACATCGACTCGAGGCCCGATGTGAAGACGCCGACCGGCATTGCCTGCAGCTCATCGCTGCCGACTGTTGCCAGATTGACGAGCGTCGTGTCGCCCATGGTCGGTCCGCCGATTTTCCCGAAGCCGCCCCGCACCGCTGCGCAGGCCGGTTTCCGTTAGGTTCAGATGTCCGATACCGCCTGTCGGCTCCATCTCGTGGCCCGCGCGGCGCAGGGCATCGCCTCAGGCGCCATAATATTGCCCGGTGCGTTAAGTCCCGGTTTCCGAGCAAATGATGCATCCGTTAACCTTTCGTGAACTCGCGCTTTTCTTTGTGTCGGAAATCGCTCAAGTTAACCGCGCGCTGACGGGGAATCGGGTGGGGTGGCGCCGTTTTATGAACACAATGATCAATCTGATACTGCGGCTGCCGCGCGCGACCATCGCGTTGTGCGTGGGCCTGTTTCTTGTTGCGGCAACCGGGATTTTCCAGTTCCCGATTTCGTCCGACACGCGGGTCTTCTTCTCGCCCGAGGGAGAGGGGCTCAGGGCTCTGCAGGCCTTTGATGCCAAATACGGCCAGAACAACAATGTGCTGCTGGTTGTCTGGGCCGAAGGGCGCAAGGTGACCGAGCCCGATGTGCTGGCCGCTATCGGCGACCTGACCGAACGCGCCTGGAAGCTGCCGCATTCGACGCGGGTCGACACGCTGACCAATTTTCCGCATGTTTCGGCCGATGCCGACAGCTTTACCGTTGCCGATCTGGTGCCTGACCCGGCCAACGTGACCTCCGACGAGGCCCGCGAAATCGAACGGATTGCCTTGGCCGATCCGATGATCCGGAACCGCCTGCTGGGCGAGCATGCGCGCGCTGCAGGTGTTCTTGTCAATTTCAATCTGCCGGCCGAGGCCTCGATCGAGGTACGCGAGATCATGGCTGCCAGTCGGGCGCTTGCGTCCGACTTCGAGACGGATCATCCCGGTATCGTGGTCAAGGTCACCGGCAATGTGATCCTGATGGGCACCTTCTCCGAGGCCGCGTTGAGCGATGCGATGGTGCTGATTCCGATCAGTCTCGCCGTCACGGCGTTGGTGATGTTCGTCTTTGTTCGCGCCATGCTGCCCAGCCTTGCGATTCTTTCGCTACTCGGTTTGTCGAGTGCAGCCGCAATGGGCGTTGCAGGCTGGTATGGCTGGGAAATCAATACTGCCACGATCGCGTGCCCGATCATCATCATGACGGTGAACATGGCGGCAGCGGTTCGTATCGTCACGACAGTACTCAGTGCGCTCGGGCGTGGCCTGCAGAAGCACGAGGCGATCGCCGAAGCGATCCGGACAAATCTGTGGCCGATCACGCTGACCAGCTCGACCACGATGATCGGCTTTCTTGCGATGAACCTTGCCGACGCCCCACCGCTGCGGCAGGAAGGCAATATCGTGGCGCTCGGTATCCTGATTGCCTTTTTCTTCACCTTTACATGGCTCCCGGCCGTTCTCTCGCTGATGCCGCTGCGCCCGGCCGTGCAGCGCTCCGAAGCGATCATGATATCGCTCGGAAAATTCGTGAACCGCTACTACAGGCAGCTCTTCTTTCTCAGCGGCACGATCGTCGTCGCCTGCGCTTTCTGGGTTGGAGACATTCGGCTTGATGACGATTTCGCGCGGTATTTCGACCGGCGTTTCGATTATCGCGTCGCGTCCGATCTGGCAGAGGAAACGCTGACAGGCCTCAACATTCTGGAATTCGACGTCGGCGCCGGTGAGGAGGGGGGCGTTTTCGATCCGGATTATCAGCGCCACCTCGCCGCCTTTGAGACGTGGTTGCGCGCCCAGGAAGGTGTGGTCAGCGTATTGGCCATTCCCGACATAACGCGCCGCGTTCACGAAGCCATGAATGCAGGTGGTCCCGTGGCCGAATCCGACGGCATACCGAATGATCGCGACCTCATCGCGCAGTACTTCCTGCTTTACGAATTGTCGTTGCCCTATGGCGCGTCGCTCAACGACCAGATCAACGTCGGCCGATCGTCGAGCCGCGTAACTGCCATTCTGCGTCACACCACATCGAGCGAGATCCGTGCGCTCAATGCGGCGGCGACACAATGGCTGGCCGCCAACGCACCGCCGCAGATGCAGGGTTCGGGAACCGGTATCAATCTTCTGTTCGCGGAGCTCTCCGGCATCAACATCCGCTCGATGATATTGAGCACCATCGTTTCCGTGCTGCTGATTGCAGTTGTGGTTGGTCTCGCGTTGCGCAGTGCCATGCTCGGTTTCCTGAGCATTTTTCTCAACATGCTGCCTTCGCTTGTGGGCTTCGGACTTTGGGGTTTGCTCTATCAGGAGATCGGGCTGGCGGCGTCGGTTGTGACTGCAATGACGATCGGCCTTGTGGTCGATGACACGATCTACTTCCTGCTGATGTACCGGCAGGCAAGGGCACGCGGCCTTGATCCCGAACAGTCGATCAATCATGTCTTTGCGACCGTCGGCGTTGCCATGTTGGTCATCACGGCCTCCCTGGCGCTCGGCTTCGGAACCCTGGTTCTTTCGGGATTCGAATCAAATCGCTCTCTAGGCGCCATGACCGCGCTGGTCATCATGTCCAACCTCTTCATCGACTGGCTGATGCTGCCGCCCCTGATGCGGATCATTGAAAATGCCCGGATGAGGGCGGCGCGACGCGCTGCCTAGTGGCTCGCGGCGGCCCGGCATACTAGATTCACGATTTTCCCTAGACTCGTCGTTATGGAACGCTTTAAAGCCGAGCATTAACCGTTTGTTAATGTTTGTAATTTGCTAACGCATGTGATTCCTTATGAGCCGGTGTGTGTGAGTAACGGGTGGGTGGGCAATGCGAACGTATGAGCAACTGACGGGAGCGCACGGGCGCAAGATGTTTTATCGCGCGGAGCGCTTCAAACCGGAGCAGCTCTTTCGCGATGCAATCCCGGCCGTATTCATCGACGACGAGCGCGCCACGTTGAAGGATCTCAGCATGACCGGCATCGCGGTGCAGAGCGCCAAGGCCGACGGCTGGGACAATCTGATCGGCGCTGAAATGCCGTTCGAACTGCGGCTGGGCGAGGCGCGGCTTTTCGGTGGCGCCGGGCGAGTTCGCCGAATTGAGCCCCATGGCATGAGAACCACGGTAGCGCTCGAATTCACGACTGGCTATCTCGATATCCCGACGATTGTGACCGATCACGACAGTCTGGTGCTGACACAGGCGCTGGCTGACCCGGCCTTTGGTAGCTCGCAGGGAATCCTCCCGGAGTTCCAGCAACTCAGCACCGAAATTCTCAATCTGTTCCGCTCCTACAAGGACATTCTGGAAACGTTCGAGGCGCGCCTCACTGCGACCGGACGTGAGCGCGAGAGACTGCTGCTCGACGCCCTGATTGCCTGTGAAGACCGGATCGTTCCGCAATGGAAGGAGCTCTGGTACCGGGGCAACGACATTCTGGCGCCGGTCTGGAGCGATCCGGCAATGCTGGCGCGGCATAAACGATACGCCGAACGCGTGCTGACTCCCGACTTCATGCCGGGCGCGGTCATGAAACGCTGCTACGAGAAGCCGCTGGGCTATCCCGGGGACTTCCGCATCATGAATTACGTCTATGAGTGGCAGCGCGTCGGCGATACACCCTACGAAAAGCTGCTGCATCGCATCGGCATCGAAACCGGCGCCTGTGTCGGCACGCGATTGCGCATGACACAGAAGCTGATCGCGGAACGCATCGCGGCCTCCGCCGGCGACACACCCCTGAACATTGCCAATCTGGGCTGCGGATCGGCCTACGAAGTTTACGATTATCTGAAGATCGATCATCTGCCATCGCCGGTCAATTTCACGCTGATCGATCAGGATGATCGCGCCTTGAACCACGCCTATGAGCACGCATATCCGGAAGTGGTCCGTCATGCGGGCCGGGCAAAGGTCCAGTGCCTGCAGGCATCGTTTGCACAGCTTTTGAAAGCTGGGGCATTGTTCAAGTCGCTGCCGCCCCAGGATGTAATCTACAGCCTTGGCCTCTATGATTATCTTTCGGCACGTCGCGCACGTGCGTTGACACATGATCTCTATGCGCAGGTCAAGCCGGGTGGGCAGTTGATACTGGCCAATGTCAAGAAAGGTCGCGAGGCCTGCGAATGGCCGCTCGAGTTCGTGACGGATTGGAGTCTGGTCTATCGTACCGAAAGCGATATGCTGGCCCTGATCGACGGGCTGGATATCGCAAACGTCACGGTTGAAGTCGACTCCACGAAGTGCATCTATCTGATGGTAGTCGACAAGCCGGCATAAGCCGCCGGAATAGATCGGCTAGTATGTTCGCCAGGCAGCGGCATCGGCCTCGGGAGCAACGAAACGGCTCTTGGGGAACGTGGCCTTCACAATCGTGCCCTCGCCAACGCGGCTATCAAGGTCGACCGTTCCGCCATGCAGGTTCATGATCTTGCGGACCAGCGGCAGACCGAGACCCGTGCCCTGTTGTGTGCGCGACATGGCATCCTCGACCTGCACGAAGGGCTCGAATATCCGCGTGAGGTCTGATGCCTTGATGCCGATACCTGTATCCTCGACGCTGAATACCATGTCGCCATGGTTGTCGAGGCCGAGTTCGACGCGAACCTGCCCGCCTTCGGGCGTGAACTTGAGTGCATTTGAGGTCAGGTTGATGGCTACTTGATTGAAAAGCCGCGGATCGACGATTATCCAGGGAAGATCGTCCCTTACGCGGAAGGTGAGATCGACGCCGAGTTCGGAGGCACGCTGCCGGAACATGCGCATCGTCTGGTTGAGTGACTCGACCGGATCAAGCGGTTCCTCTTCGAGTTGTAGCTTGCCGGCCTCCGCTTTCGAAATGTCGAGAATGTCATTGATGATGCTCAGAAGATGCGCGCCGCTGGAGCGGATGTCACCGGCATAGTCCACATATTTCGATTGGCCGACGGGTCCGAACATCTGGCTTGAGATGATTTCCGAGAAGCCGATAATCGCATTGAGCGGCGTCCGCAGTTCGTGGCTCATGATTGCCAGAAAGTCGTTCTTGGACCGATTGGCCGCTTCGGAGCGGCTGAGAAGGCGTTCCGAACGTCGTTTTTCGAAGCGCAGTTGTTCATTGTAGATGAACGCCTTGCGGAGCTGGTATTCCTGAATGTAGTTGACGAAGATGCTGACGCCGACGCCAAAGATCAGAAAGGCGTTGTTGTTGATCAGAATATGCGTCGGGATCGGGTTGACGAAGAAAACCACATATTCATAGCAGACGAGTGTGACCAGCGACATCAGGCTGCAATAGTAGTAGCGAAGGCGCCACAGGCAGTTGACATAGCTGAGGACGATCAGCACGCCGGCATAGTAGAGATAGTTGCCGGGCGCATCGGCGATCGAGATCATGGCCACGACGGCCAGACCCGGAATGCACATCGCCAAGGACAGAAGACCCTGGTGTCGATGTGAAAAGCCGGGCAGGTAGGAAATGGCGACGATGGCGAACAGAAGGGGCGCGGCCACGCCGAGCCGGATCGCAGCGGCCTCGTTGACGATTTCCGGAATGATGTAGGGGTCGAACAGCGCATAGAGCGAGAAGATCACGGCACCCATCGCGATCGAGAATCGCGTCAGTCCGATCTGTTCCGAGAAATTGCGTGTCGCATATTGTTCTTCGACGCCGGCATCCCGAAAATGAAGTGTAATCGGGTCGATCTGGTAGTTGGTTTTCGGTTCCTGCTGATCGGCAGGCGTATCCGGGGCGGACTCAGGCGTACCCATCCATGCCGTGCGCTCGGCGCAGCCATCCGGTCCGGCCGTGAAGTTGCTCTGGGCCTGAGTGTGAACTACCGCCATGTGAAATCGGACGTTCCTGAGAATCCCCGCGTACAGTTGGCACGCTACGGCCAAACGTATAACGCTCGGTTAAATGCGGGTTACGTGCCGACTTTCAGTCATGCATTCAGGAAAATCGGGCGACGCATTAACGGATATTAATGTCTGGCCGAATGCGTCAGCTTCCCATCAGAAAGTAGACAAGCAGGAAGCTGCCGAAAGCGATCCGGTACCATCCGAAAATGGAGAATCCGTGATGACTGACAAAGCCCACGAACCATTTCACGGTCACCAGCGCCGCCAGAAAGGCGGCGACCACACCAACGGCAAGTACCGGCAGATGGGCGCCATTGAGCAGAGCCCGATTGCCCCAGAGGTCGAAAACCGTGGCGCCGACGATGACCGGAACAGCGAGGAAAAAGGAAAACTCGGCCGCTGTCTTCCGTTCCACGCCGACCAATAGAGAACCGATGATGGTTGCGCCCGCGCGTGATACGCCCGGAATGAGTGCAAGACACTGGAAAACGCCGATTTTGAGGGCCGTCAGGGGTGTGAAAGCCTCAATGGAGTCGACCGTCTGGTCGATATTCAGCCGCTCGATCGTGATGATGGCGATGCCCCCCACGATAAAGGCCACACTGACGACATAGGGCGAAAACAGCACGCTCACAATGAAGTCGTAGAAGATTGCACCTAGTGCGATCATTGGGAGGGTGGCTACGATGATCGTCGCCAGAAAGTTGCGTGCGGCCTTGTCGCCGCCGGCAAGGCCTCTGGCAACCGATATCATGCGCTCCCGATAAAGAGTGCAGATCGCCATGATTGCGCCGACCTGGACCATGGTCTCGAAGACCTCACCCGGAACGCTGTCGAATCCGAGAAGCTCTCCGGCCACGACCAGATGCCCTGTCGACGATACCGGCAGGAATTCGGTAATGCCCTCGACAATGCCAAGCAGCAAGGCTTGCAGGAAGCTGTTTTCAGGCATCTGGACCGGAATCCTGCTCGGGGCGGGGGGGCGACTTGGTCAGAGCGTAACATGCCAAGCGTTACACGAAGCTTATGACCGTAATGTGAGGGGTCAGAATCCGGTCACGTCCAGCGCTTCCTTGACGCGTTTCACGGCAATGTCGAAGGCCGCAGCGCGCAGGTCGAGCCCGGTCTCGGCGGCATGTGTAAGCACGTCGCGGGTGGCCTGACCCAGAATGCGCTCGAGCTCGGCGTCGACCTGCGCACGCGGCCAGACCAGGCGCTGAAGATTCTGTACCCACTCGAAATAACTGACGATCACACCGCCGGCATTTGCCAGAATATCGGGAATGATGGTCACGCCGCGGTCCCGAAGGGCCAGATCGGCCTCGGTGGTGACCGGTGCATTGGCCCCCTCGACGAGGGTGTGGCAAGCGACGCGATCGACATTCCCGGCGTGAATTGCATCGCCGAGCGCCGCCGGCACCAGATAATCACACGGTATTTCGAATAGTGTATCGGGCTCAATCGCTTCGTGACCCTCCGCATCCTTCAGCGATCCCCGCGTGCGCTTCTGTGCAGAGAGAGCATCGAGGTCTATTCCCTTGTCGCGGCGAACGGCGCTGCGCGAATCGGAAACAGCGATAACCCTGACGCCAAGAGCCGCCAGTGCCTGTGCGGCGTGGAATCCGACATTGCCAAATCCCTGGATGACCGCGGTCGTATCTTTCAGCTCGATCTCGTGGCGTCGGGCATGCTCGGCGACGACAATGCCGATGCCCTGGCCCGTAGCGCTTTCGCGCCCGGGCGATCCGCCTAGAACCAGCGGCTTGCCGGTGACAGCGGCAGGCGAGTGGCCGTAAATGGCCGAGTATTCGCTGTGAATCCAGCCCATCGTCTGGGAATTGGTGCCGACATCCGGCGCCATGATATCGGCATTCGGACCGATCTCCCGATGAATGCGCTTGACGAACTTGCGCGTGAGAACCTCGAGCTCGCGCAGGCTCATCTCGTGCGGGTTGCACGAAATCCCGCCCTTGCCGCCGCCAAGAGGAATGTCGGCCAATGCCGTCTTCATAGTCATCAGTGCCGCGAGTTCGCGTACTTCGTGAATGTCGACGCCCGGGTGGTAACGCAACCCACCCTTGCAGGGGCCGCGGACATTCTGGTGTTGCACGCGATAGCCGGTAAAAATCGCAAGCTCGCCATTGTCGCGCACGATGGGAATCTCGACCTTGATCTCCAGTGCCGCCAGCGAAAGAAGGGATTCGATCGTCGGACCGTAGCCCAATCGTCGGCAGGCCGCCGAAACGGAACTCTCGTAGGATGTTCTGGTTGCTTCGCGGTCAGTCATCAAATCTCCGGGTAAAAGCGGCACCGATATCAAGTATCGCGTCAAACAGGATTCGAGAGCAAACGGTCCGCAGATTCAACTGTGACACGCTGCTGCACCGCGAGCCGGGAGATTAACGGTCGGTTCAGGGTCCATTCAGGCGCCAGGCGCAAGTCTGGCGGTGCTGATTGAAATGGATTTTCATCCTTGAAGCCAGGTCGTCAGCGCCTGATCTGAGGGGAGGTTCGGTCCGTATGGACCGGATCGGAGCGGGCGGCGCGGGGTAAGGCGCCGTCCGCTTTCTTTTTGCCTTGCAGGGCGGGAAAACCCTTTGCAGCAGCCAATCTCCGCGCCATCATTGCGCTCAACAACCGGAGCGGTCGGTCAGAAGCCGCCGAAGACAGTGGGGGCGGCATGGCGCGGGACGAGACAGTCGGCGAATTCATCACGATCAGGCGCACCGGCCGTGTGGCAATCGTCCGTTTTGACCGCGGCGACCGTGTCAATGCCCTGTCTGCCCGGCTGTTGCGCGATCTGGCGGCGACAGCGCGTCTGCTGCGGGACGACGTAACGACAAGCGCCATCGTTCTGGCCGGCGGAAGCGCCTTTACCGGCGGCGCCGATCTCGCCGATCCCGAAATGGCGAAACGCGCCTCCGCATCGCTGCTGGAACGGCGCGAAATGCTGCGCGCCGGCCCGGACATGTGTGATGCCTGGGAGGCCCTCGACCAGGTCACGATTGCCGCGATCGAAGGTTTCTGTATCGGCGGCGGTGTTGCGCTGGCGGTTGCCTGCGACTTTCGAATTGCGGCCCGTGGCGCGCATTTCCGCCTTCCCGAAATCCCGCTGGGCATGAACATGAGCTGGCACACCCAGCCCCGCATGGTGAACCTGATCGGGCCGTCGCGCGCCAAGCAACTCACGATCTTTGGCGAGCGCGTCGATGCGGAACAGGCTGGACGATGGGGGCTTGTTGATGAGGTTTGCGACGACAGCCGGGCGCTTGAAACCGCTCTGCGCTGGGCAGAAAAGGTAGCGGCGTTGCCGCCCGTATCGGTGCGCATGGCCAAGCGCGGCATTACTCAGGCCGCGACGGCCTTGAACGCTGCTGTGACCTTCATGGATGCCGATCAGTTTGCGCTGGCGGCGACCGGCGAGGATCATCGCGAAGCGGTCTCCGCCTTTCTTGAAAAACGCCCGCCGAACTTTACCGGGCGCTGACGCGCAACATTTCGAGGACCTGATGTCATTCGACGATCCAGACAGCCATCGCGGCAACTGTCCCTGCTGCACGCCTTATGTGTGGGATGCCTATCAGCCAAAGCGTGAATATCTGAGCCGCCGGGGGTTCTTTGGTGCCGGTGCGGCATTGACAGCCGGAATGCTGACCGCGCTCGGCCTGGCACGGGCCGGGGCGGGAGACAAGCTTGCGGGTGCCGCCGCGGCGCTGGCTTTTGCGGCACCTGCCATTGGTGTCGGCCCAAACCGCCGGGCGCGTGCGGCTTTGTCCGGTACCACTGTCTATCGTGGCGGTAAGATCCGCACGATGAATGCTGCCATGCCGGTGGTCGACGCCGTTGCGGTCAAGGGCGGGACAATTCTCGCGGTTGGCCGCGAAGCGGATGTGATCGCCCGCGCAGGTCCCGGCGCCCGAATTGTCGATCTTGGTGGCAAGACGATGTTGCCCGGTTTCATCGATTGTCACGGTCATCTGTCGCTGACGGCGCTTTTGATGGGTTTTCAGAATCTGGCACCCATGCCCGCCGGTCCTGTCGGCAGTATCGCCGATATCAAGAATGAGCTTCTGACGTTCCGCGAGAAGACGGGCGGTGGACGCGGCGGTTGGATCCTCGGCGCGAACTACGACGATTCGTTGCTGGCCGAGAAGCGTGCGGTCACTCGGGCCGATCTCGACGAGGTGTCGACCGAACAGCCGGTGCTCGCCTATCACGCATCGCTGCATGTGGTCGTGGTGAATTCGTACGCGCTCAATCTTCTGGGCATCAACGCGGATACGCCCGATCCGGCCGGCGGCGTCATACGGCGCTGGCCAGGCACAAGCGAACCCAACGGCATTCTGGAAGAGGGCGCGATTTCGCTTGCCTTGCCCCGGCTGCCCGAGGTCTCGAAGGAACAGTTGCTCGACCTGCTCGACAAGGTTCAGGATCAATATGCAGCTTGGGGCATCACCACCGCACAGGACGGCGCGACACGGCGCCCCGACTACGATCTGTTGACGCTGGCAGCCGAGCGCGACCGCCTGAAGATCGACGTCGTCGCTTATCCCTTTTTCACGCATATCGACGATCTGGCGCGTGGCGATGTCGAGATGCAAAAGGACTACAACGGTTTCAAGATCGGTGGCATCAAGCTGATGCTGGATGGCTCGCCCCAGGCCAAGACGGCATGGCTGACTGAACCTTACGAAGTGGTTCCGCCCGGCTTCGCGTCGAACTACAGCGGTTACCGCATTGTCGATGATCTGACCGCTGCCAACTATGTCGACGATGCCTTTGCGCGGGGCTGGCAGGTCTATGCCCATTGCAATGGCGACGCCGCGGCCGATCAGTTCATCGCCGCCGTCGAGAAGGCGACGAAGAAGCACGGCCTGGGCGATCGGCGTCCCACCGTCATCCATGCCCAGACATTGCGGGAGGATCAGCTCGACCGTATGGTCGGCCTGGGTATCATGCCATCCTATTTCGTGACCCATACATTCTATTGGGGCGATTGGCATCGCGACTCTGTGCTGGGCTCCGTCCGTGCGGCACGCATCAGTCCGGTTCGGTCGACCATTGAGCGGGGCATGCGCTACACACTCCATAATGACTCGCCCGTGGCCCCCTCCGATTGCCGCATGCTGCTCTGGTCTGCGACCAACAGGCGCACACGTAGCGATCGCGTGTTGGGTGAAGAGCAACGAATAAGCACTTATGATGCCTTGCGCGGCATCACCATCGATGCGGCCTATCAGCATTTCGAAGACGATATCAAAGGGTCGATCGAGGAAGGCAAGCTCGCCGACTTCGTCATCACGGCCGAGGATCCTGAGGCGATAGATTCATCCCGATTGCGTGACCTCTCGATTGTCGAGACGATCAAGCGGGGCGAGACGATCTACGCCGCCTGATCGGCGGAAGCGGGAAAACGCCAATCATGCAGTTGAAGATCCGTCGTATACCGCTCGACACTTTGCGCGAGAATGTTGCGGTTCTGGCGTCGAACTGTGCGGCGCTCCGGCCCGAGGCCTTCCAGGCCTTCAAGCGGCTCGAGGTCGTGCATGACGGCCGATCCATCATTGCGAGCCTCGACGTTTGCCACGATCTCTCGGTTGTCGGTCCGGAAGAAATAGGGCTGGCCGAACCGGCCTTCCGGCGCATGGGGCTTCCCGAGGGCACATCGGTCACGATCACGCCGGCGCGACGGCCGCAAAGCCTCGAATATGTGCGCACCAAGATCGTCGGCGAAACGCTGAACGCCCATCAGATAGATGCCATCATTCGCGACATCGTCGGCTACCGCTATTCCGACATGGAAATCGCGGCCTTCCTCGTGGCTTGCGCCGGTTTTCTGACGACGGGCGAATTGCTCGACCTGACCCGCGCCATGGCGGCGGCCGGCAACACCCTTGCATGGTCGTCACCGATGATTGTCGACAAGCATTGCATCGGTGGCATTCCCGGAAACCGGACTTCGATGATTGTGGTGCCGATCGTCGCGGCGCATGGGATGACGATTCCGAAAACCTCGTCGCGTGCCATCACCTCGCCCGCAGGCACGGCCGATACGATGGAAGTCCTTGCGCGTGTCGACCTGACGATCGAAGAGATGCGCGCCGTGGTCGGGGAGTGCAACGGCTGTCTCGTCTGGGGTGGCCACGTCAATCTTTCGCCGGCCGACGACATTCTGATCGGTGTGGAGCGCCCGCTCAATCTCGATACGCGTGAGCAGATGGTGGCATCCATCATGTCCAAGAAGATGTCTGCGGGATCGACGCATCTCGTGATCGACATTCCGGTCGGTCCGACAGCCAAGGTACGCGATGCGCACGAGGCCATGCGGCTGCGCAAGCTCTTCGAATATGTCGCCGATCAGGTAGGCTTGCATGTCGATGTCATGGTGACGGACGGGGCCCAACCCGTCGGCCGCGGGATCGGGCCTGTGCTCGAGGCACGAGACGTGATGGCAGTGCTGAACAACGAAGCGAATGCGCCCGCCGACCTTCGCGAGAAGTCACTGCGTCTGGCAGGCCGTATCATCGAGGGCGATCCGGCGATGCGGGGCGGCGGCGGCTACGCCCGTGCGCGCGAACTGCTCGACAGTGGTGAGGCTGCAAGACGCATGCATCGCATCATCGATACCCAGGGGCATGCGCCGCCGGGCCCGCCGCTCGGGCCCTTGGTAACGGACGTTCTGTCGCCGGCAGACGGCACCGTTGCATCGATTGACTGTTTTCGCATCGCGCAGCTGGCGCGCCTCGCCGGTGCCCCGCTGGACCGTGGTGCCGGGCTCGATCTGCTGAAACGGGTCGGTGATCCGGTCGAGGCCGGTGAGCCGCTCTACCGGGTCTATTCGGCCGGGCAATCCCATTTCGATTTCGCAATCGAAGCGGCGCAGGAGACGAACGGCTATGCGCTGGGTGGTCTCGGCGTCAGCGGAGGCGGAAGGTGACGGCCGTCGCGGTGCAATCCTTTGCCCATGGATGCCGCCATGCGCAGGCGCTTGCCGATGCGCTGGATGTGCCGTTCGGCGAGATCGCGGTTCATACATTTCCCGATGGCGAGTCGCGTGTGACGGTCATGCCGCCGGCGCCGGTCACAATTCTCTATTGTCCGCTTGACCGGCCGAATGGAAAGCTTGTCGAACTGGCATTGGCCGTCGAGGCGCTCCGGCGCGGTGGCGCTGCGCGTCTTGTTCTGGTCGCGCCCTATCTCTGTTACATGCGCCAGGACAAGGTCTTTCACGTGGGCGAGGCGATCAGCCAGAAGGCCATCGGTGGCTGGCTCGGAAGCATGTTCGATCGCATCGTGACGATCGACGCGCATCTTCACAGGGTTGCCGATATTCGCGACGTTTTTCCCGGTGTAGAGGCGCAGAACCTCACAGCGGCGGGAGTCATCGCCGGATTCGTCCGTGAGCAGGGCCTCACGCAATCGACGCTTGTTGCCGGCCCGGACGCGGAGTCGATTCAATGGGTATCGCGTATCGCCGCCATCCTCGATGCCGAGGCGATTGCAGGCGAAAAGGAACGTCTGGGCGACCGCGAGGTGCGAATTGCCTTTCCAGCGGCAAGAATTGCCGGGCGCGCGGTCCTCGTCGCCGACGATATCGTCTCCAGCGGCGGCACAGTGACTGTAGCGGTCGAAAGCCTGAAGCGGGCAGGCGCCGCTGACATCGTCGTCGCCGTCACGCATGCACTCTTCGACGCGGAAGTCGAAGCGCACATTCGCGCCGCGGGAGCAAGAGCGATATGGTCGGCAGAGTCGGTGCCACACCCGACCAATGCGATTCCGCTGGCCGGACTCCTGGCGCATGCGCTTCGCGACGAAACAACGGAAGAGAAGTGGAAGTAATGTCGATCACGCTCAGCGTTCATGGCGCGGCCCACACCGTCACCGGCTCCTGCTATCTGCTACAGTCAGGGAAAACGCGCTTTCTGGTTGATTGTGGCATGTTCCAGGGCGCAAAAACGCTGAAGGCGCTCAACTATGCGGACTTCCCGTTTTCGCCGGCCGAGATCGATTTCGTCCTCCTCACTCATGCGCATATCGATCACTCCGGCCTCATCCCGAAGCTTGTGAAGCAGGGTTTCGAGGGGCCGATCTATGCTACGCATGGAACGATCGATCTTCTCTCCTGCATGTTGCCCGATGCCGGCCATATCCAGGAGTTCGAAGTCGAAAATCTCAACCGCCGGAATGCACAGCGCGGTCGGCCGCAGGTAACGCCGATCTACACGGTCGCCGATGCGAACGATGCCCTGCGTGCCTTCAGCCCGGTCGCCTATGACACGTGGGTGGAACCGGCCGACGGCATTCGGGCCCGTTTCTGGAACGCCGGCCACATTCTCGGATCGTCTTCGATTGAAATCGAGATCGAGACCGGATTGAAGCAGCCACGCAAGCTGAGGCTGCTTTTTTCGGGCGATATTGGGCCGGATGTGAAGAGCTTTCACCCGGCGCCGGAATCGCCGGAGAATCTCGACTATCTGATTTGTGAGGCCACCTACGGTTCGCGCGAACGCGAGCCCATGACTCTTGAGGCGCGTCGCGATCTTCTGGCCACAGAGGTCAACGCGGCGTTGAACAGGAACGGTGTGCTGATATTTCCGACTTTTGCTGTCGAACGCACCCAGGAGCTGCTTGCTGACCTGCTGGCACTGGTTGCAACAAAGCGCGTGCGCGATGTGCCGATCTTTCTGGATTCGCCGCTTGCCATCCGCGCCACCGAGGTATTTCTCGATCATGCCGACGATCTCGAGAGCGGCGAGGAGTTCCGCCGGGCGATGCGCTCCCACCAGGTGCGCACCACCGAGACAGTCGCCGAGAGCATGATGATAGAAAGGGTCGATGGCAGTCATATCATTGTCGCCGCCAGCGGCATGTGCGATGCAGGCCGCATCCGTCATCATCTGAAAAATCGGCTATGGCGCGACAATACAACCGTTATCATGGTTGGCTATCAGGCAGAGGGCACCCTGGGACGAATTCTGCTGTCGGGTGCCAAGGCCGTTCGCATTCAGGGAGAGGAAATCAAGGTGCGTGCCCAGATCCGGTCACTTGATGTCTATTCCGGCCATGCTGACGGGCCTGGGCTTGCGCGGTGGGTTGCGGAACGCGGACCCGTCTTGCGCGGCACCATTCTGGTGCATGGCGAGGAAGAGGGATTGACGGGACTTCACGAGCGCCTGGCCGATCTGGGGCTCGACGGCGAGCGCATATTTGCACCCGATCTCGACGAAGTGTTCGACCTCCTTGCCGAAGCGCCCGAGGCGCGGCGTCGGCCTGCGCCTCGACGTTTGCAGCCCGAGGTTGTCGGCCGCCAGGACTGGCATAATGACTTGTCGAAACTTTGGCTCGACATCAGCGAGCAACTCGAAAAAGCTGCTGATGATCGCGCGCGCAACGTCGTTCTCCGTCGCATTAGGCGTGCACTTGAAGAAGGCCAGGACGAGCGCCCGCAGGATCACAAATAGGGCGGGCCGTTTGGTAGCATGGTCCGGCCCGGAAGAGCCGGACCATGCCCCGGTCAGCGCCAGCTTCGGCCGACATCGCGACCCCCGTTATAGTCGGCCTCGCGGCGCTCGACGCGCTGTTCACGGCGCTGCGGTTGTTGGCGTTGCACCGCCGGCGCGCGCTGTGCCTGGACCTGACGTTGCGGAGCCTGAGCCTGCGATGGTATCTGGCGTTCCGCCCGTATCTGGCGTTGTGGCGGTGGCGTTTGCCGCTGTCGTTGCTGGATCTGGAGCTGGCGCTGTTGCCCGTGCGTTTGCTGCGACCGCTGCTGTTCTACCGTCTGTCTCTGACGCTGCTGTTGCAGCACCAGCTGCGACGGCCGCTGCTGTGGGTGCGTTCTTGGCACACGCGGCTGCTCCTGCACATACCGTTGACGCTGTTGCTGCAGCGCTTGCGATGGTGGGCGCTGTCGCTCCTGAATCTGACGTTGCTGTTCCAGCACCTGCCGCGATCGCGATTGTTGCGTTTGCTGCAGCCGGCGTTGTTGCTCCAGTAGCTGCCGCTGACGGTCCGGCTGACGGGCCTCCGGCCGGAATTCGCGCGTCCCGCTCGGTCGTTCGTTCCACCGTGGGTCATGCTGTCGATCGCTTCGGCCCTCGATACGACGTTCCGGCACGCGGCCGATGGGGCCGTCACGTCTGGTGTCGCGCCATTCGTTCCGGCCGGATGAGCCGCTCCGATGGTCGTTTCGTTGCCAATGCTCGGGGCGGGCGTTGACACGATCGACCTTGTAGCGGCTGCCGCGCTCGACAAAGCCGCGATCGAAGCCGCGATGGGCAATGCGGTTGTGTGCGTTACGCGGTGGGGCCCAGTGCCGGGTATTGTGATAGATCGTTTGGTATTGCTTGACGACGATGACGTGACGGTGAATGACCGGCGCACCGAAATGATGGCGGTGGACATAGTTCCACCCGCCGTAATTCCAGCCCGGATTGTAGGACCACCAGTTGACGCCATAGCCGATCGGCGCCCAGCCGATATAGCTGTCGCTGTAGCGCCACGTCACCCATGCGGGTGCCCATGTTCTGCCGGGCACCCAGATCCATCCGAAGGCGGCATCCCAGACCCAGTTGCCGTAATGGAACGGCGCCCAGCCCCAGGCAAAGGCCGATGCCCAGGTCCAGCCATAGCTGTCGTCCCAGACCCAGCGGCCCTGTGTGTAGGGCCGCCAGCCATGCGCGACGCCATGCGGATACCAGACGGCGCCATAACTGCCATGGTGGGTCCATGTTCCATAGGGCGCGAGCGAGTCGTGAAAATAGGCCGCATCCGAATGGGCTGGCGGATAGTACCCGGCATCGGCAGGCGGCGACATCCACAGCGTCAGCCCTGTCAGCAGGGCAAGCGCCATCAGGAGTCGCTGCGGCGTCCGCCGGGCGGGGAGCGAAAAGGGGATATACATGGGGCCGGGGCCTTATCGACGGAGATCACCCTTTTCGAAGGTGGCAAGACAGAGCCTCGATGGCTTCTGTTTCTTGGCCGCCCGGCAGACCCACCATATCGCAGGCAGTACGAGCCGGATGATCGTTGACGTACCCCGTGCCGGACAATTAACCGTATAACTGATCGTTTGTCACCGCTTTTCGACACAAAACCTGTCTCAGCTTGTGGCTTTTATCGTCGCCCTTTGGAATGATAAGGGGCTCAAATCGTTCCCGGATTACGCACGATTCCCCCGAAGGCCCGTATGTCCCCTGCCAAGGCAAAACCCAAATCCAAGGATGGCCGGCGTCTTCGCAGCGAGGCCAGCCGGCTTCGTATCGTGGAGGCAATGCGTGACCTGATTCGCGAGGGCCACGTTGCGCCGCGCGCCGAAGATGTCGCCGCGCGTGCGGACGTGGGGTTGCGCAGCGTCTTCCGCCATTTCGACGATATGGAGACGCTTTATCGCGAGATTGCAGCACTGATGCGGATCGAACTGGCGCCGATGGTCGCGGAGCAGCTTCCGCCGGCTGACGCACCCGATCTGCTGGAACAGCTTGTCGCGCGCCGTGCGCGACTTTTCGAGAAGATCATGCCCTTGCGCATTTCGGCCGATGTGCATGCGCACACCTCGCCATTTCTGCGTGACGATCGGCGCTGGATGAATGACGCCTTCCGTACAATTCTGCGTACTGCGCTTCCCGCCGCGCTGACCACGGATCGCACGCTGCTTGATGCGTTCGACGCGGCGATGAGCTTCGAATTCTGGCGGCGCCTGCGCGACGATCAGGGGCTGACGGTCGCGCAGGCCAGGCGCACCATGGAACGAACGGTCGCCGCACTTGCGGCATCGGCATCCCGCTAGCGGAACAGGGCCTCGACGCCGGTTCCTGCCAGAACGTCATCCACGCGCTTGCGGTCGGACGGCGTGAGACCTTCGCGCTTCTCGCGCAGCCATTGCAGGCATTTTCCCTGATAGGGGAAGGGCTGCTGTGTCCAGCGCTTGCCGTCGATTTCGGTTTCGACAGTATCGGCGCCGGCGGCAAGCGCCTTTGCATTGGCAATAAGGGCGGGCGCATAGACGCGTCCGACTTCGCCGAGAAGCCCGCGGATTGTCTCGGGAATGGCGTCGCGCTGCATCCAGCCATTCTCCAACGGCTCGAGACCTGACAGGTCTTCCATGATGTCGACCCAGGCGAAAACGCGAGGTGCGCGCGCAAGCGTTTCGGTCATCGGTGTCGGATCGAAATGCGTAAGCTGTGTCAACTGACCGAATACACCGAAATCGCTACCGCCGGGCCGGCCGCCCATGAGAAAGGGCTGTGCTTCGAGATGCGCCGTCATCGCATCGAGGAAGCGTTGATAGCTGGCCTCGATCACGGGAGCGGTCGTCTCATTGGAGCCGACAACATAAAGCCGCGAAATCTGTCGTTGCGAGAACATCTCGCTCATTTTCTTGTGCGCATCCTTCGATGCTGTGATGTCGCGCCATAGCGGCAGGATCGTTGCCGCCCGCTCGATGTCGGCCTTGTAGTGCCAGCGATAGTGGAACATGGCCTTGGTCAGCCATTCGTCGGCGTAGTCTTCAAGGAGATAGTCGATGAACTCGATGACGGGATCGGCAGGGACGACATTGCGGCCATCGAAAGCCTCTTCGAAACGGCGGATCAACGGCGTCGAATCGACCGCCGCGACATAGGATCCGCCATTTTCCTTCAGGTAGAATGTCGGCAGCAACGCAACCTTCGGAGCAGGCAGGTTGGCAGGGACATTGTGTCCGCTCAACAGGAACCGATAGGGAATATGACGGTAGCGCAATACCGCGAGCATCTTGCGCGTATAGGGTGAGCCCGGTGCGCCGCTCAGCAATAATGGTGTTTCCAGCGTCATTTTCGGTACCTGTCCTTGTGGTGCTCTTTCAGAGCGAGAGAATGTTGCCAGCCGCTGGATTGATGCGTCCGGCCAGCATTTCGGCATAGACCCTCGAGATGGCATCCGGGCCCTTGCCGTGTTCGATCGATACCCATGTCGCCGCCTTGGCAGCGAAGGCGCGCCAGCTCTCGCCGAGCTTCGCGTCGAAGCCGTCCTTGCCCCATTCTTCCATGCGCTTGCGCGCCTGGTCCGGGGCGAAGAACAGATGCGGCTTGGCACCGGGCAGGCCCGAAGGCGGCCGCGGCGCATCCCAATGTGACAGCCCGACCTGAGTACTCTCGACCAGCTTGTCGCCGAAATGGCGATGCACGGCCGCCAGCACGTCGCCATCACCGGCGAAGTCGACCACCAGCGTCGGCTGTCCGGCATCGAGCGTGGCGATCTTGTCATAGGAAAGGACGGTATCGTAGCAACCGAGACTTTTGACGAATTCGACATTGCCCGGTGACGTCAGGCCGACCACCGTCGGCCCCTGTGGCCGTCGCTGCGAAAGCCCGAACGCGAGTCCGAACCCGGTTTTCGACGAGGCGCTCAGCAACACGGCTTGCGTTGCGCCGAAGAATTCATTGTCGGCCAGCCAGTCGTCGATCAGGAACGAGGTCGTGTAGAGCGGATTGAGGATCGGGCGCAAATCATCCAGCGCCGGAGGCGATGCCTTGTCGGATTTCAGCCGCGTATAGGTATTGTAGACGGGGTGCAATTCGCGCCGCTGTTTGTAGAGGTCGAGAAAGGAACCCGGCGTCACCTTTTCCGGCTGCATGACAAGATGGGAAGACATCGGGAAATAACCGTAAAGTCTTTCACCCTCCGCAATCTCGCTCGATCGCGACCGCACGACGGTCGCATAGCCCCAGACCGGAATCCGGCCCCAGCCGGCCTCTGCCGGGAAAAACGACCAGTAGTTCAACATGTCGCCGGCCACCGCATAGGTGATGTTGTTGGCCGTAAAGGCGAATTTCTCGATCTCGGCCAATATCTGGCCCTTGTCGAGCGCGATATCGTCCGGCGCCGGTCCGCTTACCCATTTTGTTCTGGAGAGGTCGGCGCGGTTGACGATGAAATCCTGCGTGGTCCCGGTCATTTTCTGTCCTTTTCGGCATCGCGCGTGGCAGAGCTCCGCATGATGTCACTGGCGCCCTGCCGCATCCAGCCTGCTGCGCGCGCACATGATTGCGCAAATTTGTCCATGTCGGCTCGAACGGACGCATGGACAGGCCATATATTGACATGCTAATTGCCAATATATGGCGGGCGGGCGTGATGGTCAATCCGCCGCAACAGCGGACAGATGGAAATCGGTGAATGAAGGTACTGAACGGATTGTGGCCGCCCGCATCACAGGTGGAGAAGTTCTTCGCGAAAGCCGGCACGGCGGATGACGGACCGGTCGCCCTGCTCAATCTGCTGAAGTTTCGTCCCAACGCCATCTACCCCGACGGCCGCGACGCACATCTGACCGGCGAAGAGGCCTATATGCGTTATGGTCTCGAAGTGGCGAAGCTGATCGCGGCACTGGGCGGCAAGTTCGTCTGGTTCGGACGGATCGACGGCATACTGGTCGGCGAGGTCGAGGAAATGTGGGACAGAATGGTGCTGATCGAATATCCGTCCCTCGCAGCCTTTCGCGGCATGACCGAGTCGCACGCGTACAAGGCTATCGAGATGCATCGTGAGGCGGGACTCGCCGGCCAGCTCGACATCGGTGCGCGCCGCGGCTGAACGGGAACGAATCAGTTCGCCTTTCTTCGCTGGATTCTCTTCCAGAAAATTGGCAACAAGGCACTTAATCTCCCGGCATTTAGTGCAGCATAAATTCTATTGCGGCTCTTGTAATAGTTCCAAAAATCAATTTGTTCGGCATCCTTGAACGCTGAGTTCGAAAACGGTCGATCCTCGATCAAATCATGCCGCCTCATATCAGTATGTAATGCTTCGGGATCCGTTGTGTAGCTTGGACCGTTGGCCCGAATCAGACCATGTCTGTTCGCTTCTCCAACGAGAGATTCTGGATTCCCCAAAACCGCAAACGAACCGCGAGGGCGTAGCGTTGGCGCAAACACTCTCTCTCCAATTTTTCTTCGGGGGATCATGAAAACACGAGCATTCGTTCTGGCTAATAATTCAGCGCTGTAAATGCTGCTACCTTCCGCGAAGACAATGCGGTCCGCGTTCTCAATCATAGAAACTTGTGTGTGAATGTCGTGAAGTTCCGGCTTCACGTACTGAAAACCAGATTCCTCTAGGAGTTGACCGAAATATCTTTCGCCGAGCATCCCCCCTCTGTGGAGGATATGCGTTCGTCCAAAATATATGTCCTTTGGCGTGTTATGGATTTTAACGATTGGAAGGCCTTCTAGATAGTGCAGATACCAAGGGTGTGGCGCGGTTCCAAGTCGGCTACCGGGTTCGAAAAACTCCAAGTTTTCCACAACAGTCGGTTCACGGACGATATAAACGTCATCTCGTTCTACCCCGAACAGCGAAACAATATCGAAGAACCAGTTCGGAACTGTATCAGTAGGGCGTGGAAAAAATGCAAAGACAACACCTTTGTGTCGCTCTCTATCAAACGCCCATAGGCGGATGATGCTGTCGACTATAACGTGCCCAAAATGGACTTTAAGCGGACCGCCGTACAGATAGCTGCCCTTGAGCCGTGAGGGCAGAACCGGAGGCAGGTCATTCGGGAATCTGTCGTGTACCTTTCCATGTCGCATGATGCGCCCATGTTCTGGAATTGCGTCGTGATCCGGGCCCCCGATCCATGCACGAAAATAGGGTAGGATCAGAACGTCGTGGCGAATGTCTGGCGTGGAAGGCCTTCGCCATTTCGGCGCTCCGATGGGATATGGCTGCATTCGCATCCTCGCAAGAAAGAATAATTTGAGTCCTACCCGCCACTCCGCTGGAAATAGAGTCCTTCAAGCTATCTGAGCCGGATCTGCCCGAGGACGCAATGCGATGGAGCGGTGAGCCTCGGAAAAGGTCAGCCCCGCCATTGCATAGCGATAGCGTTGCGTTTGGAGGGGTGGCCGGACGAATTGGCGATGTCGGCGTTGCAGTGCAGATTGATGTTTGCTGTCGAGCACGAGCCGCAAAAGTATATGCCGATATTGTATGTACCGATCTGTGCGATGATGTTTTGATGCTTAAGGAAGTAAAGGAGCACTAGCTAGAGGACTCACTTCAATTTTTGTCGCCGCTCTCGCTGCCACCGCGCTGCCACCGCGTTGGCAAAGCCCGTATGCTGCCCCTTTATCAGTTCGACGATGATCTGCGTAGCATCCTCGATAGTGAACGACTCACGGCCAGCTTCCTCACCAGTAAGCAGCAGTTCTGGTGCAAATTTATTCTCGCAAGATAAATACTCGCGAAACAGCTTCTCGTTGGATGGTCGGAAGAACTCGAGAATGATTCGGCGATCAGTGGTCGACAGTAGTTTTGCCGCGGAGCGGCCATTCTCGAACTGTTTCTGTAGCAACTCAAGAGCGACCAGTCTGGTCTCGGGATCATCGCATTGAGATTTGAAGAGACGCGCCAGCTCGGTGGCCTCAAGCGAGGGACTCTTGTTAATATCCTTGCTCACCTTGAACCGATCCATCATCGGGGCAAGCGCAGGGCGATTTCCGCGCCGCTCGTCGACGCAGCGTAGGAAGTCCGTCGGAACACCGGTCTTTCGATTGTAAAGCCGCGCCAACATTCTTTCCTTGCCGAAGACTCGAGCCCAGTTGGATGCATGTTGGTAGATGTCGAGCTCACGGCTCATGCTGGTCGGGTGGTCGAGATGATAAGAAATCGGCTGGGTATAACGGTTGCGTGGGCTCTTCGATCGCTGCGTGTACGTCGATACATATCCTTCGTCCTGCCGACGCACATAAAATACGATGACTGCCGAAAAATCGGCAAGCCGGTCGTACAAGAATCGGATTGCCGCCTCGTCGGCAGAAAAAAAGGCCTCGCTTGAAATGATTGCGGTGTCGGCACCGGAGGATTTGATCTCATCAAGGATCGGTGTGATTTCGGCATCGAAAGATGGCACCTGCCGGTCGTCTGGATCAGCCTTTTTCCGAATGGAAAAGGCGATGCGATGCTGCGCGCGGTATCCGCCCAGATGTCCGGTCGGATAGCAGACGCCAAGCTTCAATAGAGCCTGGTGATTGGCGTAGAGAAAGCGCTGTAACGAGGACGTGCCGGTCTTGTGCGGACCGATATGAACGAAGATCTTCTGGCGCATCAGGATGTCCGGGATATGAGTCAGGATTGTCTCTTTGGTTTTCGTCGGCGCTCGCGTCGCCAGCGATAGATGCCGAAGACGATGGCAACGAGGAATCCCAGTTGCTGTCGCAGCATCGTCTTCGGATCGGGAAGGAAATACGCGTCGTCCCGGATGGGCCTGAACAGCCCCTCCTTGCTGTTCCCGAAATAGACCTTCTGCACCCGGCGATTGCCGGCTGCATACCGCGCGACGATCGCCCGCCTTTGCGCCGCCGTGAGCAGGGATTCCTTGCTGTCCTTTACATATCTGTCATTGGTGACGTCGTGCACGAATTCCTGGAAGCGGTTGTCATGGGCGTCTCTGAAAATGCGTCTGTTACCCTTGACCATTTCCATGATCGACTCGGGAAAGCTCGGATTGGCGTCCTTCTCCGGATAGGCGAATGAATCGAATGGCACGCTCAGTCCGAGCTGGTCGTAGAAATCGGCGATCACGTCGCCGCCCTTGAGTTGTGTCCGGTCGAATATCCGGACCCTGATATTCTTGCGCGGAACGACTTTTTCCCAGTTCGTCAGATAGACATGCCAGTTGCCAAGCGTTCCGGTGACCATGAGCAGCCACGCCAGAAAATCGTCCTGGACCTTGGCGTTCCATTGCTGCCAGGCGGAGAGAATGAATTCATCCTGTCGCCGGATATACAGGATCACTTCGATCTCGTGACTCTTCGCCAGACCTTCGAACAACCCCGGCCCGGCGGCATAGGCGGCCAGATTCTCGGCGCTGATCAGGATTGCCGAGGCATCGCCGGCCTGCGCCATCAGTTTGGCAACCGCTGACTCGAGCGCCTTGCGGCCCGCATCCGGTTCATCGTTCCACTCGCGGAACAGGCGAACGTGATTGCCATATGAACGTCCGGACATTTCGAGATCGTTGGCCGGCACCAGGATGCCTTCCCGGCGCAGGGCTTCGACATTGAGCTCGAGAAAGCTCTGGATGGCCGAACTGCCGGTCTTGCCGGCGCCGATGTGAAGAATGATTTTCGGACGATCGCTCACATCGCGCCTCTGCCTTGCACCTCACGCGTATGGCAATACGCGCCATTTGCCCCCGTTTGTCAGGCCGGAGGGTACGAAATCCGCCAGTTTTGGCAATGGTAGGCCGCCATGAAGCCCTTGCCGCGCCCTCTTCGGCGGCGCATCATATATCCCTGTTGCGCATGCGCAACGGGAATGCCTGCCCGGTATGCGGCCTTCCGGGGAGGGAAGGCGGGCAGGACAGAAACGTCTAACGGGGAGGAAGACGCATGTCGAAGCGTCGCGACGATATTGGTGCGGGTATCGGCGAGGAAGCGGCCGAAACGCCGAACGTCCTGAGCCCGATTGTGGGCATCAGCCGCGAGGACGTGCTTTCGGCGATCGGCTCGATTGTCGGTGGCGCGGCGCGCCAGCCTTTCACCGTCATGCAGCATATCGGTTCGTTTGGCCGCAACGTCGTCGACATTGTGAGCGGCGAGGACAAGTTCGCGCCCCAGCCCAAGGATCGCCGCTTCGTCGATCAGGCCTGGCAGAAAAGTCCGGTCTATCGCCGCCTGATGCAGGGCTGGCTTGCTTTCCAGACCGAAGTCCACGGCTTCATCCGCTCCCTCGACCTCGACCCGATCGAACATGGCCGCGCCATGCTGGTCGCCGACATCATGATCGATGCGGTCGCGCCGACCAATACGCTGGTCGGCAATCCCTCCGCCGTGAAGCTCGCGCTCGATACCGGCGGGACGTCGCTGGTTCAGGGTTTCCGCAACGCCATCGACGATCTGCGCAACAATCATGGCATGCCCTCCCAGGTGGACAAGACGCCCTTCAAGGTCGGCGGCAATCTGGCGACGACCGAAGGCGCGGTTGTCTACCGCACCGAAATGCTCGAATTGCTGCAATACACGCCGAAGACCGAAACGGTTCATGCGATGCCGTTGCTCTTCGTGCCGCCCCAGATCAACAAGTATTACGTGCTCGACCTGACGCCCGAAAAGAGCATGTCGCAATATCTGGTGCGCCAGGGCTATCAGGTTTTTGTCGTCAGCTGGCGCAATCCGGGTCCGGAGCATCGCGACTGGGGTCTGGCCGATTATGTGGCAGCCCTGGTCGATGTGATCGGCGTTGTCTGTTCGATCACCGGTTCCGAAAAGCTCAATATCTCGGGCGGCTGCTCGGGCGGCATCACCACGGCGACATTGCTGAGCCACCTGACCGCCAATGGCGACAAGCGCGTCGGCTCGGTCACCTTCTGGGTCTGTGTCCTCGATCCGCGCATGGAAGACAGCGATGTCGGCGTGCTGGTCACGAAACGCGGCATCGAGATGGCGCGCAAGCGATCGGCCAAGAAGGGCGTGCTGGCGGGTTCCGATCTGTCGCGCGTCTTCGCCTGGCTCCGCCCCAACGATCTGATCTGGAACTATGTCGTCAACAATTATCTCCATGGCCAGAAGCCGCCGGCCTTCGACGTGCTCTTCTGGAACAATGACTCGACCAATCTGACCGCCGCGCTGCATTCGGACTATCTGTCGCTCTACGAGACGCAGCCCTTCGCCAATCCGGGCAAGGAGGAAATTCTGGGGCACCCGATCGATCTCGGGAAGGTCGACATCGACGCCTTCATCGTCGGCGGCGTGACCGATCACATCACACCCTGGAAAGCCTGCTACCGCACGACACGGATGCTCGGCGGCAAAAAGGAATTCGTGCTGTCGAACAGCGGCCACATTCAGGCCATCCTCAATCCGCCCGGCAACCCGAAAGCCAAATACTTCGTTAACGATAATTTGCCGGACACCGCCGACGAATGGGCGGCCGGCGCCTCGGAAGTCATGGGCTCCTGGTGGGAACGCTGGTCAGAATGGCTGGGCGAACGCTCGGGCGAGACGATTCCGGCGCCGAAAAAACTCGGAAATCGCAAATACAAGCCTATGGAAGCGGCGCCCGGTACCTATGTATTGGGCTAGGCATTCATTGTTTGTACTAGAATGAATGTTCATTGTTGAGTCGCCCGGTGGTGCGGGCAGCGGGCGCGAGCCCCCCAGCCGGAGCCGTGATGACAGAAAAACAGCCCCGTTACCGCGACGTGAGAGCGGGATCGAACATCCTCCGGACGGCGGTCTGGCATCGCGACCCCAGGAGCGGGCCGGCGGCCCGGCCGCTTCTCTTCTTCAACGGTATCGGCGCCAATATCGAACTGATCGCGCCGCTGGCCGAAGCGCTGACCGATCGCGACATCATCGCCTTCGACGCGCCCGGCGTCGGCGGTTCGGCCGCGGCCGGCATTCCCTACCGTCCCTGGAATCTGGCCCGCATGGCGGCCGCCATTCTCGACGAACTGGGTTACGGCGAAGTCGACGTGATGGGCGTCTCCTGGGGCGGGGCGATGGCCCAGCAATTCGCCTTTCAATACGGCTCGCGCGTCCACCGTCTGATCCTCTGCGCCACCTCGGCCGGCTCCTTCATGGTACCGGGCAATCCCAAGGCGCTGATGAAGCTGGCCCATCCGCGCCGCTACCTGGATCCCGACTATCTGATGAAGCATTTCGAGATGCTCTATGGCGACGAGGCCGCCGAGGCCCCCGATCATTCGAGCCGTCTGCGCGCGCCGACCATGCGCGGCTATTTCTACCAGTTGCTGGCCGGCATCGGCTGGACCAGCGTTCCCTTCCTGCCCTTCCTGAAGCAGCCGACCCTGGTGCTGGCTGGCGACAACGACCAGATCGTGCCGCTGATCAATGGCCGCTTTCTGGCCCGGTTGATTCCCGGTGCGCGTCTCGAAGTCGTGTCGGGCGGGCATCTGTTTCTGGTCTCGCGTGCCAGCGAGGTGATCCCGCTGATCCGCGACTTCCTGGACGAGGAGCTGGAGCCGCGCCCTTTCGCCGCAAAGCGGCGGCGGCCGGCGGCCAAGGCGCCGGCGGCGCCTTTCGCCGTTAAAATGGCCGACTGAGGCCGTCCTGCCGGTCGGAGCAAGGCGGATGATGAGCGGAAAGCGCACCCTCCTGATCGCATCGGGCGCCGCACTGGCGCTGCTGCTGGCGGCCGCCGCGCTCTGGCATTTCGGCGGCTCGAACGCCGCGCGCATGGCAGGCGCCGCGCCGTCGCGTTGCCTCCCGGCGGAAGCCGATGCCGGTCCCGGCGGCATGGTCTGGGTGCCGCCCGGGCGCTTCGCAATGGGCGACACGGTCTATCCCGAGGAGCGGTCCTTCCGCGACGTGTCGGTCGAAGGCTTCTGGATGGACCGCACCGAAGTCACCAATCGCGACTTCGCGGCCTTTGTCGCCGCCACCGGCCATGTGACGGTGGCCGAACGCCCGGTCGATCCCGCCCTCCATCCGCATCTGCCGCCCGACATGCGGAAGCCCGGCGCGGTCGTCTTCATCATGCCCAACGATGTCGACGGCATGGGCGACATTTCGCAATGGTGGCAATACGTGCCGGGCGCCAACTGGCGCCATCCCGGCGGCCCCGGCACTTCGATCGAGAACCGCGACGATTTCCCGGTCACCGCCATCGCACTCGAGGATGCGCGTGCCTATGCAAGCTGGAAGGGCCACCGCCTGCCCAGCGAAGCCGAATGGGAATGGGCCGCCCGCGCCGCCGATCCCGATGCGCCGCCCGCACATGAGCGCCCGACGGAAGCCAACACCTGGCAGGGACTCTTCCCGGTCGTCAACACGGCCGAGGACGGCTTCGTCGGTATCGCGCCGGTCGGCTGCTTCGAACCCAACGCACTCGGTCTCTACGATATGATCGGCAATCTCTGGGAATGGACCGACGACGCCTGGGAAGGCCGCGCCGATGCGCATGTCATCAAGGGCGGCTCCTGGCTCTGCGCCCCGAACTACTGCATGCGCTACCGCCCCGGCGCGCGGCAGCCGCAGGAGCTGGACCTCGCCACCTCCCATCTCGGCTTCCGCACGATCAGGCCGGCGCCCGGTCCCGGCGATGCGCCCTGAAGCGCTTCCAGGTGATGTGGAAGCCGGTTCGCCGTCCGGAAACGCCCCGCAACAACGACTCTAGCGCACGACGAGCCGCCGCAGCGCGGCCGGCGTGAAGTCGTCGTCCTTCAGATCCTCTGCGTGATAATTGGGCGCCGGCTCCTGCGCCTTGAGCTGCTGCACATGGTAGCGTCCGCTGGCGAAATCATAGGCGATCTCGGCATCCATCGCGCAGAACGGCACTTCGTAATAGTTCTGCACATAGGCTTCCTGCGCCCGCGCGATCTGTCCGTCGGCGCCGTAGAGATCGGTCTGAACGATCATCCATGTGTCTTCGTCGACATAAAGCGTCCGCCGGTGGAACTGGTGACGTTGACCCTCCTTCAGGCGGCCGTCGACCACCCAGACCCGATGCAACTCATACCGCACCGCTTCCGGGTTGAGATGGCCCGGCTGCAGGATCTCGGCATAGCTGAAATCGCCGGAACTGAGCTTGTAGGTATTGTAGGGCGTCAGGATTTCGCGCTTGCCCTCAAGCGTCCAGTCATAGAGATCGGGCGCGCCGTTATACATGAACTGCATGTCGCTGAAACGCAGGTTCTCCGTGCCCGGAATGGGTGCGTCATAGGCGCTGCGTGCTGCCGCGACGACGCGCCGGTTCTGCGGGCTGTAGATCCAGCCGAAGCGTTCCTGAACCTTCTGGTTGATTGTGTTGTGAAACAGGAAGGCGCTGCCGGCCTGCTGCGCCGGCGCGGTGTTGACGCGGATCCACTTCGATTCGACGTTGTTGAGTTCGCCGATATCGCCCAGCGCCGGATCGGTATAGTTGACGATGCGCCGGTCGGAACTCTGGACCAGCGTGTAGCTGCCGCCGCTGGTCGGTGCCGCGGCCGCCACCTGCATTGTGCTCTTGTGGCCGCGATAGCCGAGAATGTGATTCCAGATGACATGCTTGGCTTCGGTCGGAATGGGGAAGGGCGACGCCATCCGTGCGCCCTCGACGCTGTTGCCGTCGGCGACCAGCCGCGCATGCTCGGCATTGTGCTTGACCGCGTCATAGACCGCTTGCGGATAGGCGCAACTGCGCCGCGTCGGATAGACGTTGAGCCTGTAGCTCCCATGAGCCCGCATCATCGCTTTCTGGCCTTCGGTCAGATGGGCGGCATGCTGATCCATGTTGGAGGCGTCGACCGCATAGAGCACGGCCTCGCCGGCAAACGGATCGGCATGCTTCTGGCCGGCCACATAGCCATCGGGCGGCGTCGCGATGCCGCCGGTCCATGCGGGAATCGTGCCCGCCGCATTGCCGGCGCGCTCGGCACCCATCGGCGTCAGCTCCGCCCCGAGGCGGGCCGGGTCGGCGCCCGCGGCGCCCGCCATCAGCGCCGAGAATGTCAGTGTAAGGACGAGACACGATGTCTTGCTGATCTTCATGCTGTTTCTCCCTGTTCCCGCCGTCCATTGCGCTGCGGCGGGTTTTGCCGATTGCCAGTGATGACAATTGGTCAGTTGTGCAAAGCCTATCGTCCGTCCCGCCGGACGCAAATGCGTGATTGTTACTTGCCTGCAAATTGCGTCTATATCGGAGGCGAATTCGGTACTCCGCAAATTTCAACCTGCCCGTTCGGGTAGCTGACCGGGTTCGATGGACGAGGGGCTCATTGAGCGCATGATGGAACGGACGGCAATTTCTGGCGAAGCATCCACGGACCGGGCGGACGCCGTGCATCGCGACGTCGATGGCCATGGAACGGGGGGTATTGATGTCCCGCGGGAGGCGGCTGAGGCCGCGATCTGGCTCGCATCGCCGGCCGCCAGCTTCATCACCGGCCACGCGCTGGCCGTCGATGGTGGCTACGCGGCGCAGTAATACCGCCCCCTAGCGTCGCGGTGTCCCATCCAGCGTCAGAATATCCGCATAGAGATCGACGCGGCGGTCGCGGAACACGCCCCAGTTGACGCGCTGCCGGCGGTTCTTCTCGATGTCGATCGTATGGGTCAGAATGGCCTCCTCCCGTTCGTCGGCCTCGGCCACCTTGGCCCCGGTCGCATCGGTGATGAAGGACGAGCCGTAGAAGGTGATGGCGCAGCTCTTTCCCTCTTCGCGGCCGACGCGGTTGGAGGCGACGACCGGCACGAGGTTGGCGGCCGAATGTCCCTGCATGGTGCGCTGCCAGTGGTCGCGCGAATGGATCGTCTCGTCATGCGGCTCCGAGCCGATGGCGGTCGGGTAGAGGATCACGTCGGCGCCCTTGATGGCCAGGATGCGCGCCGTTTCGGGAAACCACTGGTCCCAGCAGATCGCTGCACCCACGCGGCCGGCGCTGGTGTTCCAGACATGAAAGCCGGTATCGCCGGGGCTGAAATAATATTTCTCGCGATAGCCCGGACCGTCGGGAATATGCGCCTTGCGGTAGATGCCGAGAATCTCGCCGCGGTCGATCATCACCAGCGAATTGTACTGGGCGTTGTTGGCGCGCTCATAGATCGAGATCGGGATGACAGCCTTGTATTGCGCCGACAGGGCGCGAAAATGGTGCACTGCGGGATTGTCGGCGGCCGGCATGGCCAGATGCATCAGGTCCGGTTCGGTGTCCTTGCAGAAATAGGGTGTCTCGAAAAGTTCCTGCAGCAGGATCACCTGCGCGCCCTTTTCGGCTGCCGCCCGAACGAGCTTCTCGGCACGGGCGATATTCGCGTCGCGATCGGTGCCACAGGCCATTTGCGTGGCGGCAACGGTGATTTCGGTCATGCGGAAACTCCGGACATTCCATTCTTGCAGAGAGGCACGAGCGGCGGCGATCTGCCGTCGCCACGGCCATGCTTCAATTTGTTACATGGGCCGCTATTGAAGCGGAAGAGGGAGGGGCGTCTAATCATTAGGTCGAATACACATTTGCGTCCTGCCCGATCATCCGGCCTGAAGATAGCCGAAACAAGAGGACTGCCGAATGTTGCGTCATTTCGTTCATGTTCTTGATTTTCCGAAGGAGGAACTCCTCCGGATGATGGAATTGACGGCCATGCTGAAGCGGGCCGACAAGGACGGCGCCTGTCCGCGTCTGTTGCATGGCGCCTCGCTGGGCATGATCTTCGAGGAGCCGTCGACCCGTACCCGCGTCTCCTTCGAGGTGGCCATGACCAAGCTGGGTGGCCATGCGCTCTATCTGCGCCCCGGCGAAATCCATCTTGGAGCCCGCGAGTCGATCGCCGATACCGCACGCGTCGTGTCGCGCATGGTCGATGTCATCGAGGCGCGCACCCTGAAGCATCAGACGGTACTCGACTTGGCGAAATACGCGACCGTCCCGGTCATCAACGGCCTGACCGATTTCAACCATCCGACCCAGGTGCTCTGCGACGTCTTCACAATGACCGAGCATGCGGCGAAGGGGAAGAAGCTTGAGGAGCTGAAACTGGTCTTTGTCGGTGACGCGACCAATGTCTGTGTGTCGCTGATGTTCATCTGTGCCCGCCTGGGTATCGCCTTCACCCAGGCCGCACCTGAAAAATATCAGGTGTCCGAGGCGCACCGCGCGATGGTGCGCGAGGCTTGCGCAGAGTCGGGCGCCACGATTTCCTTCACCGACGATCCCGCGGCGGCCGTCGCCGATGCCGACTTCGTCTACACCGATCTCTGGTGGTGGATCGGACAGGAGGACGAGGTGCCTGAGCGCCGTGCCGCCTTCATGCCGAAGTTCCAGGTCAATGCGGAACTGATGGCAAAGGCGCCCGCGAACGCGCGCTTCATGCATTGCCTGCCGGCTTCGCGCGGCGTCGAGGCGACCGACGAGGTCATGGACGGCCCGCAATCGATCATCCTCGATCAGTCGGAAAACCGCCTGCACACTGAAAAGGCGCTGCTGGTCTGGTTCGTCTATCCACGCCTGAAACGGCCGTCCGAAGCGTTGCTGGCGCGCCACCGGGGCATCGCTGAGGATTTTCTGTCGGATTTCATGTGACCTTGCGTGACGGCGCGGCGCGTCTCTTGCCGTGAGTAGCTGATTTTACTCAAGCGGGGAGAAAACAGATGACCGATACCTCTGCGGCCGCGAATCCACGCGGCTACAAGAAAGTCCTGCGCGGCATGGACCTGACGCTGTTCACGGTCTGCGCCATTCTCGTGATCGACCAGCTGGCGGCATCCGCCGCCATCGGCCCGCAGGCCGTCTTCTGGTGGATTTTCACGATGATCTTCTTCTTTGTGCCCTATGGCCTGATCACGGCCGAACTGGGTAGTGCCTATCCCGATCAGGGCGGCATCTATGCCTGGGTCCGGCGCGCCTATGGCGCGCGCTGGGGCGGCCGCACGGCATGGCTCTGGTGGATCAATGTGGCGCTCTGGCAGCCATCGGTCTTCATTCTCTTCGCCGGCATCTTCGCCGCGCTCTTCATGCCCGATCTCGGCCTCTGGACGCAGATCGCGATTGCGGTCGCCCTGACCTGGCTGACGGTCTGGATCAACATCGTCCGCCTCGATGTCGGCAAATGGGTGCCCAATCTCGGCGCCGTCTTCAAGGTCGCCATCATGCTGGTCATCGGCATCGGCGGCTTCGTCTATGCGGGCAATCACGGCGTCGCCAACGAACTGACCCTGTCCAGCATGACCCCGAGTTGGGGGGTGACGCTGGCCTTCCTGCCGGTCATTGTCTACAACTTCATGGGCTTCGAACTGATGTCGGGTGCCAGCGCCGAGATGAAGAATCCGGCGCGCGACGTGCCGATCACCATCGCCGTTTCCGGCATCCTGATCGCCGCCTTCTACCTCTTCGCCACCATCGGCATCCTGATCGCGCTGCCGCTCGATGACATCAATCTGGTCAGCGGCATCATCGACACGCTGCGTGTGCTGCTGGGCGAAGGCGGCATCGCCGGTACCTTCGTCATCCTGCTGGGTCTGATGGCGCTCTATTCCTTCCTCGCCAACATGGTCACATGGACGATGGGCGCCAACCGTTCGGCGGCGGAAGCCGCGCTCGATGGCAATCTGCCCTCGATGTTCGCGCGCCTGCATCCCGAACACCGGACGCCGGCCAATGCGGCCATCGTGACCGGTGTCGTCACCACGCTGGTGATCGTCATCTACGGCTTCCTGGCCGCCGATGCCGAGGACCTCTTCTGGACGCTCTTCGCCTTCTCCTCGATCGTCTTCCTGCTGCCCTATCTGGCCATGTTCATGGCCTTCCTGAAGCTGCGCAGCATCGATGCGGACCGGCCGCGCCCCTATCGGGTGCCGGGCGGCAAGGGCGGGGCGCTGATCTTTGTCGGGCTCTGCCTTGCCTTCATCGTTCAGGCGATCGTCTTCTTCATCTACACGCCGGGCGAATTCGATCCGACCTATGCGATCTCGATCGTGATCGGCGTTGCCGTTACGCTGGTGATCGGCGAAATTCTGATCCGTCTCGCGGGCCGCGGCGGAACGCAAGGCTGACCGGATGGACGGCGGACAGCGCGCCGCCGTCCATGCCTTTCCTGGAGAATGCGATGGTGCGATTGCTGACCACAACGCCCCGGGCGGACGGCTTTCGCATGCCCGGCGAATTCGAACCCCATGCTGGCACATGGATGCTCTGGCCCGAACGGCCCGACAACTGGCGCCTCGGCGCCAAGCCGGCGCAACAGGCCTTCGTTGCCGTGGCCGCGGCCATCGCCCAGGGCGAGCCGGTCACGGTCGGCGCCTCGCCGCGCCAGTTCGCCAATGCCCGCGCCATGCTGCCGCCGCATGTTCGCGTCGTCGAAATGTCGAACAACGATTCCTGGATGCGCGACTGCGGCCCGACCTTTGTCGTCGATGAGGGCGGCGCGGTCCGCGCGGTCGACTGGATCTTCAATGCCTGGGGCGGTCTCGATGGCGGCCTCTACTTCCCCTGGGACCAGGACGATCTGGTCGCCGCCAAGGTGGCCGAGATCGAGGGCACCGACCGCTATCGTGCGCCCATCGTGCTCGAAGGCGGCTCGATCCATGTCGATGGCGAGGGCACGCTGATCACCACCGAGGAATGCCTGCTCAATCCCAACCGCAATCCTGGCCTTTCGCGCGCCGACATCGAAAGCGCGCTGGCCGACTATGTCGGCATCGAAAAGACGGTCTGGCTCGGCGCCGGCGTCTTCAACGACGAGACCAGCGGCCATGTCGACAATCTCTGCTGTTTCATCCGTCCCGGCGTCGTGGCCCTGACCTGGACCGATGACGAGGCCGACCCGCAATATGCGATTTCGCGCGACGCCCTGGCGCGTCTCGAGGCGGCCACCGACGCGAAAGGCCGGCGCTTCGAGATCCACCGCATCCATCAGCCCGCGCCGCTGACGATATCGCAAGAAGAGAGCGGCGGCGTCGATGTCGTCGAGGGCACCCTGCCGCGCCGCGCCGGCACGCGGCTGGCCGCCTCCTACATCAATTTCTACATCGCCAACGGCGTTGTCGTGATGCCGGCCTTCGGCGATCCGCGCGATGGCGAGGCGGCGGCGCAACTGGCGGCGCTCTTTCCCGACCGCAAGCTGCTGCCGGTCCCGGCGCGCGAAATCCTGCTTGGCGGCGGCAACATTCATTGCATCACCCAGCAGCAGCCGGCGCCGCGGCGGCGGAAGGGCTGAGCCGATGCGTGTACTGGTCGCCATCGGCGGCAACGCCCTGCTGAAACGCGGCGAGGCGCTGAGCATCGACAATCAGCGCCGCAACATGGCCGCGGCGGCCGGCGCGCTGGCCGCCATCGCCCGCGAACATGAAATGGTGCTGGTTCACGGCAACGGCCCGCAGGTCGGGTTGCTGGCGCTCGAAGCCGACGCCTACAAGGAGGCGCCGCCATACCCGCTCGACGTGCTGGGTGCGGAATCGCAGGGCATGATCGGCTATGTGATCGAGGCGGCACTGCGCCGCGCCCTGCCGGAACGCGAGATCGCGACCCTCCTGACCCAGACCCTGGTCGATCCGGCCGATCCGGCCTTCGCCGCGCCGTCGAAGCCGATCGGCCCCGTCTATGATGAAGCCACCGCGAAGGCGCTGGCCGCCGAACGCGGCTGGACGGTCGCGCCCGACGGCCCGAATGGAAAAGTCTGGCGCCGCGTCGTCGCCTCGCCGGCGCCCTCCGGCATCGTCGAGATCGAAACCATCCGCAGGCTGATGAATGACGGTTGTCTGGTCATCTGCGCCGGCGGCGGCGGCATCCCGGTGTGCAAGGGCAGGGACGGCGCCCCCGAAGGCGTCGAGGCTGTCATCGATAAGGACCTCGCGGCCTGCCTGCTCGCCGTCGAACTGGGCGCCGAGCGTCTGCTGATCCTGACCGATGTCGACGCCGTCCATGCCGATTGGGGCCTGCCGACCGAGCGCCCGTTGAAATCGGTCTCCGCCCGCACCCTCGACCCCGCCGCTTTCGCCGCCGGTTCGATGCGGCCGAAGATCGAGGCCGTCTGCCGCTTCGCGCGCGAGACCGGCCATCCGGCCTTGATCGGCAATCTCGACGATGCCGGCGCCGTGATGGCCGGAACGTCCGGCACCCGCATCGATCCATGACGGCGTTATGTGACAGTTTTTTGACAGTTCCGTGACAGAGGGGGGGTACGGCTGTCTTTGCCGCTGTGCCTTGATATGCTCGCCCTTGCGATCCGGCGCCATGCGTGCCGGCGGGTGGGCTGAAAAAGGGCTGAAAGCCGGCCGGAAATGGTTGTAACCGCAGTGAGCACAAGTCCGGCCGCCAGCTTCCATGTCGTGCCGCCCCCGCCGGTGCGCCCGCGCCACTGGAGCGAATTCGCCATCGCGGTCGCCTTGGCGCTGCTGCTGAACCTCGCCCTTATCTTCCCGTTTTTATTGCAGAATCCGGCCGCGAACCCGCCCCTCGAAGAGCCGCCCTCGATTTCGGTCGAACTGGTGCCCGAAGAAGAGGCCCCGGCGCCCGTCCCCGATCCCGAGCCCGAAACGGAAGAACCGCCACAGTCGCGCAGCCTGACGCGTTCGGGCCCCGAGGCCGAGACGACGCTCGGTCCCGAAACCGCGACCGAGGCGGCCGCCCCCGAAGCGGAGGCCCAGGCCGCGCCCGAAACCGCGCCGGAACCGGAGCCCGAACCGCAAGCCGTTGAAAAAGAGGAACAAACCGAAAGCTTCGACATACCGGAATGGGCCCGCACCCTCGATACCGGCTACCAGGTCCCGGCCCCGGTCGAAGCGCCCGAAATCGTCCGCAGCTCGGGCGGCGACCCCTATCTGAACATGATGTTCGACCGTGTCCGCAACAATCTGGTCTATCCGCGCGCCGCCGGCGGCCGTGGCGGCGTGGTCCGCATATCGCTGCTGGTGCATCGCTCCGGCAATGTCTCCGATATCCGCCTGGTCGAATCGGCCGGCCATCCGGCGCTCGACCGCGCCGTCTACGAGGCCCTGCAGCGCAGCCTGCCTTTTGCCCCGATCCCGCCCGAAATCGCTGAAAACGAGGTCCGTCTGAGCGGCAACATCCCTGTTTTCCCCTGAGCGATCTGTGCCATCCTGTCCCCCACCCACCCTTTCGGGTGGGTATGGGGCGGTCAATCCGGTCCAGCATCCCCCCAACAACAGGGCGGCATCGGGGGAGGATCAGGTGCTGAAATCCGTAACCAACTGGATTCGCGGCCGGAATGCCGCGCGTCCCGCGCCGTCGGGGGAGGGCGAAGTGCCGCAACAGGCCCGCCACTGGTATTTCAACAAGCGTCCGAAGGATGTCATCGAGGCCGACACGCTGGTCCTGCGCAGCGAGCCGATGCCGGCGCCCGGCGAGGGCGAAGTGCTGGTCCGCGCGCTCTACATGTCGCTTGATGCCACCAACCGCGTCTGGCTCAGCGACTGGGACACCTACATGGAGCCGCTGCCCCTCGGCGCGCGCATGCTGGGCTTCATCCTTGGCGAGGTCGTGCAGTCGCGCAATCCGGCCTTCCCCGAAGGCACCCTGGTCACTTGCCTCGGCACCTGGTCCGACTGGTTCGTCACCGATGGCGAAGGCTGGTCGCCTTTCCCGCGGCCCGAAGGCGTGCCGCTCGCCGACGCCTTCGGCATTCTGGCCGTCGCCGGCCCGACCGCCTATGTCGGCCTGCTCGAAATCGGCAAGCCGAAACCCGGCGACACGGTGGTTGTCACGGCGGCGGCCGGTGCCGTCGGCGCGCTGGTCGGCCAGATCGCCAAGCTGCACGGCTGCCGCGCCGTCGGCGTCGCCGGCTCGGATGAAAAATGCCGCTGGCTGACGCAGGATCTCGGCTTCGACGCGGCCATCAACTACCGCAAGGAAAACCTGCTCGAAGCCTTGAAGCGCGAAGCGCCGGGCGGCATCGACGTCCATTTCGAGAATGTCGGCGGCGACCAGCTCGATGCCGGCCTGACATTGATGAACAATGGCGGCCGCGTCGTCATTTGCGGCCTGATCTCGACCTACAATGCCGCGGGCCCCGTGCCGGGTCCCTACATGTTCCGCAACGTGATCATGAAGCGTCTTGTCATCGAAGGCTTCGTCATTCTCGACTATGCGGTGCATTTCCCCGAATACCACGCACAGCTGATCGAATGGATGCGCGGCGGAAAACTGAAATACCGCCTGCATATCGTCGACGGACTTGAAAACGCGTCCGACGCGCTGAAACTTCTCTACACCGGCGGCAACAACGGCAAGCTGATGGTCCGCATCGCGGCCGACGCCGCCTGAGCGACGCCGCCGGAAGGCCGCACAGGCCCCGCATCAGGCGGGGCTCAACGGAAACCGCGAAGGTTTCCCGCCCTTGGAGGAGGGGGGTGCCGATGACCGCAACATCGGAACGCAAGCGCCCGGGCCCGCGCGCCCTGGCCGGCCGGTCGCGCGGCCACGCTTTCGCCAACGCGCTGACGCGCCAGCCCGCATCCAACAATCTGGTCCTGCGCAAGCAGCAGCTCGACCGGCTGAAGAACCACGCCGATGTCCGCCTGATCGTCGCCCAGGCGCCGGCCGGCTTCGGCAAGACGACGCTGTTGCGCCAGTATGGCGCCCATCGCGAGGCGCAGGGCAGCCGCATCGCCTGGCTGCATCTTGAATCGCATTATTCCGATCCCTCGCGCTTCCTGCGTCTGCTCTGCGAGGCGGTTGCCCAGGCCCGCCACGAAGACGACGCCCCGGTGCCGCTGCCCGAAGGCTCCTCGGCCTCGATCCAGGATTTCCTGCGCAGCCTGCACGCGATCCGGACCGGCATCACCATTGTCGTCGACAATTTCGAACAGGCCGCCCATCCCGGCATGGAAGCCGTCATCGCCCAGCTAGTGCGCGTGCTGCCCAGGGGCGCGCAGCTCTGCATCGGCACCCGCGTCATCCCCTCGATCAACCTGCCGCGCCTGCAGCTGCGCGAACAGGCCGTTGTCGTCAATGTCGAGGGCCTGCGCTTCCGCGCCGGCGAAACCGCCGAATTCTTCCGCGAGTTCCGCGACATCTCCGAAGAGGAGGTCGACAAGTATCAGGCCGCGACCGATGGCTGGCCGGCGGCGCTTCAATGCATCCGCCTGTCGATGCGCGGCCGCACCGGCCGTGCCCGCGCCTTGCCGGCATCGGGCGTCACGCCCGACCTGATCGACTTTCTGGCCACCGACGTCTTCGACAATCTCTCGGCCGAAATCCAGGCGACCCTGCTCGAAGCCTGCATGCCCGAACGCATCTGCCCGGAACTGCTCGAACATGTTTCGGGCCGGCCCGGCGGCGAGGCGGCGCTGGCCGACATCGAACATTCCGGTCTTTTCCTGACGCCGGTCGACATGGACCACCGTTGGTTCCGCTTCCACACGGTCTTTCGCCAGGTGCTGCTGACGCGCCTGCGCCGCGATCTCTCCGAAACCGAAGTGCTGGCGCGCCAGAAGCGCATCGCCGATTGGTACGCCGCGCACGGCTTCAACGAGGAAGCGATCCTGCATTATCTCGAAGCCGCCGACGAGGAATCGGCGGCCGGCATTCTCGACACCATCATCCAGCGTCTGGTCACCGAGGAGCGGCTCGATCTGATCGTGCGCTATGTCGATCGTCTCTCCCCGGCCGTGATCCGCAAATATGACCGCATCCTGACGGCGGCCATCGTCGCCTATGGCTTCCGGCGCGAATTCGTCAAGGCCAACCGGATCGTCGCCCTGCGCCATGCCATGCTCGAAGCCGCCGAGGAGACGACGCCGGAAGCATGGGGCATCCAGAACTACACCCGCATCTTCGTGCTGGCCGCGCAGGACCAGGTGGCCGAACTCGGCCGGACGGCCGGTGAGGCGCTGACACAGCTGGCCGGCCGCCAGGGCCTCGAATATGCGGTCGCGCTCAACGCGCGCGCCTATTGGCTTTACCTGAACAGCCGCTTCGAGGAGGCGCGCGAACTGCTGTCGCAGGCCCGCGCATTGCACGACGAGGCGGGCAATCTCTTCGGCCTGTCCTATTGCGAATGGATCTACGGCATCGTGCTGACGGCGCAGGGCCGCAACGACGAAGCCCTGAAAAGCCTGAAACAGGCTCAGATCCACAACGAGGAATATGCCTCGGCCAGCGTCAGCGCCGGCTCGGTCATCGCCGCCTTTCTGGCCGAGGCGCTTTACGAGAAGAACTGCATCGCCGAGGCCGAGACGCTGCTCAACGACAATCTGCTGCTGCTCGAACAGCAGGCGATCGTCGAACCGCTGGCCACCGCCTTCCTGACCATGGCGCGCATCGCGATGCTGCGCGGCGAGGAACGCGAGGCCGAGGAAATTCTCGACCGCGCCATGTATCTCGGCCATCGCCACAACCTGCGCCGCCTCGTCGCCTATGCCAAGGCCGAGCTGGTGCGGCAGGCGACGCTGTCGGGCGATCTCGACAAGGCGCGCATCCGTGCCGCCGGCATCGGCGCGGCCGATGGCGAGGGCGAGGAGGATCTGTTCTTTCATGCCGGCGAAACCGAGGCCCAGACCGTCACCGAGGCGCGCCTGCTGATCCTGGCCGGCCGCCATGCCGATGCCCGCGCCCTGTTGCAGCCGGCCGCCCGCAAGGCGCGCACGCAGCGCCGCCTGCGCCGCTTCATGAAGCTCAATCTGCTGCTGGCGATTTCGCTGAATGTCGAAGGTCAGGTCAGCGCCGCCCGCCGCGCGCTGATCGAGGCACTCCAGATCGGCGCCCCCGACCAGTTCATCCGTCTGGTTCTCGACGAAGGTCCCCAGGCCGTCCGCCTGTTGCAGGAAGCCCGCCAGGCCCTGCCGAAATTTCCCGACCTGCCGCAGAAGGATCGTGTCTCGGCCTATCTCGACCGCCTGCTGGGCGAGGCCGGCGAATATGCGCCGGTCGTGCTCGACGGTCAGTCCTTCGACGACGATGACGCGCCTTCGGCACATCTCTTCGAGGCACTGACCGAGCGCGAGCGCGAAATCCTGCGCCTGGTCTCCAACGGCTTTTCCAACAAGGCGTTGGCCGACCGCCTCTCGCTCTCCACCAACACGGTCAAATGGCACCTGCGCAACATCTTCGAAAAGCTGCAGATCAGCAACCGCATGCAGGCCGTCTCCGTCGCCCGCCATTTCGGCCTGATTGAGTAGACGCGCAGCACAATTGCTCAAATTCACCCGCCCCTGGGGGCGGGTCGAAAAATTCGCAGAATTTTTCGGGGCGGGGGCGCGGCGCCTGCGACGGTGAAATCGCGCGTCACCGCATCCAACCCGCCGCATCGCCTCCCCAGAAATCCCCCCTCATTTCCATTCTTTCGGGTGGGGAAGGGGCGCCGGCCGGCCGCTACCTTCCGGTCATGAATGGTGGCCGCTCCCGTCCGGACGGACCGCTGCACAGGATCACGGGGGAGGAACGCGTGGGGCTTCTCGTAAGCATCGACAATGGCGGCACGCTGACGGATGTCTGCGCCACCGATGGCGTTTCGACGATCCACGCCAAGACGCTGACCACGCCGCATGATCTGACCGAATGCTTCGTCAAATGTCTCGAAGCGCTGTCGGAAAAGATCGACGGCGAGATCGACCTCCCCAAACTGGTCGGCTCGATCGACTACATCCGCTATTCGACGACGCAGGGCACCAATGCCATCGTGCAGCGCAAGGGCCCCCGCATCGGCCTGCTGACCGACGACGAGGCGCTGCTGTCGGCCGCGATGAATGCGGCGCCCGGCCTCTTCGAAAGTTTCGTCGCCGACCGCGTGCGCATCGTCGCGCCATCCGCCGTCGCCGAGGCAGCCGGCAACGGCGCCGGCGAACTGGTCATGGCCGTGTCGAAGCTGGTCTCGGCCGGCGCCGGCCGTGTCGTCATCGCGCTGTCGGGCGCCGATGCCGTCGAGCGCGAAAAAGCGGCCAAGCGCATTCTCTACCGCGCCTTCCCGCGTCATCTGCTGGGCGCGGTGCCGCTGCTCTTTTCGACCGAACTGACGAAGATCGGCGCCCCCGAACAGCGCGTCTGGGCGAGCCTGATCAACGCCTTCCTGCACCCGGCCATGGAGAAATTTCTCTACAACGCCGAAAACAAGCTGCGCGAACATCGCGCCCGCAAGCCGCTGCTGATATTCCGCAATGACGGCAATTCGACCCGTGTCGCCAAGACGGTCGCCATCAAGACCTATTCATCGGGTCCCCAGGGCGGCGTGGTCGGCGCCGAGGTGCTGCTGTCGCATTACGGCGTGCCGTCGGCCGTCTCGATGGATATCGGCGGCACCACCACCGACATCGCGAAGTTCGAGGACGGCGTCGTGCGCGTCAACGACACAGGCCGCATCGAAGGCGCGCCGGTCGCGATCCCGCTTTCCGAAATCGACAGCATCGGCGCCGGCGGCGGTTCGATCCTGCGCGCCGAGAGCGGCAAGGTCCTTGTCGGTCCCGAAAGCGTCGGCTCGGCGCCGGGCCCGGCCTGCTTTGCGCGCGGCGGCACCATGGCAACCATGACCGACGCCTTTCTGGTCATGGGCATTCTCGATCCCCAGTCCTATTTCGGCGGCCGTATGCCGCTCGACCGCGAACGCGCAGAACGCGCCATCATGACCCATATCGGCGAACCGCTGGGTCTCGGCCTGTCCGAAGCGGTCGACGCCATGGCCGATGCCTATCACGGCAAGATCGCCGCTTCGCTGGCGCAATGGTCGTCCGCCAACAAGGATGCAGTGCTGCTGGCCTTTGGCGGCGCCGGCCCGATGAGCGCCTGCGGCGTTGCCGAGAAGGCCGGCCTCAAGACGGCGCTGATTCCGAAATTCGCGGCCGTCTTCAGCGCCTATGGCATCGCCTTCAGCGACATCGAGCACAGCTACATGGCCGGTCTCACGGGTGGCGGCAGCGATCTGCTGGGGCGCGTCCGGGACGA
Source organism: uncultured Parvibaculum sp. (assembly GCF_963975745.1). Classification (NCBI taxonomy): domain Bacteria; kingdom Pseudomonadati; phylum Pseudomonadota; class Alphaproteobacteria; order Hyphomicrobiales; family Parvibaculaceae; genus Parvibaculum; species uncultured Parvibaculum sp. The sequence continues at coordinate 136,174 of NZ_CAXBIB010000002.1, read as the reverse complement.
TCTCGCCGAACAGGCTCGACGCGGCATGCTGGCGGAAGGTTTCGACCTGGCCGAATGCACGCTCGACTATGCGCTGCTGACGCGCAACGGAACGGGCTATGTGCGTGCACCGCTGAACGGCGCGGTCGACGGTCTCAACGCCGAGGCATGGATGGAGCTGCGCGTTCGCAAGCCCATCGACCGGATTCGTCTGGCCGGCGCCGGCTTCGACGAAAAGCGCAAGGCAACGCCCGAAGGCACGCGCCAGGGGCGCGACAGCCTGCCGCTCTTTCGCCTCGAAAATCTGGCGCCCGGAGACTGGTTCAAGGGGCCCTGCCTCGTCGAGGAGGCGTTTTTCACCGCCCATGTAAGGCCGGGCTGGCGCTTCGTCGTCAGCGGCAACGGCGACCTTTTCCTGCGGCGCGACCGGGAGTGAAGCGAATGAAGGTATTTTTCACGGCAGCCCTGACCATCGATCTCGACAGCGAGACATGGGAATGCGCCGGCTGCGGCCATGAAATCGGCGCGGCCCGCGACAACTACAAGAAGGGCCTTCTGGTGCGCGAACGCGCGCCGGCGGAAATTCACGCGCCGATCCTCGACGCCGAACGCTACGACTTCACCTTCGCGCCCGATGCCGACTGGTGCCGCATCCTCGAATATTGCTGTCCCGAATGCGGCCGTCTGGCCGAGGTCGAATATCTGCCGCCGGGCCATCCGCCGGCCCACGACATCGAACTCGATATCGATGCGCTGAAGGCGCAATGGGCGGCGCGCGAGCCGCTGAGTGAGCCGGTACTGGGGCCGGAATTCGTCGCACCTTCCCATTCGCACTGAACCTTTCGCTCTGACCCGGTTTTTGGAGATCGCCCCATGCGCCGCGTATCTGTCGACATCGGCGGAACTTTCACCGACTGCTCGCTTGTCTGGGACGAGCGTTATGTCGAGGCGAAGTCGCTGACCACGCATCAGAACCTGGCGCTGGGTTTCAACGCCTCGCTGAAAATGGCCTATGAGCAGTTGGGCCTGACGCTGGAAGAAGTGATGCGCGAGGTCGACAGCGTGCGCTACGCGACGACGCTGGGCACCAACGCGCTGATCGAGCGTCGCGGTCCCCGTGTCGGCCTGCTGGTCACGGCGGGCTTCGAGGCCATGGTGCCGCTGAGCCGTGGCCGCGGCTACGGCGAGGGCCTGCCCGACCGCCTGCGCCGCGACCTGCCCATGGCCGAGCGCCCCGAACCGCTGGTGCCGGTCCAGATGATCGTCGGCATCCGCGAGCGCGTTGCCGAAACCGGCGAAATCCTGATGGCGGTCGATGCCGAAGACGTGCGGGCCCAGGTCCGCAAGCTGGTCGACAACGGCGTCCAGGCCTTCGTCGTCTCGCTGATCAATGCCGTGGTGGAACCGGAACACGAATTGCTGGTCGAGGAAATCATCCGCGAGGAATTCCCCGAGCATCTGCTGGGCTCAGCCCCCATCGTGCTCTCGCATCAGGTCGGCGGCCGCAAGGGCGAATATGCGCGCACCTCCTCGGCCATCATCGACGCCTTCCTGCACAACGCGATGTATCACGGCCTTTCGACGCTGGAATTGAACCTGCGCGACAATGGCTACCAGAAGCCGATGCTGGTGATCCACAATTCGGGCGGCATGGCGCAGTTGAACTCGACCGACGCGCTCCAGACCATTCATTCCGGTCCCGTCGCCGGCATCAATGCGTCGGAACATCTGGCCGTCGAGGCCGATCTCGGCAATGTCGTCTGCACCGACATGGGCGGCACCTCCTTCGACATCGGCCTTGTCGTCAAGGGCGGCGTCAAGTTCTACGACTTCAACCCGGTCATCGGGCGCTGGCTGGTCAACATTCCGATGGTCCATCTGGTGACGCTGGGCGCGGGCGGCGGTTCGATCGCGCGCTACGACCGCTTGCGCCGGGCGGTTGTCGTCGGCCCCGAAAGCGCCGGCTCCGATCCGGGCCCCGCCTGCTACAATCGCGGCGGCCGCAACCCGACCGTCACCGATGCCGATCTGTCACTGGGCTATCTGCTGGCCGACCGCTATGCCGACGGCACGATTCCGCTCAACGAGCGCCGCGCCACCCGCGCGCTCGAAAAGGAAGTCGGCGAGCCGATGGAAACCGACGCCGTCGGCGCGGCGAAGCTGATCCGCCAGAAGATCGACAACGACATGGCCAATGGCATCGCGCAGGAACTGCGTGTCCGTGGATATGAGCCGCGTCACTTCACGATCCTGGCCTATGGCGGCAACGGTCCGCTGCATGCCTGCGGCATCGCCAATGTGCTGGGCGTCTCGCGTGTCATGGTGCCGCCCTTCAGCGCCATCTTCTCGGCCATCGGTGCCGGCAACATGGACCAGCTCCACTTCCATGAACGTTCGCTCTATCTGTCGCTCTACGATTCGAACACGCGCAAGATCTTCGACGACTTCGACACCTTCAATGCGCTGGTCGAGGAACTGGAGGAAAAGGGGCGCGACGACCTGCTGCGTCAGGGCATCGATCCGGCCAATATCCGTCACCGGCTCGAACTCGACATGCGCTACGGCAACCAGCTGGCACAGACTGCCGTCGTCGTTTCGAAGAATCGTCTTGAAACGGCCGACGACCTGATGGAAGTGCTGGCCGCCTTCTCGAAGGATTACGGCCGCCGCTATGGCGAAGGCAGCCAGGCGCCGGAAGCCGGCATCCGCATCAACACCATTCGTGTCGCCACCTATTCCTCGATGTCGACGCTGAAATTCAACGACATCCTGCCGAAGGACGCGGAACTGGCGCCGGCGCCGGCCGCCACGCAGCACAAGGCGTGTCACTTCGTCGGTCATGACGGCGCGCTGAACACGGCCTTCCACGATCTTGCCGAACTCTCTTTCGGGTCGGTGGTCGAAAGCCCGGCTGTCGTCATCTCGCCCTCGACGACCTACCTGGTCGAGCCCGGCTGGCGCCTGAAGATCGGCCGCTACGGCGCCGCTCTCTTCGAGAGAGTGGAATAGGGGGTGGTGATGTTTCTTGCAGGGCCAACAAGATCAGCGACCACCCGCCCCTGGGGGGCGGGTGGCAGTGCGAACGAAACGCACAAAACAAACGAACCGCTCCGGAGGAACGAAAATGGGTGACGACATGGACATCGCCGGTGCGCCGTCGAGCGCGGTGGACGCCTTCCTGAGCGAGACCAATCTCTATCTCGCGCCCGATCCCGCGATCATGGAAAATCACGGCCTCGAACCGCGTACCGCTTATGAAGACGAATGCATTGCGAAGGAAAACGATCCGGTCCGCCTCGAAATCGTCCGTGAGCGACTGCTGGCCGGCGTCAACGAGAGCTTCGAGATGCTGGAGAACATGGGCGCGGCGCCGGGCGCCAAATGGGGCGACTGCGTCTCGGCCGTCTACACGGCGTCGGGTGACCTGTCGCTCGCCAGCTCCGGCGGCGTCGTCATTTTCTGCAATCTGGTGCAGTACCCGATCAAGTTCATCAACAAGTACTGGGCCTCGGAAGCGACCGTCGGCATCAAGGAAGGCGATGTCTTCATCGTCAACGACGCCCGTTACGGTCAGGCGCACAATACCGATCAGTCGATGATGATGCCGGTCTTCCACGACGGCAGGATCGTCGCTTGGGCGGGCGCCACCGTGCATGAAGGCGAGAACGGCGCCATCGAGCCCGGCGGCATGCCCTCGCTGGCCGAGCAGATCTGGGACGAAGGGTTGAAAATGTCGCCCTTCAAGGTGGCGGAGAACTACAAGCTGCGCCGCGATCTCGTCACCTTCCTGCAGAATTCGGTCCGCGAGCCGAAGCTGCAATATGCGGACATGAAGGTGAAGATGTATGTCTGCCGCCGCATCGAAACCCGCATCCACGAGGCAATTGCCGAATATGGTGTCGAGTCTGTCGTCGCCGCGCTGCGCATGAATCTCGAGGACACTGACGCCGAGGTTCGCCGCCGGTTGAAGGAATGGCCGGACGGCACCGTGCGTCATTCATGGTGGACCGACGGCACGCTGCGCGAGAACGTCCAGATCAAGATCAACCTCGAACTCACGAAGAAGGGCGATCAGCTCACCTTCGACTATCGCGGTTCGAGCCCCGAATTCACCAACCGCTCGAACAACAGCCTCGACATTACGGTCAAGGGAATGCTGGCCCAGCTCTTCCTTACTTTCATCTGGCCGGACATTCCGCGCAATCAGGGCGTGCTGGCGCCGATGAAGTTTGTCTTCGACAATCCTTCGGTACTGAAGCCGGCATTCGGCACGCCGAACGCACAGTCGATGATGACGGTTTTCACCGCCTGGAGCGCCGGCCAGGTCTGCGCGATGAAATTCCTCTATTCGAACCCGCACAAGTACACGCGCGTGCTGGCGCCCTGGTTCAACATGATCAACACCTTCTTGTTCGGCGGCCTGACGCAGCATGGCGAAATGGTCGGCAATGTCTGCGCCGACATCAACGGCATGGGCGGCGGCGCACTGGCCGACCGCGACGGCCAGCATGGCTGCGCGCCGATCTTCGCCACCATGTCCGACATTGGCGAGCAGGAGTTCATCGAAGAGGAAATGCCCTTCATACAGATCGTCTCGAAAAAGATGATGAAGGACAATCAGGGCTTCGGCCGCCAGCGCGGCGGCATGGGCTACCAGATGATCCTGGCCATGCGCGACAGCCCGGCCTTCGGCTTCATGCTGACGGCGATGGGCGCCAGGTTCCCGAACGTACCGGGCCTCTTCGGCGGATATGGCTGCCCGTCCTATCCGCTGTCTCGCATCAGTGGCGTCGATGTCTTCGAGATTCTGAAGAGCGATCCGGCCTCCTTCCGCTATTCGATCGAGGAGCTGATGAACGAACGCCCCTTCCCGGAGGCGAAATACTCGACCCATCCGATGACGCTCGGCTACACGCTGGCGAGCCGCGGCGAACTCTACATGATCGCGCAGGGCACCGGCGGCGGCTTTGGCGATCCGCTGGAACGCGAGCCGGCCGACGTCATGCGCGACATGGACGAGGGTCTGATTTCCGACGATGTTGCCTGGCGCATCTACCGCGTGGTCTACGACAAGGAGACCCTGCTTGTGGACGAGGCGGCGACCGCCATGGCCCGCGACGAGGCCCGTCGCGAACGTATTGCGAAGAGCAAGCCCTTCGATGTCTTCTGCAGGGAATGGGTGAAGGACCGGCCTTCCGGCAAGGTGCCCTATTACGGCAGCTGGGACGACAAGACGATGGTCCATGCCGGCGATCCCGACAAGCTCCATCCCGCGGCCCGGGTGAATCCGCCGGTCGTCATGGCCCATCCGCTCCAGGTGAAGATCGACAGGCTTGAAGCCGAGCTGGCCGATTGCCGCAAGCGCGCCAAGGCCTGATGTCATGAGCCCGAATGGCTTGCCGCCTCTCTGGATCGACGGCATGGCCTTCGGCGCCCGTGTGCTGCGCGGCGGCGACGATCCCTGGGACACGCCGGGCGAACTCGGCCTCTTCCTGCGCGAGCTGGCATCGCTGCTGGCGCTCGACATTGTTGATATCGACATCGGCGCCGGCATCGCCGCCTTCGCGCGCGCGCAGGGCATCGAAAGGACCGATAGCGCCGGCATCGAAGACCTGCTGTCCGATGCCGGCCTGCGCACGCGTCTCAAGCGCGGCATCGAAACCGCCACGGGTGCGCTGGGGGCGAGGCCGCTGGCGCTCGCCCTGCCGGGGCCGGGCGCGCTGGCGCAGGCCTTGATGGATCAAGGCGAGATCGACGAAGACGTGCTGGACGACCTCGCCATGGCGCTGGCCGATCTGCTGCGCGCGCTGGTCGTGCCCGCGATCGGCGTGTTGCGCTTCACCGAAGCCGATCCCCGTGCGCTGGAATTTTTCGAGCCCCTCACCAATATCGCCCGTCACTATGAAATGACCTCCGTCCTCGTCATGCCGGGCGCTGCAGACGAGGCCACAGGCTTTGACCGCATTTACGGGTCCGCCGCGGCCGCCGATGGAAGAATTCTCGCCCCCGCCTTTTGGGAGGGGGGCGATGTTGCGCTTGCCGGCGATACTCCCGTCTTCACGGAAGTGCCGGTCTCTCTGGTACCCGAAACTGTCCTAGCGAAACTCCGGGTGCTGAGCGAAAGCGCGTCCTGAAACGCAGGTCACCGATCGACGCGCCGGCGTTACTCTATCGTGTAGTTCCGCCGGCCGGCCGATTGCGAAACACTGCGCTGCTCGATTGGGCATACCTCCTCGGGAGCGATCCCTCCTCCTCCCGTATCCTTGGCTGCCCCGCAAAAGCGGGGCAGCCTTTTTCTTTGTCGCAACATGACCGTCACGCTCATCTTGCGCGCTGCAAGGGGAGGGACGAAAAACGCGGAGAATCGTCGGGGCGGGGAGGGCACGTCCGGAACCGGGGATAAGTTATTTTCGCGTGCGCCATCCTGGGGGGATAAGTCGCACTTATCCCCACCCCTTGCCCCGCACAAGAAGCATTTGTGACAGTTTTTTGACAGTTGCGTGACAGAGGGGGGGGTCTGGCTGTCGCGCCGCTGTGACTTATCCCCGTCAATCGGCCGCCATGGGATACTCGCGCTGCGTCCGGGCGAAGGTCACGAAATAGTCGATGGCATCCGGATTCGACATGGCATCGCGGCTCGCCGCCTTGTCCACGGGCGCACCGAGCAGGATCTTCCGTACCGGGACTTCCATCTTCTTCCCGGTCAGCGTGTAGGGAACGGCATCCACTTGATAAATGCGATCGGGCACATGACGCGGCGAATACTTCTCCTTCAACGTCTTGTTGATCGTCTGGCGCAGCGCGTCGTCGAGCGTCTGTCCTTTCGAAAGAACGACGAAAAGCGGCATGAAAAAGGTGCCGCCCGGCAGGTCGAGATTGACGATGATGCTGTCTTCGATCCCCGCGATGCCTTCGATGGTGCGATAGATCTCCGCTGTCCCGATCCTGACGCCATAGCGGTTGAGCGTCGAATCCGAACGCCCGAGAATGAAACAGCCGCCGCGCTCGTTGACCTTGAAGTAATCGCCATGCCGCCAATGCCCGGGATAGGTGTCGAAATACGAGTCGCGATAGCGGTGTCCGCCCTCGTCGTTCCAGAAGAAAAGCGGCATCGACGGCATTGGCTGGCTGACGACAAGCTCGCCCACCTCATCGACAATTTCGTTTCCGCTGTCGTCGAACGCATTTACATCGACGCCGAGACAGCGCGCCTGGATCTCGCCGGCGTAGCCCGGCAGCGTCGGCACGCCGCCGACAAACGCCGAGGCGACGTCGGTGCCGCCACTCTGCGACGTCACCCAGATGTCGGAACGAATATTGTCGTAGCACCACTCCATGTGTTCCGGCATCACCGGCGAGCCGCCGAGCAGGATGCTGTCCATCGCGCTCATGTCGTAAAGTTTGTTGGGGCGGATGCCTTCCTTCATCTGTCCGTTGAGGAAGGTCGGGCTGGCGCCGAACAGCGTCATGCCGGTCTCGGCCGCGAGCGCCCACAGCCGGTCGGGTTTCGGCACCATCGGGTTGCCGTCGTAAAGCACAACCGTCGAGCCGGCGACGAGGCCCGACAGCAATATGTTCCACATCACCCAGCCTGTGGTGGTGAAGTAGAACATGCAGGACGTCGGCTTCAGGTTGAGATGGAAATGCGTGAACTTCAACGCTTCCAGCAGCACCCCGCCATGTCCGTGTACGAAGGGCTTCGGCAACCCCGTCGTGCCCGACGAATAGACGATCCACAGCGGATGATCGAAAGCGGTTTCCTCGAAAGCGAAATCCGCAACCGCCGGCCGCGCCATCAGCGACGCCCAGGAAATCGCCTCCGGCGCAATCGGCGCGCCTTCGCCCGCCGCGCCCGGCACATGCACCACATGTTCGAGAGAGGGCAGGGCGTCAATCATCGACTTCACTTCGGCCCGCCGGTCGAACACCTTGCCGCCATAGCGGTAGCTGTCGGTCGCGAACAACACCTTCGGCGTGATCTGGCTGAAACGGTCGATGACGCTCGCCGCACCGAAATCCGGCGAGCAGCTCGACCACACGGCGCCGATGCTGGCGCTGGCAGAAAAGGCGACCGCCGCCTCCGGCACGTTCGGCAGATAGGACGCCACCCGGTCGCCGGGCTTGACGCCGAGGTCGCGCAGCGCCGTTGCCAGTTTGAAAACACGCGCCTTCAATTCGCCCCAGCTGATCTTCTGCGCCGTGCCTTCCTCACCCGCCGCCCAGATCGCCGTCTTCGCGCCGTCGCCTTTCGACAGCAGCGTCTCGATATAGTTGACCCGCGCACCGGGAAACCAGATCGCGCCCGGCATCTTCGCGTCGCGCAGCACGCATTCGTAAGGTGTCGGCGACTTGACGTTGAAATATTTCCACACCGCTTCCCAGAACGCCGCGATGTCGTCGACCGACCAGCGCCGCAATTCGTCGTAGCTCCGGAAGTTGTGGCCACGAGCGTTGAGCCATTCGATGAACGCGGTAACGTTCGCCGCCGCCACCATCTCTTCGGATGGCGACCAGAGCAGGTCTCCCATTTGGGCCACGGTGTTCCTCCCGGTTTTCCTCTCGCGCCACAGTTGATCCGGGCCGCGACGCGCTTTCTTCGGACTGCAGCCTAGGCGCGCCGCGGCCGGTGCTCCCCACCCCTTCGGGCGGTCCGCGGCGCCCCCGATTGCGCGCCCGCCGCACCCCCTTCGTGTAGTTCCCGCGGCGCCCGTGATCGCGGATTGTCGACCGCATGTTCGGCCCTGCACTCGCCGGAAACCGGCGCAATTTCTGCCGGTCGCGACGATCGAAGTCATCGCCACTCTTTAGGGCGGGGCGCAGAGAGACCCCGTCGCCCACGATCCTCGAAGCGGCGGGTTTCGGCGCCGCGCGGCAAAAGGGGCCACGTCAGCGGACGGGATTTTTAGAGAGATTCAATAAATAATTTACAAAAAAAACAGTTTATGAGATGAACGAACCGTTGCGGGGACGGATGAGGGGGGAGTACCGAGTGGAACGTCTGAGTATTCGATTGGCCCGCGCCGCCATGTCCTATCGGTGGCTGTCGCTGTTCGTGATCGTGGCGATCACGGCATTCTTTGCGATGGGCCTGACGAACGTCGAACTGAGAACGATCTTCAGCGACCTTCTGCCCAAGAACCATCCCTTCGTGCAGACCTACAAGGACCATCCGAACTTCGGAAATCCGCTGACCGTCACCGTCATGATCAAGCGCAAGGACGGGGACATCTACAACCCCGAAACCCTTGCCAAGGTCTGGGACCTGACCCGCGACATCGACCTTGCGCCGGGCGTCGATCACGATCAGATCCTCTCGGTCGCCACCGAAAAGGCGCGCTACGCCGAGGCGACGCCGGACGGCATCGATTCACGCCCGCTGATGGAAGATCACCCGCCGCGCACGGCGGAAGAGATCGCCGAGTTTCGCTCGCGCGTGCTGAAGGCGCCGAACGTGCGCACATTCATGATCTCCGAAGACGAAACGGCGACGTTGGTCAACGCGACCTTCATCGAGCGCCTGCTCGACTATGGCGAGACGTTCGAGTACCTGGACAAGCTGGTCAAGGACGCGCAGGACGACGGGCACGAAGTCTACATTGCTGGCCAGCCGGTCTTGACCGGATGGGTCTATTTCTACGAACAGCAGATGTTCGGCATCTTTGCGATCACCGCCATCGCGTTGCTGCTCGCCCTGGTCTTCTACATGCGCAATGTTGTCGGCGTCGTCGCGCCGCTGGTGACCAGCATTGTTGCCGCCGTCTGGGGATTCGGCTTCGTCGGCTGGCTGGGTCAACCGATCGAGCCCCTGATCATGGTCGTGCCGCTGCTGCTGGTCGCGCGGTCGTTCAGTCATTGCGTGCAATTCACCGAACGCTACTACGAAATCCTGCATCACGTGAAGGACCGGCGCCGCGCTGCCGAAGTTTCTCTCAGCGTGATGATGGCGCCGGGTGTACTCGGCATCACGACCGATGCCCTGGGCCTGTTCATCATCGGGGTCGCGCCCATCCCCGCGATGGAGCGTTTCGCACTTTTCTGCGGTTTCTGGGCGCTGATCCTGATCCCGACAAACGTGTTTCTGACCCCCCTTCTGATCATGCTGCTGCCGAAGCCGCGCAATGTCGATCGCATGGTGGGCGCGGGTGACCCGAAGAGCGGCTACAGCGGAATCCGGATGCTGCTCGGTGCTATTGGCCGTCTCTCCATCGGCAAGATGTCGGTTCTGACGGCCATTGGAGTCGCGACCCTCGCAGTCATCAGCTTCAACAAGGTGCTCGATATCAAGATCGGAAATCCTGTCGAAGGAAGCAATCTTCTATGGGAGCATTCCGAGTTCAACGTCGCTGTCGCCAATATCAACAGTCATTTTCCCGGTCTGAACACACTCGAAATCGTTTTCGAATCCAAATCGCCCGACAGTCTCGATCGTGTCGTGCGCAAGGCGGAAACGGTACTGACAATGCAGCGCCTGCAGCATCTGCTCGAGAGCCAGCCAAATCCACCCGAAGCCTCGCTCTCTTTCGCCGACTATCTACCGGAGGCCAGCAGGCTTTTCAGCGGCGGCAACCCGAAATGGGCGCCGCTGGATCACGACGATGCAGCCGTCAACGCGGCGGCTGGTGCGCTGATGGTCGGAACAGGGCCGAAGGCGTTCCTGCATGTTGCCGATTTCGAACAACGCAATGGAACGGTGTCGCTTTGGTACAAGGACAACAAGCAGGGAACGGTGGATGAAGCGTTGTATCAGGCGCGTGCCGCACTGGAGATCATCGGAACGGAGTATGACGATTTCCGTATACGTCTGGGCAGCGGCACCATTGCCTTGCAGCAGTCGATCAATGACACCGTCGACACCTATCAATGGGTCATTCTGGGTCTGCTGAACGTTGTCATTCTGATCACCTGCAGCCTTGCCTATCGCTCCGTTGTAGCCGGCGTCCTGCTGTTGATCCCGGTCAACCTGTCGAACCTGTTGCTCGGTGCGGTGATGACCGAAATGGGCATCGGCCTCGATGTCAACACATTGCCGATTGCCGCCATTGGCGTTGGCGTGGGCATTGACTACGGCATCTATCTGCTGAGCCGTATCTACGAAGAATACCAGATGCGCAAGGACATGGCTGCCGCGATCCTGACGGCCGTGACGACGACCGGCAAGGCGATCTTCTTCACCGCAACCATCGTTCTGATCGGCATCATGCCTTGGTACTTCCTTTCAGAGCTGAAGTTCCTGGCCGACATGGGCCTGTTGCTGGTGATGGTCATGCTGATCAACATGGTCATTGCGCTGATCGTGGTGCCGCTGCTGGTGTGGCTGATCCGTCCGCGATTCATCGATTCCAAGAAGTTGCTCGTGAGCGAAGGCATCGATCTCTCGGCCCTGTCGGCCGAGGCCGATAACAGAGCTGCGGCGCCCCGCGCAAAGGCTGCCGAGGCGATCAGACATCCGGAGATTGATTTGAACGAGATGGCCCCGGTCCGGCCCTGATCGGGGTTGGAGGGTTCCTGTCCTACTGGGAGGAGGAAGGAAATGCGAATTCGGAAATATGACAGAGAGTTCTCGCGCCGGACTTTCATGGAGAAGTCCCTGAAGGGGATTGCAACGGCCGGCGTGCTGTCTCCGCTTTGGCCGGAGATTGCGAAGTCGGGCACGATCGACAAGGCATATCCCGACGAGCTGCTCTCGATCGAGATGTACACCAAAGGGCAGGTGAAGCCCGGCGATGTCATCACGGCCGACAATGTCGATGTCGTGAAGGATCTGCTCGATCCGATCGCCTATCGGCAGGTCAAGGAAATGGGTCGACGGATCAACATCGTCGAAACGACGCGCGATGTGACGAAGCTCTTTCCGCACGAGTATCTTGAGGCGACGCTCCGCAACGCCGGCCGCGCGCGCTTCGATTCCGATGGCAATGTCGTCACGGACGACGGCAAGCCATGGATTGGCGGCAATCCATTTCCGAATGCCCAGACGGGCGAGGAGGCCTTCTACAATCTGACGCTGTCATGGGGTCGGCACGACGAGTCGGTCTATGCAGTGCGTGACTGGGACATCTCGCCGTCAGGCACCTTGTCCTACCAATATGATTTCGTCTGGGCCGAGCAGAACACGACCGGCCTCGTCAACAAGTCCTCGCCCTATCAGGCCGGCGACGAAGACAAGCTGCGTTACCAGGCAGTGTGGTTCACCTCGCCGACCGATGCGCGGGGAACGGCATTTCTCAACACCTGGTATTACGATCAACGCAAATTCCCGGATCTTCTGGGCTATCTGCCCGCTTTCAAGCGTGTGCGCAATTTCCCGACCAACCAGCGCTTCGAGCCGCTTGTCCCCGGCATCACGATCTTCCTGTCTGATGCCTGGGCGGCCGGCGATCCAATGCTTACCTGGGGCAACTACAAGGTCATCGGGACGAAGCCGCATCTCGGTGCGGTTTCGGGCAACTGGACGGGCAAGACGAACGCCAATTGGGAACGCGAGGTCCATGGCGGTCCGAATGGACAGACATTCTTTGAAGATTACAAGGAGCTGATCCCCGAAGTGCTGGTGGTAGAGGCCGAGCCCATCGGGTATCCGCGCGCACCGGTCGGAAAGAAGCGTGTCTATATCGACATGCGCAACATGATGTTCGTGTCGTACCTGACCTATGACCGGCGTGGCGAGATCTGGAAATCCTTCGAGCCTGCCTTCAGTCAGTACAAGGACGGGGACACAACGTTCATGGATGGCGGTCATCCGCTCTGGTCATGGACGCATGTGCACAGCCATGACGTGCAGTCGAACCGTATGAGCCGCTTTGTGCAGGCGAAGCAGATCACCGGTGGCTTTGGACCCGAATACAACATTGGTCCGAGCATCTACGACCGGTATTTGACGGCTCAAGCCATTCGTCGCTTCGGTACATAAAAATTGGCGCGGCGCCGAAGCTATCAGCTTCGGCGCCGCTGCTGCTCTGGGAGGAGCTGTTTTGAAGCTTTCCGTTTTCATATTTCTGGCCCTCGTCCTCGCCCCGACCGCCACCATGGCCGCCGCAGCGGACGTCGGTCCGGTGGTGCGCCATCAAGGCACATCGCATGATGCCTTGTTTGACATTGTGTTCGACGGTGCGCGTGGTCTCGCCGTCGGCAGTCGCGGCGTGGTGATGGAAACCACAGATGGCGGCAGGAGCTGGACGCATTCCGTCCGACCGGATACCGAACTGGCTTTGCTGGGCGTGGCCACAAATGGCAGCCGACGCTACATCGTCGGTCAGTCCGGCAAGATATTCAGGTCGACGACCCAAGGCTGGACACTGCTCGACAGCGGAACAGAAGAACGTCTTTTTGCCGTCGCGCTCGGCCCGGGTGGAACGGTGGTCGTTGCCGGTGCCTTCGGATCCATTCTGATATCGCACGACGACGGCGAGAACTGGTCGCCCGTCACGCTGGATTGGACAGCGATCCTTGGCGACTTCCTTGAGCCGCATTTTTACGCCGTACATGTGACCGGTAGTACGATCACCGTCGGCGGCGAGTTCGGGCTGGTGCTGCGGTCGAACGACCGTGGAGAGACGTGGAAGGTCGCGCACAAGGGCGATGCCTCCATCTTTGATTTCACGTTCAACGAAAAAGGGGCCGGGCTGGCGATTGGCCAGAACGGGCTTGTTCTTCGTACCGACAATGACGGCGCGAGTTGGCGGCGCATGGCGCCGTTGGGTGAAACAAATCTGCTCGGAGTCTGGTTGTCGGGCGAGCAGGCTCTGACCGTCGGGATCCGAGGTGCCTATGCCAGCCGCGACGGAGGACTCTCATGGAGGGCCTTGACGTCAGGCGATGTCGATACGGCCTGGTATCAGGCCGTTGCTTCGCCGCCGGGTCGTGACACACGCATCATTGTCGGGCATCGCGGCAGAATTTTGGAAATACGGGAGTGAGCCGCTGGTCGGCTTGATGGTTTCTGGTTCCGACGGGTTCGGATTATCCAAGGGAGGGGAGAAGATGTCTCGTAAACCTATCTCGGCCGTGGGAGCGCTTCTGACTTGCGCGGCGCTGACATTCGGTGTGGTCTCGTTTGTGCAAGAGGCAGGTGCCGTCGATTTTAACGTCCAGGGCTTTATCCGTCAGGAGCCGGCGATCAAGCTGACGGACGAAGAGAATCCATTCAATCAAAGGGGCAACCTGTATAACGGTGTAACCGTGACGCAGGACTCGACGCCGTTGCCGGGTGGCTTCGTCTCGACAACGACGCGTCCCATCGCAGGGGCCGACAACGACCTCAATCTGATGGCTACCCGGCTTGAGGTCGATTTCCAGGCGAGTCTGAATCAGAACTGGACAGGTTTTGCCCGTCTGCGCGGCTATTTCCAGCCGGATGTATTCGACAGCTACGGCGATCCGGAATTCTTTGCCACGCCGTTCTGGGGCGGCGACCGGGCGACCTTGTTCGAAGTCAACGGCAAGAACTACATGGTCGATTTGCCGGCCTTCTATCTCGACTATTCCGACGGTCCGCTTTGGGTTCGGTTCGGCAATCAGCAGATCGCTTGGGGCGAGTCATTATTCTTCCGTGTGCTCGACGTGCCCAACGGACTCGATCTGCGCCGGCATCTGCTTCTCGATCTCGTCGCCGAGGAATTTGCTGACGAGCGTGTTTCGTCACCAGGTGTACGTGGCTCCTATCGCGTCTCGAACGATCTCGAGATCGAGGCTTTCACACAGCTTTTTAATCCGTCGATTCTGGCAAACCCGGATACGCCCTACAACGTGATTCCGTCGCAGTTCACGATCCACCAGGAGGAGGGGTTCGAGGACGCCAAGGGTGCGATGAATGCCGGCACGCGCGTGCAGGCGCAGCTGGGCGATGTCGCGTTGCAGTTCATCGCTGTCAACCGCCGTAATCCCGATGGTGTGTTTCATTGGACGGAATCCGGCGTCAATCGCGATATCCCGGGTCTGCCGGGGAGCGGTGCCGTTCTGGCCATGACGCCGTTTGAAGTAAGCTCCACTGGCGTTTATTCGGCGGCGGAGTGGTTCAACTATGCCGGCATGGCGCGCCTGAACGGCCTGACCGGCTTCAACGCGGCGATCAACGAGTTTCCGGCGACGGCTCTCCTCGGCGCCGTACCCATGCCCAATCAGGCACTGGCGGCATCCGAGCTGGATCTCTTTTTCCAGCTCAGTCCCTTGCGCGGTCACATCACACGAATCTACCCGCGGGAGAATATCTTTGGCATTGGCGCAAACTACATCGTCAAGGCCGGTCCGGATTCATTCCTCGACCAATTGGTGATCCGCAGCGAATTCACCTATACGCCAAACAAGAAGTTTACCAGCCCCGATCTAAGCCGCAGCCTGATCGAGGAAGACGAGTATGTTGCCTCGCTGGTCTTCGAGAAATATCACCGCTTTACGCAGGAGTTCCCCGCGACATTCATGGTGCTCCAGTATCTGCACAAGTCTGAAAGCGATCTGTTCGGCCGACATTTGAGTGGTATGGGGGCGAGCGGAGCGCGAACCAGCGGATTGCCGTCCGGCGAGAGTTCGTTCAATGCTGTCGCCTTTGCCTTTCAGCAGCCATTCCCGAATCTGATCTGGCGAGCCGATATGTCGGTTGTCTACGATCTGAATGGAGGGGCGCTGATCCAGCCGGGTCTCAAGTGGAAGCCCAATGAGGCATGGACGGCAGAAGTGTTTGCCAATGTCGCACTGAGCGACGGCGGCAATGACGACATCATCAGCACGATCGACTGGGCAGACGAACTGGCATTCCGCATTACCTACCAGTTCTGAGCCTTGTCGATCGAAGGCTCCGTCCGGGGCGTCGGCGCGAGTTCATATGGGCCTTTTCAGGAGAGGCGCTGTGTGACCCCCAAAGCGCGTTCCGGCGACCCGGGCGGATGCCGTTATGTCGATTTGTTTGCCGGCTGCGCCCGGTGGAGCGAACCATGCATTTGCGGAGATACACGCGCGACTACTCCCGCAGGCTGTTTCTCGAGCGGTTGTCGGCTGGTGTCGTCAGCCTTGGCGTAACGGCGCCGTTGTGGCCGGTGCTGGCGGCACGGGGCGATGCCTCGGGGGCCTATCCCGACGAGCTTCTGTCGATTGAGAACTATACCAACGGGGCCATCTCGACCGGCAGCAGGATCGACGCAGGAAATGTCGATCTCGTCAGGGAACTACTTGACCCGATCCGATATCGGCAGGTCAAGGAAATGGGACGGGTGCTTGAGGTCGTCGCACCGACGACCGAGTTGATGGAACTGAGTCCCTGGGAATATATCGAGGCGACGCTCCGAAACAGCGGCAGGGCGCGATTTGACGCGCGCGGAAATGTGGTGACGGGAGAGGGCGATCCGTGGATTGGCGGCAATCCGTTTCCGAATCCGAAAACAGCTATCGAGATATTTGCCGGCTTGACGTTGAGTTGGGGGCGTCACGACATATCGGTTTATGCCACCAAGGAATATGACCTCGCACCCGGTGGCTCGATCGACTATCGCTATGAATCCGTATGGGCGGAACTGGCGCCGGTCGGACGTGTTGCGGTCGAGCCGATCCCCTACTGGCCGGAGTTCAAGGACAAGCTGCGCTTCCAGTCGGTCGCCTTTACCTATCCCAATGAGGAAAAGGGCACTTCGTTTCTGAATATCTGGCCCTATGACCAGAACGAATTTCCAGATCTTTACGGGTATCTTCCGGCATTTAAACGCATTCGACGATTCCCGACCAACCAGCGGTTCGAGCCGTTGATCGCCGGTTCGACACTCTATCTGTCCGATGCATGGGCGGCCGGTGATCCGTTGTTGACCTGGGGAAACTATCGTCTTGTGCATCAGGGGCCGGCGCTGGCGGCGCTGTCGGGGGGCTGGGCATCCGATCATCCGAACTGGGAACATACGACCCATGGCGGACCGAACGGCGACAGCTTCTGGGATACGCAGGTCCAGCTCGTACCGGAGGCGCTGGTTGTCGAAGCAGAGCCGGTGATGTTCCCACGCGCGCCGGTGGGCAAGAAACAGGTCTGGTTCGATGCACGGACGTTGTTACCCTTTGTCATGGTCTCGTTCGACCGAAAGGGTGACGTTTTCCGTTCTTTCGACGGTGCCTTTTCGCAATACAGGAAGGGCAACGCTGTCGTGATGGATGGCCGGCACCCCTACTGGTCATGGACGCATGTACATGCTCACAACATCCAGACCAACCGCATAACCCGGCTGGAGCAGGTGCGGCAGATCAGGGGCGGACACACGATGATGGTCAACGACCAATCGGCCTATGGCCGCTATCTTACAACCAACGCACTCCGCCGTCTGGGCCTCTAGTCCTGTTCGGGTTGCACCGGTTCAACGCGCAGCAGGCTTCCATTTTCCTTGTCCGTCAACAGATAGAGATAGCCGTCCGGCCCCGTCCTTACCTCTCGAATGCGCTGGCCGAGTTCACCGAACAGCTCCTCCTGCGCGTCGACATTCCCATCGACAAGATGGACGCGGCGGACATGCTGCGCCGCCAGTGCGCCGACAAACAGATCACCCTGCCATTGCGGAAACTTGTCGCCCCGATAGAGCGTGAAGCCGGCCGGCGCGATCGAAGGTGTCCAGTGCAGCAGCGGTTGTTCCATGCCGTCATATTCGACGAAAGGCGACACCCGTGCACCGGAATAGTCGATGCCATGCGTAATCACAGGCCAGCCGTAATTCTTTCCGGGTTCGATGACATTGATCTCGTCACCGCCCTGAGCGCCGTGTTCATGGGCATAGACACGGCCGCTTTGCGTGTCATACAGGATTCCCTGAACGTTGCGGTGCCCGTAGCTCCAGATTTGCGGCAGGGCGCCGTCGCGATCGACGAATGGATTGTCCGCAGGCACGCTGCCGTCGTCATTGATGCGGACGATCTTGCCCAGATGGTTGTCGAGCATCTGGGCTTTTTCACGGTAGTCAAACCCGTCGCCTGTCGTGATCAGAAGCGTGCCATCGGGCAGGAAAAGAAGCCGGCCGCCATAATGGACCGGTGTGTCCTTGAGCGGCGTCGCTTCGAAGATGACTTCGACATCGTGAAGCGAGGCGCCGTCGAATCGCGCGCGCGCGACGCGCGTGGCATTGGCATCGCCGTCGCCATGCGCATAGGACAGATAGATCAGCCGGTTGGTTTCGAATTCGGGATGCAGTATCGCGTCGAATAGACCGCCCTGACTCCGGAAGAAGACCGGGGGCACACCCGCAACGGGATCGGGTGACAATGCACCATCCTTGACCAGTACGATCCGGCCATTGAGATGGACAATCAGCATTGAACCATCCGGCAGGAATGTGAGGCTCCATGGATGATCGAGCCCTTCGACGACGGGGACGATTTGGTAGGCGGGGGCGGTGATCGCGCCCTCTTGAGCCGCGGCATTCAAGTCGGAATATCCGGCCGCGAAGAGAATCGTCAGCACAAGCCCGATGTGTGTCCGTATGGTCATTTGTTCGATTCCCGTCCCCTGTGCTTTCATTCTGTGCAATTCTAGCGTCAGATCGGGGCAGAATGAAACGATGGGGATGAAGATGTGGGTCTTGAGGATAGTGCTGGCCTTTATTCTGGCGGTGATCGTGACGACCGTGCTCGGGGCGATCGCACATACGCAGTTCGTGCTGGCGCGCCTCGCAGGCCTCGGAGTCGACATCCCTTTTGGCGACCGAATTGCGACGACTCTGCATGATATCGTCGGCATGGCGCCGCTTTTCGGCGCGATTGTCGGAGCAGGCTTTATTGTCGCGTTTTCGGCCGGCGCACTTGTCTTCAGGTTGGCAGGCGTGCAACGGACGCTGATCTACGCGGTCGCGGGTGCCGTGTCGCTCGCAGTGACGCTTTTGGTCATGAATGCCCTGTTCGAGATTACCGCCATAGCAGGCGCCCGTTCGACCTTCGGGTTCCTGGCTCAGGTGGCAGCGGGAGCGGTGGGCGGCTTGACCTTCGCTAAGGCTCTGCCCGCACGGTGATTTCGGTCTTCAGGGCCCTGGAAGCGCGTGCGGCAATACCCGACTATTCAGGTTGGATGCTGGACCCGACGTTAGGCCGCGCCGATCCTCTCGCCCTGCAATTTGCTGAAGGATCACCGCGAAAATCTTGCCTATTTCGGCCAACCCGTGCAGCCTGATCAAGGCGATGCCGAATTCATGCAGCAATCGCGGTACGGGATGAGGTGGGGGTTTTCGTGCCTGAGGCGGCCAGGATCTACGTGCGATATGTCGAGGCCGTCAACCGCGTCATTGGCAGGGCCGTTACATACCTGATCTTCGTGATGATGGGCATCCTGCTCTACGCGGCGGCGTCCAGGACCTTCTACAATGTGCCAATCAACTGGGCGATGGAGATGGGGCAGTTCCTGCTCGTCGCCTACTACCTGCTCGGCGGCGGCTATTCGCTTCAGTTGAACGCGCATGTCCGCATGGACCTGCTCTATAGCCGCCTTTCGCCGCGCAAGATGGCCTTCACCGACACGATCACGGCTTTCTGCCTGGTGTTCTATCTGGTCGTCCTCCTGATGGGCGGCATTTCGAGCACCGAATACGCTATTACCTACCAGCAGCAGAACTACACCTCCTGGGGGCCATTGCTTTGGCCGATCAAGACGATCATGACGTTCGGCGTCTTCATGATGCTGCTTCAGGCCATTGCCTTCTTCTTCAAGGATTTGGCACGTGTGCGCGGTGAGGAGATCGCATGAGCTACGAGGCGATCACACTGCTGATGTTCTCGTCGTTGATGCTGATGTTGCTGACGGGACAGCGTGTCTTCGGCGCAATCGGATTCGTGGCCGCCGCTGCCGCGCTCTTGCTTTGGGGCGATGGCGCGTCGGAGATGCCGTTCAATGCCAGCTTCCAGGTGATGAATTGGTATCCGTTGCTGACGTTGCCGCTCTTCATCTACATGGGCTATATGCTTGCTGAATCCGGTATTGCGGACGACCTCTACCGGATGTTTCACGTCTGGGCCGGTCCGGTGCGCGGCGGTCTGGCGCTAGGCACAATCGGTCTGATGGTCATCATATCGGCGATGAACGGGCTCAGCGTTGCCGGCATGGCCATCGGCGCCAGCGTGGCGCTGCCGGAGTTGCTGCGACGCGGCTATGACAAGATCATGGTGACCGGCGTCATTCAGGCCGGCAGTTCGCTCGGCATCCTGATTCCGCCCAGCGTCGTTCTGGTGCTCTATGCGATGATTGCGCGCCAGCCGGTTCTGCAGCTCTGGTTGGCAGGCGTGTTGCCCGGTCTGCTGATGGCGTCGCTCTTCGCCCTATACATCTACATACGCTGCCGCGTGAATCCTGAACTGGGGCCGCCCCTGCCGAAGGAAGAACGTGACCTCATCACATGGGGCGAGAAGCTGCGTCTCTTGCGGGCCGGTATCGCGCCTATCCTGATCTTTGCAACGATGATGGGATTTTTTCTGACGGGCACCACGAGCCTTGTTGAAAGTTCGGCCATTGGTGCGTTGGGCGCCACATTGACTGCTTTGATCAAGCGGCGCCTGTCGTTTCGTGTGGTCGATGCAACGGTTCGGCAGACCCTGGCCATAAGCTGCATGTTTCTCTGGATCATCATGGCGGCGTTGTGCTTCGGTGCCGTCTATGACGGCTTGGGTGCAAAAAATGCGATCCGTGTACTGATGCTCGAGACCTGGGATTTTGGACCCTGGGAGATCCTGATCGCCATGCTTATCTCGTTCATCGTCCTGGGTATGTTTCTGGACGATACGGCGATGCTGGTCATTGTGGCGCCGCTCTACATTCCGATCGTTCTGAGCCTTGGGTTCAGCCCGATCTGGTTTGGCGTTCTCTATGTGATCACCTGCCAGGTGGCCTACATTACTCCGCCCTTTGGCTATAACCTTTTTTTGATGCGGGCAATGGCGCCGCCAGAGATAACGCTTGTCGACATATACCGCTCAATCGTACCGTTTGTAGGGATCATGCTCGTGACCATTGCGATTGTGATCGCATTTCCGCAGCTCACCCTGTGGTTGCCCGAATGGTATTCAGGGCGCTAGGAGGCCGGGCCGGGCGGCGCGACCTGTTGAGTAAGCCGATTTCTTCGCGTGACCGGAGCATCCGGTGCTGGGGCCGGATGCAAGTCCGAAACAATCCAGAGAAGAAGGAGTCTTTTCAAATGACCGACCGTTCCAGGATAAACAAACGCGACTTTCTGAAAAAGGCCGGCGTTGCCGCTGTTGGCGCAACGGCGCTTGCCGCGCCGAATGTCGTGCGCGCGCAAGCACCGATCCGCTGGCGCATGCAGACCTATGCCGGTGCCGCTCTGGCAGAGCATGTGATCAAGCCGTCGATTGATGCGTTCAACAAGGCGGCAAACGGTGAAATGGTTATCGAGCTTTTCACGGCCGACCAGCTGGTACCGCAGGGAGAGCTCTTCCGGGCCGTGCAATCGGGTACGATCGACGCCGCGCAGAGCGATGACGACTCGATGGCGTCGCCTGTCGACGTATCGGTGTTTGGCGCCTATTTCCCCTTTGCTTCGCGTTATGGCCTCGACGTACCCGCTCTCTGGGAGTGGTACGGGTTGCGCGAAATCTGGGAAGAAGCCTATGCAGAAGTGCCGGGCGTGACGTGGCTCAGCGCCGGCGCATGGGATCCGTGCAACTTCGTGACCAACAAGCCGATCCGCTCGCTTGAGGATCTCAAGGGCTTGCGTGTTTTCACTTTCCCGACTGGCGGCAAGTTCCTTGAGCGCTTTGGCGTCGTGCCGGTCACGCTTCCCTGGGAAGACATCGAAGTGGCGATCCAGACAGGTGAACTCGACGGTGTTGCATGGTGCGGTGCGACCGAGACCTACACGGTCGGCTGGGCCGACATCACGAAATATTATCTGACCAACAATATTTCGGGTGCATGGGCCGGTTCCTACATCGCGAACACCGACAAGTGGAATGCGCTTCCCGAACACCTGCAGACGCTCTTCAAGCTTTCCATGGACAGCTCGCACTACTACCGCCAGCATTGGTACTGGTGGGGCGAAGCACATTATCGGACCACCGGCGGCAAGCTCGAGCTGACCACCATTCCCGAAGCAGAGTGGAAAACGGTCGAAGACGAAGCGATGAAGTTCTGGGACGAGATCGCTGAAAAGAGTCCGCGTAGCGCCAAGATCGTCGACATTCTGAAGAACTATCAGGACACGATGCGCAAGGCCGGGGCGCCTTACCGGTACTGAAGGATCGGTTGCCAGTGGCATCGGGCTCCGTCGAAAGGCGGGGCCCGATCGCGTTGCGTAACGTCGCGACATGCAGGGCAAAAGGCAGATGTTTTGACAGCTAGTAAATAAATTTTATCATCCAGCCTGTCATGCGACAGCTATTGGAATCGGGAGGCAGGACGGATGGCGGAGACGAAAGACGGCAAGACGGGACCGGCAGGTGTTGCTGATCTCGGTTTCGATCCTGCGGCCCTCAAGGCCAGATATCGCGCCGAGCGCGACAAGCGCCTGCGCGACGATGCCAACGAGCAATATGTCGAGATCAAGGGCAAGTTCGCACACTATCTCGAAGACCCCTATGTCGAACCGGGCTTCGCGCGCGAACCGCTAAGCGACGAAGTAGACGTCGTCGTGATCGGCGGTGGCTTTGGAGGCCTGCTTGCCGGCGCGCGGCTGCGCGAGGCCGGCATCGAAAACATTCGCATGATCGAAAAGGGCGGCGACTTCGGCGGTACATGGTATTGGAACCGCTATCCGGGTGCGGCCTGCGACATCGAATCGTACATCTATCTGCCGCTTCTCGAGGAGATCGGCTATATGCCGGTCGAGAAATATTCGAAGGCGGCCGAGATCCTCGCTCACAGTCAGGCCATTGGTCGCCATTTTGATCTTTACCGCGATGCGCTGTTTCAGACGGAAGTGACCGGCCTCCACTGGAACGACGAAATCTCGCGCTGGATCATCCGCACCAACCGTGACGACGCCATCAAGGCACGCTTCGTGGTGACAGCAAGTGGTCCGCTGCATCGGCCGAAGCTGCCCGGCATTCCCGGCATCGAAAGTTTCAAGGGACATACCTTCCATACCAGTCGCTGGGACTACGCTTATACCGGTGGGGACTGCAATGGCGGGCTGGATCGCCTCAGGGACAAACGCGTCGGCATCATCGGCACCGGCGCGACCGCCGTGCAATGCGTGCCGCATCTTGGTGCATGGGCGAAGGAACTCTTCGTCTTTCAGCGCACGCCTTCATCCATCGACGTGCGCAACAACCGCCCGACCGATCCGGAATGGGTCGCCAGTCTTGAAGCGGGCTGGCAACAGCACCGGATGGACAATTTCAACACGCTGGTTTCAGGTGGATTCCAGGAAGAAGACCTGGTCAATGACGGTTGGACCGACATCATCGGCAATCTTCTTGTGATGGCGCGCAAGGGGGCTATGGGCGGTTCGCCCGCCGAGATGGCGGAAGTCGTTCAACTTGCGGATTTTCAGAAGATGGAGTCGATCCGCAAACGCGTCGAGACCGTGGTCCGGGATCCGGCAAAGGCGGAAGCGCTCAAGCCCTGGTACAACCAGTTCTGCAAACGGCCCTGCTTCCATGATGAATATCTCGCAACCTTCAATCGCCCGAACGTCCATCTGGTCGACACGCAGGGCAGGGGCGTGGAGCAGATCGGCGAGCATTCGGTCTTTGCGAACGGTGAGGAGTTTGAAGTCGATTGCCTGATCTACGCCACGGGCTTCGAGGTCGGCACGGGCTACACGCGTCGCGCCGGTTTCGAGATTTACGGCCGCGACGGCATCACGCTGACCGATAAATGGAAAGACGGGATTTCGTCGCTCCATGGCATGCATACGCATGGTTTTCCGAACTGCTTCATTGTGAGCAATGCGCAGGCTGGCTTCACGGCAAACTTTCCGCACATGCTCAATGAGCAGTCCAGACACCTCGCCTATATCGTGAAGGAGTGCATAGATCGTCAGGCGCGTGTGGTCGAGGCAACAAGGCCGGCTGAAGAAGCCTGGGTGGAGGAGATCGTCAAGGCATCGGCCTTCAACCGCCGGTACCTGGAGGAGTGCACGCCGGGCTATTATAACAACGAGGGCAAGCCTTCGGAACTCGCGATCCGCAATGGCTTCTATGGAGGCGGTTCCATCGCCTTTATCAGAATACTTGAGGACTGGCGCGCAACCGGCGACCTGCCGGGGCTCAAAATGCATTAGGGGCCAAGGGGGCATCCGGACATCCGTACGGGCAGCGGTCTCGCCGCGGAACATGAGCCCTGTGGGGTCCGCTGCCCGGGAACGTCAGGGTGTTGACGGCCGCGGCAGCGGCGACTAGGTTTCGCCGCGCGCAGCCAAGTAGCGCCGTGCCCGTGCCATATCTTGGAAATGGCTGAATTTTGGGCCGAATCGGCGTCTTGGGGGATCGTCTAACGGTAGGACAGCGGACTCTGACTCCGCCAGTCTAGGTTCGAATCCTAGTCCCCCAGCCACCGTCCGCTCGCTTTACCCATCCTCCCAAGCTGCTAGACTGCTCTCAACTGAAAGAACAGGGAACCCGGTCGGAAGCGCGGTGCGCGAAAGCGATGCCTCGCCGCTTCCCGGGTCTGAGAACCGTGCGCCCAGAAGATGACGGCGGTTCCGGTGGTATCGATTTGGCCGCCGCCGCCGAAAAGGGCCTGAATGCGCCGAGCCAGTCCCCAGGGGCAGGCGTTGCGCAGGGCACAGATTCAACCGCCGCCGGTCCGGAGGCGACGCTGAGCCGTGCCACAAGCGACGGGAATTCGGGGCGCGAAAAGCGGCCGAAGCGCCGCCGCCGTGGTCGCGGGGCAAGACGTGGCGCACCTTCAGGACAATCCGCGAATTCGAACAACCCGCCCGTCGCGCGTACCGCAGCAGATGTTCTTTATGCTGCGCTCGACCTGGGCACAAACAATTGCCGCTTGCTGATTGCGCGTCGCAACAGCGACGGCTTCAAGGTTGTCGACGCCTATTCGCGCATCGTCCGGCTCGGCGAGGGGCTTGCCCGCACGGGCGCGCTGAGCGAGGCCGCAATGACGCGCGCCATCGACGCGCTGAAGATATGTGCCGACAAGATGGCACGACGCGGTGTCAGCCGGACGAGAACCATTGCGACCGCTGCCTGCCGGACGGCATCCAACAGCGGCCACTTTGTTGCACGCGTCAAGAAGGAAACCGGCCTGTCGCTCGAAATTGTCTCGACGGAGGACGAGGCGCGCCTGGCGGTTGCCGGCTGCGCGCCGCTGCTCGATCCATGCTGTTCATCGGCGCTGGTCTTCGATATCGGTGGCGGTTCGACCGAGCTGATATGGGTTCGAATGCCCGATGGCGACAAGAGGGGCCGGCCGGTCATCGGAGACTGGACTTCCCTGCCTTGCGGTGTGGTCACGCTGGCCGAACACCACGGTGGCGTCGATGTTTCCTCCGATCTCTATGATCGGATGGTCGCCGAAGTCAGCGAACGTCTTGCGCCTTTTATAGAGAGTGTTCGGGCGCTGGACGACGAGGCGTCTGGGGATTTTCACTTGCTCGGTACATCCGGCACCGTCACCACAATCGCAGGCGTTCATCTTGGTCTCGATCGATATGATCGAACACGCGTCGACGGCCTCTGGATTTCGCCTGAAGACGTCCAGCGAGTGACCCAATCGCTGCTGGGCATGAGCTACAACAAGCGCGCTGCACACCCCTGCGTCGGCGGGGAACGTGCCGACCTCGTGCTCGCGGGTTGCGCCATATTCGAGGCGATCGCGCGCGCATGGCCTGCCGAGCGATTGCGTGTTGCCGATCGTGGCCTGCGCGAAGGCATATTGATGTCGTTGATCGAGAATGATGCCCGGCGCGGCCGCCGTCGCCGCCGCCGCCGTCGTCGCAATGCCAGGCGGGCGAATGAAGTAGCGGCGCAGCCCGTAGAGGTGAATTGAAATGGCTGCAAGCGGCAAGAGTGGCGGCAAGGGTGGCAAGAGTGCCGGCAGCGGTGCGCGTTCGCTGAAGGTGCGTGTCAAGACGGCGCGCAAGCGCAGCAATTCATCGACGCGCTGGTTGCAGCGCCAGTTGAACGATCCTTACGTCCACGCGGCAAAGCGCGAAGGCTATCGCTCGCGGGCTGCATACAAGCTCACGGAGATCGACGACAAGTACCGTTTCCTGAAGCCTGGCGGCCGCGTTGTCGATCTCGGTTGCGCCCCCGGCGGCTGGACCCAGGTCGCGGTGGCGCGGGTCAATGCCCAGGGCACGGCCGGCAATCGTCAGGGCCGCGTGATCGGCCTCGATTACCTGGAGATGGATCCCGTACCGGGCGCAACAATCCTGCAACTCGATTTTCTGAGCGAGGGTGCAGATGCCCGCGTCAAGGATTTGCTGGCCGGCGAGGCCGATGTCGTCTTGTCCGACATGGCGGCGCCCACCACCGGGCACAAGCAGACCGACCATATGCGTATCATGGCGCTTTGCGATGTCGCCGCCCATTTTGCGACCGAGGTGCTGGCGCCGGGAGGGACGTTCCTCGCCAAGGTTCTGCGGGGCGGGACCGAGAACGAACTGCTGACCCTCCTGAAACGTCATTTTCAGACAGTGCGCCATGTGAAACCCAAGGCAAGCAGGGCCGATTCGGCCGAGATGTATGTTCTGGCGCAGGGATTTAAGGGGCGTTCCGAAAGCGATTCGGAAGAAGTCGGCTAAGGCCTCGGTCCCGCTGTCACAAGCACCTTTGCATTCGCGGATATAGATGTTAAAAGCCTGCGCCAACACACGATAGGGTGTGTCCCCGCATCGGGGCCAAGGTAAGGGTTGGCAGTATGATCCGTGAAGCGCTGACGTTTGATGACGTTCTTCTACTCCCTGCCGCTTCCACGGTTCTCCCCAGTCAGGCTGAAACCAGAACGCGACTGACGAGGTCGATTGCCCTCGGCATTCCCATCGTATCTGCTGCAATGGACACTGTCACCGAGGCGCGCCTGGCTATTGCCTTGGCGCAAGCGGGCGGCATCGGTGTGCTTCATCGCAACATGGATTCGGAAGCGCAGGCCGAGCATGTGCGTCAGGTCAAGAAGTTCGAAAGTGGCATGGTCGTCAACCCGGTGACGATCGGCCCGGACGCGACGTTGGCCGATGCCTTTGCGCTGATGAAGCGCCACGGCATCACCGGCATTCCCGTCGTCGAGGAATCGGGGAAGCTTGCCGGCATCCTGACCAACCGCGACGTGCGTTTCGCATCCAATATGCGCGAACCGGTGCGCAATCTGATGACGAAGGAAGACCTTGTCACGGTAACCGACGGGGTCAGTCAGGACGAGGCGAAGCGCCTGCTGCACAAGCATCGTATCGAGAAGCTTCTGGTTGTCGATGAGGCCTATCGCTGCATCGGCCTCATCACCGTCAACGACATCGAAAAGGCGCAGCTTCACCCGAATGCGGCCAAGGACGATCAGGGCCGTTTGCGCGTTGCGGCAGCGACAACGGTTGGCGATGAAGGTTTTGCCCGCTCCGAAGCCCTGATTGCGGCAGGTGCGGACGTGATAGTGGTCGATACGGCCCATGGCCATTCGGCGCGCGTCTCCGAAGCGGTCGAGCGTATCAAGAAGCTTTCGAACGCGACGCAGGTGATCGCCGGAAACGTGGCGACGGCCGACGCTGCCCGTGCGTTGATCGATGCTGGCGCTGATGCGGTCAAGGTCGGTATCGGGCCCGGCTCGATCTGCACCACGCGCATTGTAGCCGGTGTCGGTGTGCCGCAATTGACTGCGATCATGGATGTGGCGGAAGCGGCACAGAAGACCGGTACGCCTGTCATTGCAGATGGCGGCATCAAGTTTTCCGGCGACTTGGCCAAGGCGATCGCGGCCGGCGCCGATTGCGCCATGCTGGGTTCGCTCTTTGCGGGCACCGAGGAAAGCCCCGGCGAAGTCTTTCTGTTCCAGGGGCGCTCCTACAAGTCCTATCGCGGCATGGGCTCGGTCGGTGCCATGGCGATTGGGTCGGCCGACAGGTATTTCCAGCAGGACGTGAAGGATTCGCTGAAGCTGGTGCCCGAAGGGATCGAGGGACAGGTGCCCTACAAGGGGCCGGTCGGCAACGTTATCCATCAGCTTGTCGGCGGTCTGCGCGCGGCGATGGGTTACACTGGCAACGCCACGATTGCCGACTTTCAGAAGAACGCCGAATTTGTCCGCATTTCCTCCGCGAGCTTGCGCGAAAGCCATGTGCACGATGTAACGATTACGCGCGAGGCACCCAACTATCCGGGTGGTGTCAGCTGATCGGGCATGGCGATACCGGGAGCCTGAAATGACGCCCGGGGCACGTCTGCAGTCGGCCATCGAAATTCTGACGGGCATTTTCGAGACGCGGCAACCGGCCGATCGGGTGTTCGATGCTTGGGCACGCTCGAGCCGCTTTGCCGGTTCCAAGGACCGCGCTGCGGTGAGCGACCTCGTATTCACCGTGCTGCGCCACCGCGCGCAATTGGCCGCGGCGACGGGCGCGGATGCGCCACGACTGCTGGCTTTTGCCGCCTTGGCCCTCTTGAAGGGGGAAGGCGCGACCGCTGCCGTCGCGCTGGCCGACGGCACGGGTCATGCACCGGCGCCCCTGACGATTGAAGAAACGTCGGCGCTGCAGCAGGCCGATCTTCCACTTGCCGATGCGCCCTCATGGATCCGTCTCAACTATCCAGAGTGGCTACATCCCGAATTTGAACTGGCGATGGGATCGGCGCTTGAGCCTGAAATGGCGGCGCTGATGGAGCGGGCGCCGACCGATCTGCGTGTCAATGCGCTGAAGGATACGCGCGACCGCGTCATGGCGCTGCTTGCCGAGGAGAAAGTTGTTACCGAACCGACGCCGCTCTCGCCCTGGGGTCTGCGGCTGACTGGACGTGCCAACATCCTTGGACTTGCCAGCTTCCGCGACGGCCTGATCGAGTTGCAGGATGAAGGTTCGCAATTGGCCTGTCTCGCCACCGGCGTAAGACCCGGCGAACAGGTGGTCGACCTCTGTGCTGGCGGCGGCGGCAAGTCGCTGGCGCTGGCGGCAATGATGCGCAATCGCGGACAGATTCACGCCTGCGATACCGACGGCCGGCGCTTGGGGAAGCTGATGCCGCGGGCCCAGCGGGCCGGCATCCGGAACATCCAGACCGTCACGCTTGGTGCCTATGCGGCTGAAGGCCCCGACGCGGATCTGGGTGATCTCGAAGCCCGCATGGATTGCGTTCTGGTCGACGCACCCTGCAGCGGCACGGGGGCCTGGCGCCGCAATCCCGATGCCCGCTGGCGGCTGACGCCAGAAATGCTGGCCGGATACCGGGCGGCGCAAACAGAGGTCCTGGCGCGCGCGGCGCGGATGGTCCGGCCGGGCGGACGTCTCGTCTATGTGACCTGCTCGCTGTTGCCTTCCGAGAATGAACATCAGGTCGCGGCTTTTTTGACGTCGCATGGCAGCTTTGTCGAGGTGCCATGGCGTTCGGTCTGGCCTGACGATGTCGTGCAGCCGCCGGAGACCGGCACGGAGGCCTATCTGCGCCTGACACCGGTCAAAACGCAAACGGATGGCTTTTTTGTCGCGATTCTGAGGCGGGAGGCCGGATG
The DNA here is from genome assembly GCF_963975745.1 of uncultured Parvibaculum sp. Lineage (NCBI taxonomy): Bacteria > Pseudomonadati > Pseudomonadota > Alphaproteobacteria > Hyphomicrobiales > Parvibaculaceae > Parvibaculum > uncultured Parvibaculum sp. Next base: position 106,629 of record NZ_CAXBIB010000002.1, on the reverse strand, counting down.
ATGCTGCGCCGCAGTAGGTGGCTTGACGGATTTCGGGAAGGATGGTCTATCGATCCATCCCCGCCCCGAAAGCCCGGAAATATGGCTGCCGCTCGAACCCAGAATCCTTTTCGCATGGTTGGCCTGCCGATACTGGCACTTCTGATGGTGCTGCAGTCAGGTGCAGCGCGTGCCGTCGACCAGAATTCGGCGCAGGCGTCGATCTCGCTTTACGAAAGAGGTATCGAGACGGCGGCGCGCGACGACCTCGACGGGGCCAGATGGCTGTTTGAAAGGGCGATTGCGTCGAACCCCGCCAATGCACGTGCCTATGCTCAACTGGGCGTCGTTCACCAAACGAAGGGCGATCCGCGCCTTGCGCGCAAATATTACGGTATTGCGCTTGAGATCGACCCGGCCGACCTGGACGCATTGAGCCGTATCGCGCAGCTTGATCTCGCAGAAGGAAACCGCGAAGCGGCGGCAGAACGGCTGCGCATTCTCCGTTTCCATTGCGAAACTTGTCAACAGACGCAGGAACTTGCCCGTGCGCTGGAATCCGGGCCCGTGGCCCCATGAACCGTGAAGATGGACGATGACCGAAGACCGCATCCTCATAATCGATTTCGGTAGCCAGGTGACGCAGCTGATCGCGCGACGTGTTCGCGAGAGCGGCGTCTACTCGGAGATCGTTCCGTTCAACAAGGCCGATGGACTCGACAAGCTCTTTGCACCGAAGGCCGTGATCCTGTCGGGCGGCCCGGCCAGTGTCACCGGCATCGGCACGCCGCGCGCCCCCGAATGGGTCTTCACCGCGGGCGTTCCTGTTCTCGGCATCTGCTATGGCGAACAGACGATGTGCGCCCAACTGGGTGGCAAGGTCGAGGGCTCCGATGAGCGCGAATTCGGTCGCGCCGTCATCGAGATTCTCGAGGACAGCCCGCTTTTCGAAGGGCTGTTGCAGGCTGGCGAGCAGGAGCCGGTCTGGATGAGTCATGGCGACCGGGTCGTCGAACTGCCGCCGGGATTCAAGACCATTGCGGTCAGCCGTAACGCGCCATTTGCCGCCATCGCCGACGAAAGTCGGAACTTCTATGGCGTGCAGTTCCATCCCGAAGTCGTACACACGCCGCGCGGTGCCGCGATGCTGAAGAACTTCACGCACAGGATCGCCGGCTGCAAGGGCGGCTGGACCATGGCGGCCTTCAAGGAAACCGAGATCGCCAAGGTCCGCGCCCAGGTCGGCAAGGGCAAGGTAATCTGCGGGCTTTCGGGTGGCGTCGATTCATCCGTGGTCGCAGTGCTACTGCACGAGGCGATCGGCGACCAGTTGCAATGCGTCTTCGTCGACACCGGCATGATGCGCGCCGGCGAGGCCGATCAGGTCGTCAATCTCTTCCGTCACCACTACAACATCCCGCTGGTCAACCGCGACGCGACGGACCTTTTCCTCGGCAAGCTCGAAGGCGTCTCCGACCCCGAGAAAAAGCGCAAGATCATCGGCGCGACCTTCATCGACGTCTTCGAAGAAGAGGCGAAAAAGATCGGCGGCGCCGACTTCCTGGCGCAAGGCACGCTCTATCCGGACGTGATCGAAAGCGTCTCCTTCGCCGGCGGTCCCTCCGTCACAATCAAGAGCCATCACAATGTCGGCGGCCTGCCCGAGCGCATGAACATGCAGCTCGTCGAGCCCCTGCGCGAACTCTTCAAGGACGAGGTGCGCATTCTCGGCCGCGAACTCGGCCTGCCGGAAGAATTTGTCGGCCGCCATCCGTTCCCGGGGCCCGGCCTCGCAATCCGCGTGCCCGGCGAGATCACCCGCGAAAAGCTCGACATCCTGCGCAAGGCCGACGTGATCTATCTTGATGAGATTCGCAGGGCTGGCCTCTACGACACGATCTGGCAGGCATTCGCGGTGCTGTTGCCGGTTCGCACCGTCGGCGTCATGGGCGATGAACGTACCTACGACTATGTCTGTGCGCTGCGGGCCGTCACATCCATCGACGGCATGACGGCCGATTATTATCCCTTCAGCCACGATTTCCTGGGCCATGTCTCGACCCGCATCATCAACGAAGTCCGCGGCATCAACCGCGTCGTCTACGACGTCACCTCGAAGCCGCCGGGAACGATCGAATGGGAGTGATCCCGCTCATCCCCTGACGAGAATCTCGCCGATCTGCACCGCGTTGAGTGCAGCGCCTTTCAGCAACTGGTCGCCGGCGACGAACATGGCGATCGAGTGCCCGCTCGGATCGGAAATGTCCTGTCTTATGCGGCCGACCAGAATGTCGTCCTGGCCGGATGCATCCTTCGGCATCGGGAAATAGTTTCCGGCCACGTCGTCGACGATCTTGATGCCCGGCGCGACGGAAAGAATCTCGCGCACCTGAGCCGGCGTGATCGGCTTCTCGCATTCGAAGTCGAGCGCTTCCGAATGCGCCCGCAGCACCGGCACGCGCACGCAGGTCGCCGTTACGCGAATGTCGTTGTCGTCGAAGATCTTCTTGGTCTCCTTCACCATCTTCATTTCTTCCTCGTTGTAGCCCGTCTCCGGGTCGACCTTCGAGTTATGGCTGAAGACGTTGAAAGGGTAGGGATGCGGAATGATCTTCTGCTCGAATGGCTCGCCCGCAAGGAAGGCGCGCGTCGCTTGTTCGAGTTCTTCCATCGCCGCGGCGCCGGCGCCCGATGCCGCCTGGTAGGTCGCAGCAACGATGCGCTTGACGCGATTGACCTTGTGGATCGGCCAGAGCGGAGTGATCGCGATGATCGTCGAGCAGTTCGGATTGGCGATGATGCCCTTGTGGACCAACGCTGCCGCCGGGTTGATCTCGGGGATCACCAGCGGCACATCGGGGTCCATGCGGAAGGCCGACGAATTGTCGATCATCACCGCGCCGGCATCCTTCACCGCCTTGGCAAACTGCTTCGAAATGCCACCGCCCGCCGAGAAGAAGGCGATGTCGACGCCCTTGAAGCTCGCCTCCGTCAATTCCTCGACGAGGATGTCCTTGCCCCGGAAGCGCATGGTTTTCCCGGCCGAGCGTGCCGAGGCGAGCAGCTTCAGCTCCTTGACCGGGAAGTTGCGTTCCTCGAGGCAGCGGATCATCTCGACGCCGACGGCGCCGGTCGCGCCCGCAATGGCGACGACGGGGTTCGAAATCATGAGTCTCGGGCTCCAGCTCGGGCCGAAAGCGGCCCGGAATTTGCGCCGTGCCTATAACAGCGGCGGCCGTCCCGGACAAGAGCCCGGCCGCGCCTCAGCGGAATCCGTCGACGATTTCCGAAACCCGGCGGAAGAAATGCAGGCCCTGGGCGATCTCCTCGTCCGACATGTGGTCGATAATCCGCTGCACATAGGCCTCACCGCCGGCGATCATCTTTTTCATGTGCGCTTCGCCTTTCGGCGTCAGGATCACGATCTTTTCGCGCCCCGATTTGGGGTCTTCGACCAGCCGCACCAGCTCCAGCGGCGGCTGGGCCATGACCCGGAGTGCCTTGGTGATGGCGGCGCCTGAAATCTCGAACCAGCTCTCCAGCGACCGTTCGATGGCCTTGCGGTTCATTTGCCGTCCGTCCTGACCCTCCGAATGGATCAGCCACAGCATCGCCACCTGATGGCGGCTGAGCTGCCCGGCCCGCAGGGCGTCCTCGACGCCGATTCCGGCCTTGTAGTGAATGGGGTAGTAGTATTCGAGAAACCGCAGGGCCGCCGCCGGAATGCCGCCCGCGCCCTTGCCTTTGCCCCCGCTCGTTCTTTTCGCCGTCACGCCGCCTCCTTCGGGGTGCGGTCGCCGGACCGCGATTCCCGCCGGGATTGTAGGGCGGCCGGCATGGCCCGCCACCGATTAAACGATTTACAAACGAAACAATTTATGAAAATAACAATATCGACGGATCACGATTGAAACCGGGGAGGGATGCGATGCCGGAAAATGGTCAGGCACGGACGGACGAGGATGTGGCGGGGCTGGTCGCGGCGCTGCCGACAGGCGACACGATTGCCGCGCCTTATGCGCTTTACGACAGGCTGCGCCCCCACGCGCCGGTCCATGGCTATCGCGACTACCCGCCGGGCACCGTGCCGGACGCCGACGAGGCGGTCACGGCCTGGGTGCTGCTCGACTACGACCATGTCTCGTCGGCCGCTCGCGACCACCGGGTGTTTTCCTCGCGGGACCCGCTTCAGGAACAATCCTCGGCGCCGACCCTGATGCTGGTCAATCACGACAACCCCGAACACGATCGCCTGCGCGGCATCGTCAATCTGGCCTTCTCGCGTCCCCGCGTCGAGGCGCTCGAACCCTGGGTCCGCGACATCGTCGATGGCATGGTCGCGAGGCTGGGCGAGGGCGACGTCGAGGTGATGGAAGCGCTCGGCGCACGCATCCCGGCACGCATCATGGTTGGCCTGCTGGGTCTCCCCGAAAGCGTCGTCGACCGCTTCCGTCACTGGGCGACTGCCTTCATGCTCTCGGCCGACCTTTCGCCGGCCGAACGCGAGGCGAGCAACGGCGAACTGGTTGAATATTTTGTCGGAATCGTCAGCGAACACGACCGTGCATTGAAGGCCGGCGAGCCCTTGCCCGACAGCCTGATCGTCGCGCTGCTGCAAGCCGAGGCCGGTGGCGAGAAATTGACGCTCGATGAGGTGATCCGCTTCTGCATCACGCTGGTCGTCGCCGGTTCCGAAACCACGACCTTCCTGCTCGGCAACCTGCTGCACAATCTGGCGACAATGCCGGACATCCGCGCCCGCCTCGCCGCCGACCGCCGCCTTGTCGGTGCCTTCATCGACGAAAGCCTGCGCCACGGCGGCCCGCCGCAACGTCTCTTCCGCATCGCGACCGAGGACACGGAAGTCGGCGGCCGGCGCATTGCGAAGGGCGACTGGGTGGCGCTCTTTTTCGCTGCCGCCAACCACGATCCGAAAATGTTCCCCGATCCCGCGCGTTTCGACATCGACCGGCCCAATCTCAACAAGCAGCTTACCTTCGGTGTTGGTATTCATCACTGTCTCGGTTCGGCGCTTGCCCGCATGGAAGGGCAAGCGCTGGTCGAGACGATGCTGGATCGCATGGCGGATATCCGCCTCGGCAACGAGGCGCCGGTGCCGCAGCGTGCCAGCCTCCTCAATCACGGCTTCGACCGACTGACACTTCGCTTCACCTCCGCCCGCAGGGAGGCTGCCGAATGATTGCCTTGACCGAACGCAATATAGCCGCGACGCAATCCCTGTTCGCCGCTTTCGGCGCAAAGGATATTCCGTCCATTCTCGAATTCCTCCATCCCGACATCGTGATCGAGTTCTACGGTCCGCCGGTGATCCCTTATGCAGGTACATATCGTGGTCTCGACGAATGCCGGCGCTTCTTCGAGACGGTCCTCTCCTCGGTCGATATCAACCAGTTCGACGCCGAGGAGTTCATCGCCGAGCGCGACAAGGTCATCGTGACCGGTCATCTCAATCTGACGGCGCGGTCGACCGGCCGAACGATCGATTCCGATTTCGCCCACATCATCACCCTGCGCGACGAAAAATGGGTGCGGTTCCGGGATTTCATGAATACGGCCGTCGCGGTCGCCGCTTTCTCCTGACCGCCGGACCGGATAGGCTCTCCTGGCGGTTTGGCCGAGAGGGACCTGAAATGACAAATGGACGAATTCTGTTGCTGGCGGCGATTGTCGGGGCCGCGGCACCGGTATCTGCTTGGGCGGACGCCATCGGCGACAGCAATCTCTGCTATGCGCAGTTTGCAACCGGCGACAACAAGGCAGCAATCGACTATTGCAGCCGGGCGATTTCGTCCGGTGAACTTGGCGATCCCGACCTGATCGCAGCCCTGATCAATCGTGGTGTGGCCTACAAGAATGTTGGCGATCTGAACGCCGCCATCGCCGACTACACGCAGGCCCTGCGGATCGCCCCGCGTGACGCGTTGCTCTACCAGAACCGTGCCAACGCCTTGCGCGAAAGGGGCGACTTCGACGCGGCGCGGACTGATGTCGAGCAGGCGCTGGCGCTCGACCCCGACAGCGCCGGCGCCTGGTATGTCCGCGGCGCGATCAACGAGGCCGAAGGCGACAGGGACGCCGCGCGCGAGGACTATCGCGCGGCCCTCAACCTCGATCCCGAAAACGAGGTCTACAAGGAAAAATTTCTCGGACTCAATCGATGACGCATGTGAAGCTCGACGTCCTTGCGACGGTCCGCGAGGCCTATGGTGGCGCCTGGAATCATGCCGGCGAAATGCTGCGGCTGATCTGGTTGCCGGGACTTCTCTACCTGTCCCTGTCCTTCATTGGACGTCCGCTCGTCCTGGCGCTGGGTCTGTGGGTGCTGCTCGCCGTCTATCTGGCAGCCCTGCTTCTCTGGTCGATCATTGCGGTGGCGTGGCATCGCTTCATCCTGACGGGCGACATGCCGCCTGGCCGCATTCATCTGCGGTTCGGTCGCCGGGAATCGCGCTTTGCGATAATCTCGATTTCGCTGGGCCTGCTCCTGCTGCCGGGGTTCCTGGTGCTGGCAACAGGCATCGCGGCGTATTATCTGGACCAGTTGAGTATGCAGCAAGTGTCGACATATTTGATCGTTGGCCTGGCATTGGTCTGTATAGGAACATTCTTCTTCGTGCGCCTGGCGCTGTTGTTGCCGGCATCGTCGGTCGATGATCCTGTCAACGCACGCCTGATGCTGGAACTGACGCGAGGAAACTTCTGGCGTCTTGCCGCCGCCCTGGCCTGTGTCTTCCTGCCGATCTCACTGTTCCAGCTTCTGATCGGATGGCTTGTCGACTGGGCGCCGTCGCTGGCCGTCCCGATGAATCTGGTGGGCACACTGATCAATATCTTCTTCGCGATCGTCAATGTTGCGATCCTTTCCGTCGCCTATCGCGAGCTGATCGGCCCGGCGGGAACGCAGGCGCCGGATGCGCAGTCTTGACCGCACGTCATTTCCCATAGCCTTGGCCTCATTCTCTCCTTAAGGTGAGACTGGGGTTTTCAGGGGGGATTTGCGAGATGAGGAAGCTGCCGGTTTTTCGGTCGGTCGGCGAAGTCTTTGCCGGCGTCACCAGACACTACTTCCAGCTGCTTTTCGTCGCGTGGCCGGCAGTTGTCCTGCTTCTGGCCGGCACAGCAGCTTTTTACTGGGTGCTCTATCAGGCCGGACTTTACGGCCTGACCGGCATGGAGCAGACGGCAGGGGCACCCGAGGATGTTCTCGAACGCTATCGCGAAGCTTTCGCAGCCTATTCCATCGTGGCGATCTTGGCCGTGGTTCTGGCAATGGTGCTTGCACAGGCCATCGCCGCGGTGCGCTGGCATCGTTTCGTGCTGCTGGGTGAGGGGGCGTCGGTCCCTTTCCGTCGCGAGGATGTTCAATATGTCTGGACGACGCTGAAGATTTTGTTTTTCTGGTTTCTCTTCCTGATTGTTCTGTCGGCCGTGGTTGGCGTCATCGCGGCAATCGTCATATTTGCAGGGGCGGTGCTCTTCGGCGACAACGCACCGTCTCTTGCGGTACTCGGGCCGGCAGGCATCGTCCTTTTGCCATTGGTCGTCGTGCTCCATGTATTCATGCTGGGAATTGTCATGCGATTGATGCTGGCATTGCCGGATGCAGCACTTGGTGGGGGCAAGGGTGTTCTGGGAACATTCGCGGCGACAAGCGGCAACACCTGGCGGATCAGCGGCTTTGCATTGCTGATCTATCTGCCGGTCTTCATTCTGTTTGCCGTGGTTGAGGGCGTCACCGCTCTGGCTTTGACCTCTGCCGCCGACCTGATCGGTTCAATCGCCGCCATGGCTTCGGCATTCATTTCGCTGGCGCTCTATCTCTACTTCATGATGACGCAAGTCACCATGCTCTCCGTCGCCTATCGCGAAATCGTCGGCCTGCCGGGAGATGCGCCGCCAGCGGTCGTGGTGGAGCCGGCTCCGGCGGCCTGATTGCGCCGCTGCGCGCTTTTTTGTAGGGTCCGCCCAGAAGGATCAGGAAAGGTGCCGGGAGGCATCTAGGGGCTTGTTCTGTAAGCCCTTTTCGCCGCGGCATCCGGCCGCCGTCGTAATTCCCCTCGGGCGGCCCTATGTAGGGGCAGGGTTCGAGGCCACGCGTAAAGGGATGATCCGAATGTCCGTCCAGTCCGCCATCAAGCGCATCACCGTGCCGGAAATCCGCGCCCGCAAGGGCGCCCAGCCGATCGTTTCGCTGACCGCCTATCACGCCCACACGGCGCGCTACATCGACCCCTATGTCGACTTCCTGCTGGTGGGCGACAGTCTCGGCATGGTCATGTACGGCATGGAGACGACGCTGGGCGTCACCCTCGACATGATGATCGCGCATGGCGCGGCCGTGGTGCGCGGCACCGAACGTGCGCTGGTTGTGGTCGACATGCCCTTCGGCTCCTATGAAGAGAGCCCCGAAATTGCCTTCCGCAATGCCTGCCGCGTCATCAAGGAAACGGGCTGCACCGCCGTGAAGGTCGAAGGCGGCACCCGCATCGCCGAAACGATCCGCTATCTCAGCCTGCGCGGCATTCCGGTGATGGCCCATATCGGCCTGACGCCGCAGAACATCCAGGTGATGGGCGGCTTCAAGACGCAGGGGCGCGAGGAGAGCGAGTGGGCCGCCATCGAGGCCGACGCCGCCGCTGTCGCCGAGGCCGGCGCCTTCGCGGTCGTGCTCGAAGGCATGGCCGAGCCGCTGGCCGCCCGCATCACCGATCAGATCGACATCCCCACCATCGGCATCGGCGCCTCGCCCCATTGCGACGGCCAGATCCTGGTGCTGGAGGACATGCTGGGCCTGTCGCCGAAGCCGCCCAAATTCGTCCGCGAGTTCGCCACGCTGGGCGCCCAGATCGCGGGCGCCGCCGAGGCCTATGCCCGCGCGGTCCGCGACCGCAGCTTCCCCGGCGTCGAGAACACCTACGGCATGAAAAAGGTAAAATAGCTCAATCTGTTGCGGGATTTGGCTGTCGCGCCGGATGGTTTGCCATTGGCGGTGTGCCGGGCTATTTTACGCCGCCTGCACGGGGCCGGGCACCGGGCGGGAAGCAGGGCTTTCCTGCCCGACTGATTTTCTCCGCGGAGTAATATTTTGACCGATCTCTTTCGCGAAGTCGAAGAAGACCTTCGCCGCGAACAATACAGCAGGCTTTGGGACAAATACGGCCTCTACATCGTCGGTGCGGCTGCGGGGATCGTGCTGATCGCTGCCGCCATCATCGGCTGGCGCGCCTGGTCGCATGCGCAGAAGGTCGACGCATCCGCACGTTTCGATGAGGTGGCGCGCCAGGCAGAGCGCACCCAGCCTGCCGAGGCGGCAGTCCTGTTCGGCGAATTGGCGGCAGAAGCACCCGGTGGCTATCAGACGCTGGCCCGTCTGCGTGAAGCGGCCGCATTGCTCGATGCTGGCGATCGTGCTGCGGCGCTTGCAGCCTATGAGGGCGTTGCGGCTCAATCCGGCGCACCCGAAATGATGCGCGGCATGGCGCGCATCAAGGCAGCCTTCATTCTGGTCGACGAGGCAAGCTACGACGACATGAAGCTGCGCCTCCAGCCGCTGGTCGCCTCGGCCTCGCCCTGGCGCGAGAATGCGCTGGAATTGCTGGCGCTCTCGGCGGCCCGGGCAGGCGCCTGGCAGGACGTGAACCGGAACGCTCAGGCGATCATCGACAATGCGGCAAGCCCGGCCGCCCTGCGCGATCGCGCGCATGTGTTGCAGGCGCTGGCGGCGCCGCATTTGTCGCGCGCCGCCGAACAGGCGGCATCCGCACCGGAACCGGCAGAAGCAGAAGAAGAATCGGTCGAACAGGGACCGGACGCTCAGGAAGAGACGGAGTAATCGCAGATGACGGCGGAATTGACGTTGGCCGGCTCGAAAGCACTCGCCCTCCGGGCCCAGCGTGGCAACACGCTTCGCCTCGCACTTCTGGGTCTCGCGATGACCGGGCTTGCGGGCTGCGACACGGTGACGGATGTCTTCACCTCTGACGACCAGACGGTCTTGCCGGGCGAGCGTCTCTCGGTGATGGAACTGGGCGCCGCGCTGGAAGTCGATGCGGCCGTTGCCGACACACCCGTGTTTCTGCCGTCCGCTCGTGCCAACACGGATTGGCCGCAGCCGGGCGGCGTGCCGGAAAATGCCCCCTATCATCTTGTGGCGCCGGGCACGCTCGAACGCGTCTGGTCGGTCAATGCCGGCTCTGGTTCCTCGGGCGCCGCGCGGCTTGTCGCGGTTCCGGTCATTGCCGCCGATCGGATTTTCGTGCTCGATGCCCGCGGCAGTGTCCGCGCCTTCGAGCGGCAGTCCGGCCGGTCGATCTGGGACGTTTCGCTGGTGCCCGACAATGAAAGCGCCGCCGAAGCGCGTGGCGGCGGCGTCGCCTGGGACAATGGCAAGCTTTTCGTGACCACCGGCTTCGGAACCGTGCATGCACTCGACCCCGCCAGCGGGGCCGAACTCTGGGTGCAGACGGTGGGTGATCCCTTCCGCGCCGCACCCACGGCGACGGGTGGCCGCGTTTTCGCCGTCACCGCCGACAATCAGATGATCTGCCTCTCTCAGGACACCGGCGAAGTCGTCTGGCGTCATCGGGGCATTGTCGAAAGTGCCGGCATTCTGACCTCCACCAGCCCCGCCGTGTCGGGCAGCGTCGTGATCGCGCCCTATTCCTCGGGTGAACTGGTCGCCTTGCGCATCGAGAACGGAACGCCGGTCTGGAGCGATTCCTTGACCCGGACCGGCAACGTGACCTCCCTGAGCGAACTCAACGACATTGCCGGCCGCCCTGTGATCGATCGCGACCGCGTCATTGCCGTCAGCCATTCGGGCCGCATGGTCTCGATCGATCTGCGCACCGGCGAGCGCGTCTGGACGCGCGATATCGGCAGCGTGCAGACGCCTTGGGTTGCTGGTGAATTCATCTTCCTCATCACCAATTCGCAGGAGCTGCTGGCGATCTCGCGCCGCGATGGGCGCATCCGCTGGATTTCGCCCTTGCCGCGCTACAAGAATCCCGACAAGCGCACCGGCAATATCGAATGGAGCGGCCCGATCCTGATCAGCGATCGCCTGTTCATGGTGTCGTCGGAAAAGGAAGCGCTGGTGGTGTCGCCCGCCACCGGCGAGATCGACAACCGAATTCCGCTGCCGTCCGGGACGCTGATCCCGCCGATCGTGGCCGATGGAACGGTGTATGTACTGACGAGCAACGCAACACTGGTCGCCTTGCGATAGCAAAGCGCGCGTTTGCGGATATGGCCCGGACATCTGGTCCGGCCATGAGAAAGGCTGATTGACGTGTCATTCACGGTCGCCATTGTCGGTCGGCCCAATGTCGGCAAGTCCACGCTGTTCAATCGGCTGGTGGGCAAGAAGCTCGCATTGGTGGACGATACGCCGGGCGTCACCCGAGACCGGCGCGAGGGCGAGGCGCATCTCGGCGATCTCACCTTCAAGATCGTCGACACCGCGGGTCTCGAAGAGGCAACCGGCGACAGCCTCGAGGCGCGTATGCGCCGTGGCACCGATCAGGCGATTGCCGAGGCCGATGTCTGCCTGCTGCTGATCGACGCGCGCGCCGGCGTCACCCCGCTCGACAAGCGTTTTGCGCAGATCCTGCGCAAGTCGCCGACTCCGGTCATTCTGGCCGCCAACAAATGCGAGGGCGGGGCGGGGCAGGCTGGCCGTATGGAGGCCTATGAGCTCGGCCTCGGCGCGCCGCTGCCGCTTTCGGCCGAGCATGGCGAGGGCCTGAGCGATCTCTATGACGCGCTGGCCGCCTTCGCCGACGGCTTTGCCGAAAACGACGAGGAGCAGGCGCTCGAAGATGCGCTGGCCGACGACGAGGCCGAAGGTTTCGATCCCGACGCCCCCTATGAGCCCGATCTCGAGGCGCCCCTGCGCATTGCGATGGTTGGCCGCCCCAATGTTGGCAAGTCGACGCTGGTCAACCAGCTGCTGGGCGAGGACCGTATGCTGACCGGCCCCGAGGCCGGCATCACCCGCGACTCGATCGGTATCGAATGGCTCTGGCGCGGACGTCGCGTCAAGCTCTGGGACACGGCCGGCATGCGCCGCCGCGCCCGCGTCGTCGCCAAGCTCGAAAAGCTGTCCGTCGCCGACACGCTGCGCGCCATCCGCTTCGCCGAAGTCGTTGTCGTCGTGCTCGACGCCAGCCAGCCCTTCGAGCGGCAGGACCTGCATATTGCCGATCTGGTTGAACAGGAAGGCCGCGGCCTGCTGATTGCCGTCAACAAGTGGGACACGGTGGCGGATACGCAAACGACACTCCGCATGCTGAAGGAAGAGCTGGAGCGCCTGCTGCCCCAGATTCGCGGCGTACCGATTGTCACGCTCTCGGCCCTGACCGGCCGTGGTACCGACCGGCTGATGCCGGCCATCGAACGCGTGCACATGCTCTGGAACGCGCGTGTCTCGACGGCGAAGCTCAACCGCTGGCTGGAACAGACCGTCGCCCGCCATCAGCCGCCGGCGGCCAAGGGCCGCCCGGTCAATCTGAAGTACATGTCGCAAGTGAAATCGCGTCCGCCCACTTTCGCTGTTTTCTCGAGCCGCGCCGACGAGGTGCCGACCTCCTATCGCCGCTACCTGGTCAACGCCCTGCGCGAAACCTTCGATCTTCCCGGTGTCCCGATCCGCCTCTTCATGCGAAAGGGCAAGAACCCTTACGCCAAGAAGAAGTAGCTGTCGTGTCGCGGCGTCAGCTCTTCGCCTTCTCGTAGCGCACGATCTCGCCGTTCTTCGCATAGTCCGGCATCGACATTTCGATGAACAGCGGCACGAGATCGGCGGGTTTCGTCAGCATGGTCGGATCCTCGCCGGGCATTGCCTTCTTGCGCATCGCGGTGCGCGTCGGGCCGGGTGAGAGCAGGTTGGCGCGCACGCTGGTCTTGGCCAGTTCCGCCGCCCAGGTCTTCACCATCGCATCGAGCGCGGCCTTGGTCACCGAATAGACGCCCCAATAGGGCTGGCACTTCTGGGCCGCACCGGAGGTCACGAAGACGGCGCGGCCGGCATCCGAACGCTTCAGCAGCGGTTCGAAGGAACGGATCATCCGGTAGTTGGCCGTCACGTTGATCGCCAGCGTCTTGTCCCAGTCCTTCGGTTCGAGATGGCTGAGCGGCGACAGCGTGCCCAGCGAACCGGCATTGCCCACCAGAATGTCGAGCTTTCCCCAGCGCTCGAAGATCGTCGCGCCCAGCCGGTCGATGCCGGCAAGATCGGTGAGATCGAGCGGCACAAGCGTCGCCTTGCCGCCCACTTTGCGGATTTCGTCGTCGACCTCCTCGAGCCCGCCAACCGTGCGCGCGACGAGAACGACATGCGCGCCTTCGGCCGCCATGCCCAGCGCCACCGCGCGTCCGATGCCGCGCGAGGCGCCGGTGATCACCGCCAGGCGGTCCTGCAAACGTCCACTCATGATTCTTGAATACTCAGGCTATTTCGGCGAGCAACGACAATTGCGTCGTCCGCTGCTCGCCGTCGCGGTCGAGAAGCGGTGTCGGATAGTCGCCGGTGAAACAATGATCCGTCAGCTGCGGGTGTTCCGGGTCGCGGCGGGCAAAGCCCATGGCGCGATAGAGCCCGTCGACGGAGATGAAGGCGAGGCTGTCGACCCCGATATAGGCGCGCATGCCTTCGAGATCGTAATTGGCGGCCAGAAGCTGCTGCCGCTCCGGCGTATCGATGCCGTAGAAATCCGGATGCGTGATCGGCGGGCTGGCGATGCGCATATGCACTTCGCGCGCGCCCGCCTCGTACATCATCTTGACGATCTTGACCGATGTCGTGCCGCGCACCACGCTGTCATCCACCAGCACGATGCGCTTGCCTTCGACGATCGCGCGGTTGGCATTGTGTTTCAGCTTCACGCCGAGCTGGCGGATATGTTGCGTCGGCTCGATGAAGGTTCGCCCCACATAGTGGTTTCGGATGATGCCGAGTTCGAAGGGAATGCCCGACTCCGCCGCATAGCCGATTGCCGCCGGCACGCCTGAATCCGGCACCGGGATCACGACATCGGCCTCGATGCGCGATTCGCGCGCCAGTTCCTGGCCGAGCCGCTTGCGCACATTGTAGACGCTCTTGCCGCCGACAATGCTGTCGGGGCGTGCGAAGTAGATATACTCGAAGACGCAGGGCCGCACCTGCTGCGGTGGAAAGGGGCGGATCGACTCGATGCCGTCCTTGGTCGCGATGACGATTTCGCCGGGCTCGATCTCGCGCACGAACTCGGCGCCGATGATGTCGAGCGCCACCGTCTCCGAACAGAGGATCGGCGCACCCGCCAGCTTTCCCAGAATGATCGGCCGGATGCCGAGCGGATCGCGTGCCCCGATCAGCTTCTTGTTGGTCAGCGCCACCAGCGCGTAGGCGCCCTGAATCTGGCCGAGCGCATCGACGAAGCGTTCCATCAGACGCGGCTTCCGGCTCTGCGCCACCAGCTGCAGAATGGTCTCGCTATCCGATGTCGACTGGAAGATGGCGCCGCCGCGCACCAGCTCGTTGCGCAGCGTGATGGCGTTGGTCAGGTTGCCGTTATGCGCCACCGCGAAGCCGCCGCCGTAAAGATCGGCGAACAGCGGCTGCACATTCCTGAGCACCGTCTCGCCCGTCGTCGAATAACGCGTATGACCGATTGCCATATCGCCTTTGAGGCGCCCGACCACCTTGGCGGAAGAGAAATGGTCGCCGACAAGGCCGATACGCCGTTCCGAATGAAAATGCTCGCCATCATAGGCGACGATGCCGGCCGCCTCCTGGCCGCGATGCTGCAGCGCATGGAGGCCGAGTGCGGTCAGTGCTGCGGCGTCGGGATGGCCGAACACGCCGAACACGCCGCATTCCTCGCGCGGCCGGTCCTCCATCAACGCGTCATCGGTGAGGAAGGGGACCGCGGGCGCCGCGGATTGGGGGGCAAGGAACGAAAAGGGGAGCTGCATCTGCTCGGGCATCGACGGGACTCCGCGCTGGCCTCCGGAAGAACAGGGCGCACCGAAAGAGATCGGATCGCCCGCTGGGTCGGCTCTCACTCCCCGGTCGTGCTCTCGAAAAGTCGGTCGAGCCCCCTCCGTTCGGACGGGTTATACCCCGGCCCATTGGCCCTGTCAGCGTCTGAATTGACCGGTTCGTCGCGCGGCGCCGGCTGGACCTGCGGCGCCGGGGCGGGGACCGGCGCGGGCGCCGTCGCGGCCGGCCGCTCATTGGTCGGCGCCAGCGCGAACAACAGGCCGGCGGTGCTTTCGATGGTCGGCCGGAATTGTGCCTCGCGGATCCAGTCGGGATGATCCTTCGGATCGGGCACCAGCCAGACGAAAAACAGATAGGCGATGGTGACGATCAGCAGGCCCCGGGCCAGCCCGAACAGGAAACCCAGCGTCCGGTCCAGCAGCGAGGCCCGGTCGTGAATATCCATCAGCGCCCCCGACCAGCGCGCGGTCAGCGCCGCGACCAGCAGATAGCCGGCCAGGAAGATCGTCAGTGCGGCCGCCACGGCCGCCAGCCAGGGCGAGGTGATGACCTTGGCGAAAAACGGCGCGACATAGGGGAACAGCCAGAGCGCCGCCAGCGCGCCGGCCACCCAGGCGACGATCGACAGCATCTCGTTGGTGAAACCGCGCAACAGCGCCAGCACACTCGAAACCAGCAGAATACCGATGACGATCAGGTCGAACAGCGTCAAATCACTCTCCCGTTTTGGGACACAAGCCTATCACATTTCGCCGCCGCGCCGTTTGGCGCCCGATGCGGTCGCCAGATGGGCGATTAGACCCTGAAGGTCCGAAATTTCGGTGAAGGCGAGGCCGGCGCCGGGCCGGCTGCGGGCCGCCATTGCGGGCAGGATGGCGCGCGAAAAACCGAGCTTTTCGGCCTCTTTCAGCCGCGCTTCCATCTGATTGACCGGGCGCACCGCCCCCGACAGGCTGATTTCGCCGAAAATCACGCAATCGGGCGGCAGCGGCTGCCCGGTCACCGAGGAGATCAGCGCCGCCGCCACGGCCAGATCGGCCGCCGGCTCGTTGATCCTGAGACCGCCGGCGACGTTGAGATAGACGTCCTGGCCGGCCAGGGAGAGCCCGCAACGCGCCTCCAGCACCGCCAGCACCATCGACAGCCGCCCGCCATCCCAGCCCACCACGGCCCGGCGCGGCGTCCCCAGCGCGCTCTTGGCGACCAGCGCCTGGATCTCGACCAGCACCGGCCGCGTCCCCTCGATCCCGGCAAACACCGCCGAGCCGCTGGTCTCGCCGTCGCGCTCGCCGAGAAACAGGGCCGACGGGTTGGGCACTTCGGCCAGCCCCTTTTCGCCCATCTCGAAGACGCCGATCTCGTTGGCCGGGCCGAAGCGGTTTTTCACCGCCCGGAGAATGCGGAACTGATGCCCGCGTTCGCCCTCGAAATAGATCACCGCATCGACCATGTGCTCGACGACGCGCGGCCCGGCGATCTGGCCTTCCTTGGTCACATGCCCGACGAGAATGACGGCCGTCCCGTGCCGCTTGGCGAAGCGCACCAGCTCCTGCGCCGAGGCGCGCACCTGGGCGACCGTGCCCGGCGCCGAATCGAGCGCCTCGGTCCACATGGTCTGGATCGAGTCGATGACGACGACATCGGGCGCCGTCCCGCTTTCCAGCGTGCCGAGAATGTCCTTGAGATTGGTCTCGGCACCGAGCTGCACCGGCGCCTCGCCGAGCCCGAGCCGCCGCGCCCGCATCCGGACCTGCGCGATCGCCTCTTCGCCCGAGATATAGACGGCCGCGCCGCCCTTCAGCGCCAGCGCTGCCATCGCCTGCAAGAGCAGCGTCGACTTGCCGATCCCCGGATCGCCGCCGATCAGCACCGCAGAGCCGGGCACCAGGCCGCCACCGGTCACCCGGTCGAACTCGGCCATGCCGGTGACATGACGCGGCGGATCGGCGGTCTCGCCGCTCATCGCCACCAGTTCGATCCGCCGGCCCTTGGCGCGCCCGCCGGCCTTGGCCGGCCCCGCGCCGATCCCGCCCGTCGCGCCGGCCTCCTCGACGATGGTGTTCCATTCGCCGCAGGCCTCGCAGCGTCCCGACCAGCGCGGCGACGCCGCGCCGCAGGACTGGCAGACGAAATTGCGCGATGCCTTGGCCATGCGATTGTCTCCACCTCCCCCTTGCGGGGAGGTCGAACGGCGAAGCCGTTCGGGTGGGGGTTGGAGCGTTTTCAGCAAAAGTGGCGACCGGTTTTGCGGTTCGAAAACGCAACACAATAATAACCTGAAGTCGCTCGTCGTTTCCGTGAAACGGCGAGCGACTCTAGGGCTTCATCACATCCATGCCGATCGGCCCTTCGGCGCGGCCGTGAATGAACTGGTCGACATATTCGTTGCCGCTCTTGTCGATCTCGGCGCAAGGCCCGTCCCAGATGATCTTGCCCTTGTAGATCATCGCCACCCGGTCGGCGATCTTCCGGACGCTCGCCATGTCATGCGTGATCGAAAGTGTCGTCGCGCCCAGTTCCTTGACCCGGTCGACGATCAGCTGGTTGATGACGTCGGCGGTGATCGGATCGAGCCCGGTCGTCGGCTCGTCGAAGAAGATGATCTCCGGATCGACGGCGATGGCGCGCGCCAGCCCGACGCGCTTCTGCATGCCGCCCGACAGCTCGGCCGGATAGAGCTCGCCGACCGCCGCGTCGAGCCCCACCTTGGCCAGCTTCTCGATGGCGATGTCGCGGGCTTCCTTGCGCTTCATCCGCCGCCCCTGGATCAGGCCGAAGGCGACATTCTCCCAGACGCTGAGACTGTCGAACAGCGCCCCGCCCTGGAACAGCATGCCGAACTTCCGCAGCACCTGCTCGCGCGCGCTCTGGTCCATCTTCAGCACGTTCTTGCCGTCGACGAAGATCTCGCCGCGGTCGGGCCGGATGATCCCGAGCACGCATTTGATCATCACCGACTTGCCCGTGCCCGAGCCGCCGATCACGACCATCGACTGGCCTTTCGGCACCGTCAGATTGATGCCGTCCAGCACCACCTTCGAGCCGAAGCGCTTGTGGACGTTCCTGAGTTCGATCTTGGCGTTGCTCATCTCCGGCCCCTCAATTCGCGAACAGCAGCGACGTCATCACGTAGTTCGCCGCCAGAATGAGGATCGAGGCGCTGACCACCGCATTGGTCGTCGCCCGGCCGACGCCCTGCGCGCCGCCCTTCGAATGGAAGCCGTGGAAACAGCCCATCGCCGCGATGATGAAGCCGAACACGCCGGCCTTGATCAGGCCCGACATCACGTCGTCGAACTTCAGGAAGTCGGCCGTGTTCTTGATATAGACGCCGGCATTGAAGTCGAGCGACTGCGTGCCGACCACGAAGCCGCCCATGATGCCGATGATGTCGGCCACGAAGACCAGGATCGGCAGCGTGACGACGGCGGCGACGACGCGCGGCACCACCAGATATTTGTAGGGGTTTGTCGACAGCGTGGTCAGCGCGTCGATCTGTTCGGTGACCCGCATCGTGCCGAGTTCGGCCGCGATCGCCGCCGACACCCGGCCCGCCACCATCAGCCCGCCCAGCACCGGCCCGAGTTCCCGCGTGATGCCGAGCGCGACGATGGTCGCGACGATCGATTCCGAATTGAATTCGTTGCCGCCGTAATAGATCTGCAAGGCCAGCGCGCCGCCGGTGAAGAAGGCGGTCAGCGCCACCACCGGCAGCGAGAAATAGCCGATCCGCATCATCTGCTGCGCGGTCAGCCGCCAGAAGAAGGGCGGCCGCACGACATGGCTGACGGCCTGCCAGACGAACAGCGCCAGCCGGCCGATTTCGCCGAGCAGCGCCAGCACCACGCGGCCGATAATCGCAAGGAAATTCAAACCTGCCCCCCGGGCTCTTGGCTCGCGCCTCCGGCGTCGGATACATAGCGCCGCATGTATCGCCGCCCGAGGCTGGTGAGAATCTCGTAGCCGATGGTCTGCGCCCTGCGGCCGACCTCGTCCACGCTGATATTGGGACCGATCAGTTCGGCCATGTCGCCGCGCCGGATCGCGCCTTCGGGGACCGTGCTGACATCGAGTGCCAGCATGTCCATCGAGACTCGCCCCGCGACCGGCACAGTGTACCCCGCAATATGCGCCTGTCCGCCCTTTTCTTGCGGCATCCCGCCCTTTTCGGGCGCCGATGCCCGTCCCAGCGCCCGCGGATAGCCGTCGGCATAGCCGGCCGCCAGCACCGCGATGCGGGCCGGGCCCTGCGCGGTCCATGTCGCGCCATAGCCGACCGTGTCGCCGGCTGCCAGTTGCCGCAGCGCGATCACCCGCGCCTCGACCGTGACCGCGGCACAAAACGGGCTGGCCCGGCCCGACAGCGGATTGCCGCCATAGAGGCCGATGCCGGGCCGCACCAGGTTGAAATGGTAGTCGGGTCCGAGAAACACCCCCGGCGAATTGGCGAGGCTGACCCGCGCGGCCGGAAAGCGCGCCCGCAGCGGGCCGAGCAGGGCACGGAACCGGGCAAGCTGCTGGCCGTTATGCGGATCGGCGGCATCGTCGGCACAGGCCAGATGGCTGATGATCAGCCGCACATCGAGGCCTTCGGCCGCCGCGTCGTCCGCCGCCAGCGCCGCCGCCTCGGCCGCGCCGAGGCCGAGCCGGTTCATGCCGGTATCGAAATGCAGCACCGCCGGCAGCCGCTGGCCGGCGCGTGCCGCCTCGGCGCGCCATTCGGCAAGCTCGGCCGTCGCCGCGAGGCAGGGCACCAGCCCGGCCGCGCGGTAAAGCCCCGCCGTGCCGGGAAAGAGCCCGTTGAGCACATAGATGGTCGCGCCGGGCAATGCGGCCCGCAGCGCCTCTCCCTCCCGTGCATCGGCGACGAAGAAGCTGCCGCAGCCTTCGGCCGCCAGCCGCCGCGCCACCGGCAGCATGCCGAGCCCATAGGCGTCGGCCTTGACCACGGCCGCGGCTTCGGCGCCCGGCGCCGCCGCCCTGACGGTGCGGTAATTGGCCGCCACCGCGCCAAGATCGACCGTCAGCACGCCGCCCGCCGCCGCCAGCAGGGCCGCGTCGGTCGGGTTCGGAACAGGGGAACATGATGAGGGCAGGGCGCGCCCCTCCCGGTCGCGGGTGATCGAAAGGCCGCGATCATAGGAGGAAGCGGCGCCGCGCGAAACCCGGTCTCGCGCGGCGCGGTTAACGCATCATTCGTAGACGAATTCGGGCCCGTCGAGATCGATCTTGGGCAGCTCGTCCTTCTCGCGCCAGTAATCCTGCGTGTGCTCCCATTCGGGCTTGTCGCCGCGCTTGGGCATCAGGTGCATCGAGCGCATCAGGTAACCCGGATTGAAATTCTCCGGATCGATCCAGGGCTTGAGTTCCATGTCCTTGTCTTCCGGCCGCAGCTGCACGGTGACGCGCTTGGCCTGCCGCTTGCCCATGTGATTGAGTAGCCGGCAGACGAAATCGCCGAGCAGATCGACCCGCAGCGTCCAGCTGGCGCGGAAGTAACCGAACACCCAGACCATGTTGGGCACGCCGGTGAACATCATGCCGCGATAGGTGACGGTGTCGGCGAAGTCGAGCTTCTTGCCGTCGACCTCGAAATCGATATCGCCCAGCACCGACAGGTTGAAGCCGGTCGCGGTGATGATGATGTCGCCCTCAAGCTCCTTGCCCGACTTCAGCAGGATGCCCTTTTCGGTGAAGCGTTCGATCTCGTCGGTGACGACGCTGGCTTTGCCCGACGCGATGCCCTGGAAGATGTCGCCATCGGGCACGAAGGCGATGCGCTGGCGCCACGGCCGGTAGCGCGGCGTGAAATGTTCCTTCACCGTCTCTTCCGGCAGGAACATCTTGACCGCAGCCAGCAGCTCCTCGCGCACGGCTTCGGGCTCCTCGAACGAGCGCCGCGTGAACTCGGCCTGATCGAACAGGATCTGCCGCCGCGTGATCTCGTGGATCCAGGCCTCGTCGATGCCGAGCGCGCGCAGCTGGTCGGCCAGCACGTTCTCGTTGCGCCCGGGGATGAAATAGGTCGGCGAGCGCTGCAGCAGCGTCACATGTTCGCAATCGCCGGCGATCGCCGGCACCAGCGTCGCCGCGGTCGCGCCCGAGCCGATCACGATCACCTTCTTGCCCTTGAGATCGATGTCTTCGGGCCAGGTCTGCGGATGGACGATGCGGCCCTTGTACGTGTCCATGCCGGGCCATTCCGGCGTGTAGCCCTCGGCATGGCGGTAATAGCCCTGGCACATCCAGAGGAAATTGGCGGTGAAGCGTTTTGTCTTGCCGCTCTCGGTCTCGACCGCCTCGACGGTCCAGAGATTGTCCGTGTTCGACCATTTGGCCGAGGTGATGCGGTGCTTGTAGCGGATATGGCGGTTGAGATCGTTCTCCTCGATCACCTCGCCCATATATTTGAGGATTTCATCGGCGGTCGCGATCGGCGTCCCGGTCCACGGCTTGAAGCGGTAGCCGAAAGTATAGAGGTCGCTGTCCGAGCGGATACCCGGATAGCGGTGCATGTGCCAGGTGCCGCCGAAACTGTCGAGCCCTTCGAGAATGACGAAGCTCTTGTCGGGGGCTTGTTCCTTGAGGTGATAGGCCGCGCCGATGCCCGAAATGCCGGCACCCGCGATCAGCACGTCGAAATGCTCGGCATCCTTTGCGGCGTCTGCCGGCTGCGGCCTTGTCAGTGTGTCCGTTCCAGTCATTTCCCCGTCTCGCTTTCTTGGCGGCGCTTCTGATCTGTCGCCGAATGTCCATACCCCCATCTTGGGGCCGGGAATCCTAGGGTCAATACCCTAATCCGGTCCGGGGCCGATCAAATTGCCGCATGCGCGCCCGGGTCGCAGCCGGAATGCCCGCTGCAGAATGCGGAGTCCGATGCGCCGGACAGCACCGGCGCCGGCCTCGGGGCGCCATCTGCTCGACGTGCTGAGCGACATCATGGATGTCGCCCGCGTCGAGGCCGGCCGCATCGACCTCGATCGCGAGCCGGTCCCGGTGCGTCAGCTGGTCGAGACCTGCGAGGCGATCGTCGGCGGCCGCATCCGCGAAAAGCAGCAGAAATTTTCAGTGACCATCCGCAAGGGCGCCGAAATCCTCCATGCCGATCTGCGGCTGGTGCGCCAGGTGCTGCTGAACCTGCTCTCGAATGCGACCAAGTTCACGCCCGATGGCGGCCGCATCGAATTTGTGGCGCGGCGCACCCGCGCCGGCGGCATCGCGCTCTCGGTCGCCGACACCGGCATCGGCATCGCCCCGGCCGACATTTCCCGCGTCGTCGAACCCTTCGTCCGTGTCGAAGGCGCACTGTCGCGCGTCTATGAAGGCACCGGCCTCGGCCTGGCGCTGACCCGCTCCTTCATGGACCTGCATGGCGGCCGCCTCGAGATCGAAAGCACGCTTGGCGAACGCACCACCGTCACCGCGATCTTCCCGCCCGCCGCAGCCGCTGCGGCGGCCGGCGCCGAATCCGAACCCGCCACGGCCGCCAGCGCCTGAGGCGCGCGGCGCGGGCAGGGCGGTTGATGGCAGGGTCCGCAAAGTCACCCCGGTGCCGGCGATAACGCTCTGCATCCCCCAAAAATACAGGTGTCATCGCGGGATTTATTCCCGCGACCCACTCGCAATTCGACGCGGTTTGCCGTGGATGTCTTCATCCGTGCGCGCAGCAGGCGAGGGCGCAAGCACAGGCAATCCTCCATCTGCGGATAGGCCAATGGTTCCCGGCAACAAGTGCCAGGGTGACACCGAGGGGGAGGAGGGGCAAACCCCGGAACCGATCGAGGCACAGGCCCATCGCCATGCGACGCCCCCTCTGCGTCTCTGCGCCTCTGCGTGAGTCCTTCCTTCGCGTCTTCGCGCCTTCGCGTGCGAAACCCTTCTCTTCTCCGCGTCTCCGCGTGAAAACCCTTCCTTCACCCTGCACCAGAATGCCGCCGCAAACCTGGCACCGCGCAATTGCCTGCACGCGTCTTTTCCTTAAACTGCGCCGCTCACAAACGGGAAAGGGCAGGGCGGATGGCAGACGGCGGAAAGACGGGACAGGGCGCGACCGGCGAGCAAGGCAAGGGCGGCCTGCCGCTTTGGGCGAAGATACTCGCCGTGCCCGCCCTTCTGGTGCTGCTCTACGGCGCGATCGTCGCGACCGATGCAATCCCCGCGCTTCATCCCGAAGCGCTCTTTCCGAGCGGCCCCGTCGTCGACGCAACGTCGCCCGAGGCCCTCGAACGCTCCATCCATGAAATCTTCGCCGCGCTGCCCGAGGAGGAGCGGGAGGAATTCCAGGACATCTTCTACTACCTGAGCTGGAAGGGCGTCGATCATGCGAAGGGCGAGAAGCCCGACTACATGGTTCAGTTCGCGCCCTGGCACGGCTATACCGGCCCGCGCCTTGTCGCGCGCCACCGCGCCGCCCGTCAGGCCGAAATCGCGGCGATCGAGGCCGCCAGTGCGCGCGATGCCGAAGCGGCGCGCCTCGCCAATGTCGAGCGCGGCCGGGGCGAAGTGCGCCGCCTCGAGGCCGAGATCGCCCGCGAGCCGGAAATCCGCGCCATGCTCGGCAAGGTCGACATCGACGTGACCCGTTTCAGCGCGCATCGCGAGCGGACAGGCAAGCCGCTTCCCGCCAACATGGCCCAGTTCATGAAGTCCTATGTCGACGCCGAAATCGTGCTGACCAACCGGACCGGACTGAACCTCGGTCTGGTGGAGGTCGTGTTCGAGTCCTTCGACCGCGATGACGTGTCGCGCCAGTCGCGGGAGCGTTGGCATTTCGATTTCAACGACCTGATGGATGACGAGGATTTCGAGTTTCTGCGGATCGCCATCGGCGGCAGGGGCGGGTTTTCCAGCGGCCAGGCGCGGCCCTTCAACTTGCGGGAGCTCTTCTACGAGACGGGCCATTATTACGGCGCGCCGCCGAGCTCGGCCCAGTTGACCAACGGCATGCGACTGAACGCCCGCGTTGTGACGCTGAAAGACACCAGCGGCCGGACGATCTACAGCCAGGACTCGGTCGACAAGGCCCGCCGCGAACTGGAAGAGTGGCAAACCTATCTCGACAGGGGCTACTGAAGCGGCCGCGCGCGGGCGGGGCGTCTCGCTTCGCAACGACTGGCTTGACGTCCCTCTCCCCGTTGGGGAGAGGGAGGGAGACGCCGCAGGCGTCGGAAGGGTGAGGGGGTGTGGTGTGTTTCGCGGAACGCGAACGAAAAGGTCCGGTGGACCTTTTCGAGCACCGAACGCCCGGAGCGCAAACGAAGGGCCGGCCGGCGATCACCCTCAGCGCCTCCTAAAATAAAAGTGTCATCGCGGGATTTGCCTGTCCCGGCGAAGGCCGGGATCACCGCGACCCACTCGCATTTCGGCACGGTTTGCCGTTGAGGTCTTCGTCCGTGCGCGCGGCGGGCGATGGAGCAAGCACCGCGAATGCACCATCTGTGGATGTGCCAATGGTTCCCGGCAACAAGTGCCGGGATGACGCCGAGGGGGAGGCGGGGCAGGAGGCAAACCCCAAATCGTCATTGCGAGCCGAAGGCGGAAGCAACCCGGAACCGATTGAGGCACATGACAATCGTCATGCGACGCCCCCTCTGCGCCTCTGCGTGCAAACTTCCCGTCTTTGCGTCTTCGCGTGATCAACCATCCGGCGCTGGATAAGCAACGGGGGGGCGGTACACGCTATTTTCTGCGGAGACGAGCTTTTCAGAGTCCGCGACACGCCGGCCCGCACAGGTGACCGGTCTATTGAGTGTCAGAGATCGACATCGCGACGTGAACAATATGACTGACGCACTCGGCGGGGCACATGACAACGATCCCAAGCGCCTCCTTTAGTTGACTGCTCTTGCGCAGAATACCTCCATCGTCTGTAACGAAGACGTCTCTTGAGTTCCGCAAGTGGCCAAACAGATGATCGACGTCATTCATCTTGTTTGCGCGCCGCTTGTCGTCAATCGAGAGGTTTGGAAAAAGAATGCCCTGGATTTGTGCTGTCTGCCTAATCTGTGCGTCGCCAACATAGAAATCTCCACCGCCCCATGTGGAAACCCCCCATCTCCCTAATGTGCCGACCTCCTGAAACTGACTGGCATGGCTAAGCATCTCTGCTCTTCTTGTGACGTCGGCATCTCTTTGTAGGTCGACTTTCACTCTCGTAGTGACGGCAATCTCAACTATTCCGTCACGCGCGAGCTGAAGAAGTTTTCTGAGGTCGTCTAATGATGTGGCAGTAGCGCTGGTGTCATCGAATGAATTGATCAGGCAGTTCGTATCGAGCGTTACTCGGAGCGGCGTTCTTCTCATTTTGGATACCAAATCAGCTAGTATACACCCCTCACTCAAACCCCTCCGTATGCACCTGATCGAGGTCCGAAAACCTCGTCACATCGGCCTGGAACTGCAGCTTCACCGTCCCCGTCGGCCCGTGGCGCTGCTTGCCGATGATGCATTCGGCCAGCCCGTGCACGCGGCCCATTTCCTCCTGCCACTGAAGATGTTCGGGCGTGCCCTCGGTCGGCTCGCGCCGCGAGGTGTAATATTCCTCGCGGAACACGAACATCACCACGTCGGCGTCCTGCTCGATCGAGCCCGACTCGCGCAGGTCCGACAACTGCGGCCGCTTGTCCTCGCGCGCCTCGACCTGGCGCGACAGCTGCGACAGCGCCATGATCGGCACGTCGAGTTCCTTGGCCAGCGCCTTGAGGCCGGTGGTGATCTGCGTCACCTCCTGCACGCGGTTGTCGCCGGCCTTGCCCGAGCCCGCCAGCAATTGCAGATAGTCGACGACCAGAAGCCCGAGGCCGCGCTGCCGCTTCAGCCGCCGCGCCCGCGCCGCCAGCGTCGAGATGGTCAGGCCGCCGGTGTCGTCGATATAGAGCGGAATGCTCTGCAGCTCGCGCGCCGCGTCGACCAGCTGGTGGAACTCGTCCTCATGGATGTTGCCGCGGCGGATGCGTTCCGACGGCACGCCCGATTGTTCGGCCAGCAAGCGCGTCGCCAGCTGTTCGGCCGACATTTCCAGCGAGAAGAAACCGACGATCGCGCCGTCCGTCGCCGTCACCGTGCCGTCCGGGTGATGTTCGGCCTTGTAGGCCTTGGCCGCATGAAAGGCGATGTTGGTCGCGAGCGCCGTCTTGCCCATCGAGGGCCGGCCGGCCAGGATGACGAGGTCCGAGCGCTGCAGCCCGCCCAGCCGGTTGTCGAGATCGCGCAGGCCCGTCGAGATGCCGGACAAGCCGCCATCGCGCTTGAAGGCTTCGGCCGCCATCTCGATCGCGATGTTGAGCGACTCGTGGAAGCTCTGGAAGCCGCCTTCGTATTTGCCGCGTTCGGCCAGCTGGTAGAGCGATTGCTCGGCATCGAGAATCTGCTGCGCCGGCGTGTCGTCCACCGGCGCGTCATAGGCGCGGGAATGCATCTCGATGCTGACCTGGATCAGCTCGCGGCGGATCGCGAGGTCGTAGATCGTGCGGCCATATTCTTCGGCGTTGATGATCGTCGTCGCCGCGCCGGCCAGCCGCGCCAGATATTGAGGCCCGCCGATTTCGGCCAGCGCCGCGTCGCGCTCGAAGAAATTCTTCAGCGTCACCGGCGAGGCGAGATGCCCCTGCGTGATCAGCTTGGCCGCCGCCTCGTAGATGCGTCCATGCAGCGCGTCGAAGAAATGCGTCGGCTCGAGAAAGCTCGCCACGCGGTCGTAGGATTCATTGTTGACCAGGATCGCGCCCAAGAGCGCCTGCTCCGCATCGATGTTGTGCGGCTGCACGCGATAGGCGGCGTCGTCGGTTTCGGCGGTCGGCGAAAAGGCGGCTTGCGAATTTTCCATGGCACTCGTTCTAGTCGAAACAGGCTTGCCGATGGTACGCGAATGACGGGTGATTCGCCGTCGTCCCCAACTTCGTTATACAGGGGTGGGGATAAGTGGAGAGATCATTCACAAACGCCTGCCATGCCTCGAAAATTTTCCATCGGACCCTGTGGAATAGTCGCGAACCGGGGATAAGTGGCACTTGTCCCCGGGGGATAAGTCGGCCCAGGCAGCATTTGTGACAGTTTCGTGACAGTTGCGTGACAGAGGGGGGGTCCGCTGTCGTTTTCGCTGTCGCCGCCGCTGTCATTCCCCCGCTTTATCCCCGCCCCGCATGCGCCTAGGCTCGTTCCACGCAACCAGTGGGGGAGGACTTCCATGAACGCCGCCAACGACTACGCGACCCTTGTGGGCCGCATCTTTCTGTCCGCGCTTTTCATCCTTGCAGGGATCAACAAGGCGATGGGCGCCGCAGGCACCATCGCCTTCATCGAATCCAAGGGCCTGCCGCTGCCGCAGATCGTCTATGCGGCCACGGTCGCGCTCGAACTTGGCGGCGGCATCCTGCTGCTGATCGGCTATCAGGCGCGGCTGGTCGGCCTGGCCTTCGCGATCTTCTGTGTACTGACGGCCGTGATCTTCCACCCGGGTCTGGAAGACCCGGCCTTCCTCAAGAACTTCGCCATTGCGGGCGGCATGCTCTATGTCTTCGCCTGCGGTGCCGGCCGTCTGAGCCTCGACGGCCGCCGCGGCGCCTGACATTCAAGAAACACCTGCGGCGCAAGCATCCGTTGCGCCGCAGGTCCTTTCCTATTCGCCGGCGAGCAGCCGCCGCGGCTGTTGCGGCGCGTTGAACGTGCGTTCCTCGTCCTGCATGTAGTCGCGCGTCAGCGGCAGCGTTTCGATCTTGCGCGCCAGCTGCATCTGGAACACGCACATGCCCTCGTTGCGGAACGAGGTCTCCGAACCGGCCAGATAGAATTCCCACATCCGGCAGAACTTCTCGTCATAGATGCGCGCCGCGGTTTCGCGCTTTTCGATGAAGCGCCGCCGCCATTCGCGCAGCGTCTCGGCATAGTGGAGCCGCAGCACCTCGACATCGGTCATCCAGACGCCGCTGCGTTCGGCCGCGCCGGCGACCTCGCTCAAGGCCGGAATATAGCCGCCGGGAAAGATGTATTTGGCGATCCACGGGTTGGTCGAGCCGGGCCCGTCGAGCCGCCCGATCGTATGGATCAGCGCCACGCCGTCATCCGTCAGCAATTCGCGCACGCGGTTGAAATACTCGCGATGATGGCCGACGCCGACATGTTCGAACATGCCGACCGAAACCACGCGGTCAAAATTTTCCGTCAGTGTACGGTAGTCCTGCAGCCGGAAATCGACGCGTCCGGCCAGCCCGCGCTCTTCGGCGCGGCGGCGCGCGACCTTGTGCTGTTCATGGCTCAGCGTCACGCCGACCACCTCGGCGCCGGCTTCCTCCGCCAGCGTCAGCGCCATGCCGCCCCAGCCGCAGCCGATATCGAGCACGCGCATGCCGGGTTCGATCCGCAGCTTGGCCGCGATGTGGCGCTTCTTGGCCGTCTGCGCCTCTTCCAGCGTCATGTCCGGCCGCGCGAAATAGGCGCAGGAATACTGCTTGTCGGCATCGAGAAAGAGATCGTAGATGCCGCCGTCGAGATCGTAGTGATGGGCGACGTTCTTCTGCGCCTTGCCGATCGGGTTGTGCTGGTCGAAGCGCCGCTTGGCGCGCCGCAAGGCGCCATAGATCTCGAACACCGGTCCGGCGAAGCGCGTGCCGAGATTGGCGGTCAGCAGATCGAGAAATTCGTAGATCGTCGCCGGCGGATCGATTGTCAGCCGGCCGTCCACATAGGCCTCGCCGAGCTTGAGATAGGGATTGAGCGCCATCTCGGTCGCGACCGACTTGTCGTGCAGCCGCACCGTCACGCGCCGGCCCTTTCCGTCGCCGAATTCGCGCGTCCGGCCGTCCGCGCTTACGACGGTCAACGCACCATGCTTGATGATTGTCTTGAGAAGCGAACTGAACAGCATCGAATCCTCCCGCACCGAGGCTCGCCTGAACGTCAGGTCTTCGGTCTGCCACCCAGCCCGACCGATTTCTCTCCGAATATCTAAGGTTAATCGCGCAGCCGATGCAAGCGTGCCAGACAGAAAAGGGCGCCCCGCGGGGCGCCCTTCCGAAACTCCGGTCCCGTTCGGGGACGGAGCCTATTCCTTGTTTTCTTCGGCTTCCGCCGCGCCTTCGGCAGCTTCCTCCGCGTCATGCGGCGCCAGTTCCTCGGATTCGAAGAATTCGGCCGCTTCCACGGCTTCGTCCCGCTCGTCCTGGCGCTGCGTCAGGTCTTCGCCTGCCGCCTGCCGCTGGGCCTCTTCCTCGGTGCGCGCGACATTGGCCGTGATCGTCACCGACACTTCGGGGTGCAGCGTGATGCGGATCGGGTGCAGGCCGATCGTCTTGATCGGCTTGTCGAGCACCACCTGGTTGCGCGCGGTCGTGAAACCGCCCGTCGTCATGACGTCCGAGATGTCGCGCGTGCTGACCGAACCATAGAGCACGCCGGTCTCGCCGGCCTGACGCAGGATGATGAAGGACTGACCCTCGATCTTCGGCAGAAGCTGTTCGGCTTCCTTCTTCAGTTCAAGGTTGCGGGCCTCGAGCTGCGCGCGCTGGCTTTCGAAGCGGGCAATGTTTTCCTTGGTGGCGCGCAGGGCCTTCTTGCGCGGCAGCAGGAAGTTGCGTGCGAAGCCGTCTTTGACTTTGACGACATCGCCCATCTGACCGAGCTTTTCGATCCGTTCCAGAAGTACGACTTGCATCGTTGTCTCTCCTTTTCCCGGACCTAGCTGATCACATAGGGAAGCAGGGCGAGAAAGCGCGCGCGCTTGATGGCGCGGGCGAGTTCACGCTGCTTTTTGGCCGACACGGCCGTAATGCGCGAAGGAACGATCTTGCCACGCTCCGAGATGTAGCGCTGCAGGAGCTTGACGTCCTTGTAGTCGATCTTCGGGGCGTTGGCGCCGGAGAACGGGCAGGTCTTGCGGCGGCGGAAGAACGGCCGGCGCGCGGGCTGTGACGTGCTCATGATGCATCGCCTCCTTCGGATTCTTCACGGTCGCGGCGGGGGGCGCGTTCGCGGTCGCCGCCGAAGCGGCTGCCGCCACGGTCGCCGCCGAAACGGTCGCTGCGTTCACGATCGCCGAAACGGCCGCCGCGATCGCCACGGTCGCCGCGATCGCCGCGATTCTGCATCACGGCCGACGGTTCGGTTTCATGTTCCTCGACGCGCACGGTGAGGAAGCGCAGGACATCCTCGTTGATGCCCATCTGACGTTCCATCTCGGCGACCGCTGCATGCGGCGCGTCGATGTTCATCAGCGTGTAGTGGCCCTTGCGGTTCTTGCGCACCTTGTAGGTGAGGTTGCGCAGGCCCCAATACTCGGTCTTGCCGATCTGGCCGCCATTTTCCTTGATGATGGTCGAGAACTGCTCGGTGAGCCCCTCGACCTGTTGCTGCGACACGTCCTGCCGCGCAATGAAGACATGCTCGTATAGAGCCATGAGCCTTTTCCTGTTTTATCCGGCCCCGGCGCAAAGCCCCCTTTGAGCCCCTGAAAAGGCTCGAAAGGACCACCAAAGAAGCGGAGACACCGGAACCCGGGCTTTTCAGCCCTGCCGTGCCCTCAAGGCACGGTGTTCCGTTCAGCCTCCAACCAAGGCCTTCAGAAGCCGCGCAATATACGGAAAAGGCGAGGCAAGGCAAGGATCAAATGGCCGCCGCCGCGGCTTGACTCAGGGTCGCCGGCCGGTATCTCTTGGCGCTCCGGTCCGGCGCCCGCCGGATACGGGAAAAGGCCCGCAATTCAGCCAGATATCGGGCCGTGCGGCAGGAGCGGGGAGCGTCGATGACCAGGGCATTCATCTTTCCGGGGCAGGGGTCCCAGACCGTCGGCATGGGCCGCGAACTGGGCGAGGCTTTCGCCAGCGCCCGCGAAGTCTTCGACGAGGTCAACGAGGCGCTCGGCCAGAATCTGACCAGACTGATGTGGGAAGGCCCGCAGGAAGACCTGACCCTGACCGAGAATGCCCAGCCCGCGATCATGGCCGTCAGCCTGGCCGTGATGCGGGTGCTGGAGAGCGAAGGCGGTGTCAGGCTGGCCGACAAGGCTGCATTCGTCGCCGGCCACTCGCTGGGCGAATACTCGGCGCTGGCGGCCGCCGGCGCGTTCGCCCTGTCCGATGCCGCGCGCCTGCTGAAGATCCGCGGTCAGGCCATGCAGCGCGCAGTGCCGGTCGGCGCCGGTGCGATGGCCGCGCTTCTGGGCCTCGACTACGATGCGGCCGCGGAAGTCGCCGCCGAGGCGGCACAAGGCGAAGTATGCACGGCGGCCAACGACAATGGCGGCGGCCAGGTTGTTGTCTCCGGTGCCAGGGCCGCCGTCGAGCGCGCCATCGAGATCGCGAAGACAAAGGGGGCCAAGCGCAGCATGCTTTTGCCCGTCAGCGCGCCTTTTCATTGCGCGCTGATGCAGCCGGCCGCCGACGAGATGGCCGAAGCTCTGGCCTCGGTGGAACTGAAGACGCCCGTCGTCCCGCTGGTGGCCAATGTGACGGCCTCCCGCGTCGCCGATCCTGCCACCATCCGCCAGCTGCTGGTCGAACAGGTCACGGGCATGGTGCGCTGGCGCGAAAGTGTGCTTTACATGGAAGCGCAGGGCGTCACGCGCTTTGTCGAAATCGGTGCGGGCAAGGCGCTGAGCGGCATGGTCAAACGTATCGCCAAGGAGCCCGAAATCCTCGCGGTCGGCACGCCGGCCGATGTCGAGGCAATTCTCAAGACCCTTTAAGGAGCCCATGATGTTCGATCTCAGCGGCAAAAGCGCCCTTGTCACAGGTGCCTCCGGCGGCATCGGCTCCAGCATCGCGCGAGCCCTTCACCGACAGGGGGCGATGGTCGGGCTTTCCGGCACCCGCAAGGAAGCGCTCGACGCGCTGGCATCCGAACTCGGCGAACGCTGCCATGTCCTGCCTTGCAACCTCTCAGATGGCGCTGCCGTCGATGCGCTGGCCAAACAGGCCGAGGAGGCGATGGGCAGCCTCGACATCCTGGTCAACAACGCCGGCCTGACCCGCGACAATCTTTTCATGCGCATGAAGGATGAGGAATGGGATGAGGTCATCCGCGTCAATCTGACCGCCGCCTTCCGTCTCTCGCGCGGCGTCCTGCGCGGTATGATGAAGCGCCGCTGGGGCCGCATCATCGGCATCACCTCGGTTGTCGGTGTGATGGGCAATCCCGGCCAGGGCAATTACGCCGCCTCGAAGGCCGGCATGATCGGCATGACGAAATCGCTGGCGCAGGAAGTCGCGAGCCGCAATATCACGGCCAATTGCATCGCTCCCGGTTTCATTCGCAGCGCTATGACCGATGCGCTGAATGAGGATCAGCAATCCCGCATCATGGGGACCATCCCGGCGGGCCGTCTCGGCGAGGCCGACGAGATCGCCGCCGCCGCGGTCTATCTGGCCAGTGAAGAGGCCGCCTATGTCACCGGACAGACCGTCCACGTCAATGGCGGCATGGCGATGATCTGACGGCGCGCATGGGCGTGCCCTGGAAATGCAAGTGATTTCAGTGATCTAGAGCCCGGCCTGCGGCGCTGTCGTCCGCTGGTGCAGGGCGGAAAAGTGTGTTACCTAAGCGCTCGATTTGGCTTGCGGTCCTGCCTTGAAATGGGCCAGAAGAGGGGCATCCTTTCCGCCGAAATCGACAACATCCGGTCCTCGACACATGAAGCGAGCAACAGGATGCAAGAGGCCGGCCGAAACCAAAAGATCTGAGGATTTAAAATGAGTGATATCGCGGAACGCTTGAAGAAGATCGTGGTCGAGCACCTGGGCGCCGATCCGGACAAGGTCACCGAGAATGCGAGCTTCATCGATGACCTCGGCGCCGACAGCCTCGACAATGTCGAGCTGGTCATGGCGTTCGAAGAGGAATTCGGCGTGGAAATCCCGGACGATGCGGCGGAAAAGATTCTGACCGTCAAGGACGCGATCGAATTCGTCAAGGCGAACGCCAAGTCCTGATCGGGCAAGTTGGGTGCGAGGGCCGGGCGCGCAAATCGCACCCGGCCTCGCATCGTTAGAGCCCGGTGCGGCTTTGGACTCTGATATGGAGTTGGGATCGATATGAGACGTGTCGTCGTTACGGGATTGGGCATGGTCTCGCCGCTGGGCTGCGGCGTCGAAACGACATGGAACCGCCTGCTCAAGGGTGAATCCGCCGCCCGCAAGATCGAGAAGTTCGACACCTCCGATCTCCCCTGCAAGATCGCCATGCCCGTACCGCGCGAGGGCGAAGGCGCCTTCATCCAGGACGACTGGATGGATGCGAAGGAATCCAAGCGTGTCGACGATTTCATCGTCTTCGCGGTTTCCGCGGCAACACAGGCGCTCGATGATGCCGGCTGGCATCCGTCGACCGAAGAAGAAAAGTGCCGCACCGGAACGATGATCGGTTCGGGCATTGGCGGCCTTGAAGGCATTGCCGAAACGGCGATCATACTCAATGAAAAGGGGCCTCGTCGCGTCAGTCCCTTCTTCATTACCGGGCGCTTGATCAATCTCGCCTCGGGTTACGTCTCGATCCAGCATGGCTTGAAAGGTCCGAACCATTCCGTTGTCACGGCGTGCTCGACCGGCGCGCATGCGATCGGCGATGCGGCGCGCCTGATCGCGCTCGACGATGCAGACGTGATGGTCGCCGGTGGCGCGGAATCGGCTATCTGCCGTATCGGCATCGCGGGCTTTGCGGCCTGCCGGGCACTTTCAACCGCCTTCAACGACACGCCCGAACGCGCTTCGCGCCCCTACGACAAGGACCGCGATGGTTTCGTGATGGGCGAGGGCGCCGGTGTCGTCGTGCTTGAAGAATACGAACACGCCAAGGCGCGCGGCGCGAAGATCTACGCCGAGATCGCCGGTTACGGCCTTTCGGGCGATGCCTATCACATCACGGCGCCGCCGGAAGACGGCGACGGCGGCTTCCGCTCGATGCAGGCTGCATTGAAGCGCGCCGGCATTTCGCCGTCCGACCTCGACTACATCAATGCGCACGGCACTTCGACAATGGCAGACACGATCGAACTCGGTGCCGTCACGCGCATGCTTGGCAATGCCGTCAACACGGTGTCGATGTCGTCGACCAAGTCCTCGATCGGACACCTTCTCGGCGCCGCCGGCGCAGTCGAAGCGATCTTCTGCATGCTGGCCATTCGCGACGGCATCGTTCCGCCGACGCTCAATCTCGAAAATCCATCCGTCGAGTCCGAGATCGATCTTGTGCCGCTTCAGACGCGCAAGAAGGAGGTCAATTATGCACTCAGCAACTCCTTCGGTTTCGGCGGCACCAATGCATCGCTGGTGGTGAAAAAGGTCGCGGGTTGACGGACGGCGAAGACACACCGAAGGCGCCTGCGGCATCTGTTGACGTGCCGGGCCGCCCGCGGCGCCTGGCCCGCTATCTGCTGATCGCCCTTGTTGTCCTGCCCTCGTTGGCCGGACTGATCGCGGGTGGAATCTTCCTTTACGGCAAATACCGGTTCGAGGCGGCGGGTCCCCATGCGACGCCGCAGATTGTCATGCTGTCGCCAGGCATGGGCGTGCGGGCCATTGCCACCCGGCTCGAACAAGCCGGGGTCATCTCGGACCGGCGGATCTTTCTGGCAGGCATTCGCCTCAGCAAGGCCGATGCCTCGCTGAAGGCCGGCGAGTACGAGATCCCAGCCCATGCCAGCATGGCTTCGATCATGGGTATCCTGCGGGAGGGTCGTTCGATTCTTCATCGCATCACGATCCCCGAGGGCCGCACCAGCGAACAGGCCATGCTGATCGTTGCCGCCGATCCGGTGCTGGTCGGCGACATGCCGCCGACACCGCCGGAAGGCACGCTGCTGCCCGAGACCTACAGCTTTACCCGCGGCACGACCCGTACCGAAATCGTCGCGCTGATGCGGAAGGCGGCAAGCGACCTGATGGCGGAGCTCTGGCCGGCCCGCGCCGACAACCTGCCGGTCAAAACGCCCGAGGAGGCGATCATCCTGGCCTCCATCGTCGAGAAGGAAACAGGTGTTGCCTCCGAGCGGCCACGCGTTGCGGCGGTCTTCGTCAATCGTTTGCGCAAGCCGATGCGGCTGCAGTCAGACCCGACCATCATTTATGGACTCGTCGGCGGACAGGGCGCTCTGGGCCGCCCGATTCGTCGTAGCGAAATCGACAGACCCACGCCTTACAACACCTATCAGATCGACGGTTTGCCGCCGACGCCCATTGCCAATCCAGGCCGGGCCTCGATCGAGGCCGTGCTGAACCCTCCCGAAACAGACGAATACTACTTTGTGGCCGACGGTACGGGTGGCCACGCTTTCTCAAGGACCTTGGCCGAACACCAGCGCCGGGTGCTTGAATGGCGCCGGATCGAACGTGAAAAGATCCGGGACGCCGCCGAAAAAGAAACAGGCCGTTGAACGGTCGAACGCCGGTTTACGGGCGCCGCCTGCTATAGTCGGGGGCGCCAGAAACATGATTCCTGCCAAGGAGGCCCGATGTCGCTCACCAGCATGACAGGCTTTGCCCGCGTTGACGGCGAAGCGGGCCTTGCGCGCTGGCACTGGGAGCTGCGGAGCGTCAACGGCAAGGGGCTCGACGTGCGCTTTCGCCTGCCCAACGGCCTCGATGCGGTAGAACCGCGATTGAAGGCCGAACTGGCAAGACATCTGAAGCGCGGCAACTGCCAGGCCAGCCTGACCGTCGACCGGTCCGCGGCGCCGGCGCCGCTGCGCGTCAACCGGGAAGCGCTGCGCGTTGTGCTGGACGCAATTGTCGAGTTGCGCCGCGATATAGAAATGAAGCCGCCGCAACCCGAGGGTATTCTCGCCCTGCGCGGCGTGCTCGAAACTGCTGACGCCGCCGATGAGAGCGATGAGGTGCGCCAGGCCTTCGAAGAAGCCATTGTCCGCTCCTTTGGCGAGGCGGCGGCGATGCTGGCGCGGGCCCGGGGCGAAGAGGGCGCAAAACTGGAAACCATGCTGCGCGCTCATGTCGACGAGATCGAACGCCTGACAAGGGCGGCCGCGGCCTCGCCGGCCGCAACGCCCGAAGCCATGCGAGCCCGACTTGCCGCCCAGATCGGCGAACTGCTCGGGGCTTCGTCTTCTCTGTCCGAAGAACGGCTGGCGCAGGAGGCGGCATTGCTCGCCACCAAGGCGGATGTCCGCGAGGAGATCGATCGTCTCGACGCACATATCGCGCAGGCGCGTGAAATCTTTGCCGGCACCGAGCCGGCCGGGCGCCGCCTCGACTTCCTGACCCAGGAGTTCAATCGCGAGGCCAACACGCTGTGCTCCAAGGCGGCCGATATAGGCCTGACGCGTATCGGTCTCGAATTGAAGACGGTCATCGACCAGCTTCGCGAACAGGTTCAGAACGTGGAATGATGGGCCTGCCATGACCGACACCGACATTCATCGCCGCGGCCTGATGCTGGTCCTCTCCTCGCCATCCGGCGCCGGCAAGACGACGCTGTCGCGCCGGCTGCTCGATGCCGACCGGGAAATCGACATGTCCGTGTCGGCAACCACGCGCAAGCCGCGCCCGGGCGAGGTGGATGGAAAGGACTATTTTTTCCTGAGTACCGAAGATTTCGGCATCATGCGCAACAAGGGCGAGTTCCTCGAGAGCGCGAAGGTCTTCGGCAATTATTACGGCACGCCGAGAAAGCCGGTCGAAGAGGCGTTGTCCCACGGACGCGATATTCTGTTCGACATCGACTGGCAGGGAACCCAGCAGCTGGACGAGAGCGCGCCGGAAGATCTGGTCAAGGTCTTCATCCTGCCCCCGTCGGCGCAGGAGCTCGAAAAGCGACTTGAGCGCCGGGCGCAGGATCCGGCCGATGTCGTGGCTGCGCGCATGGAAAAAGCGTCGGACGAGATAAGTCATTATCAGGAATATGAGTACATCATCGTCAATGACGATGCGGACCGGGCCTTTGCCGCCTTGCTGGCGATCCTGCGGGCCGAGCGGCTGAAGCGCCGCCGCCTGACCGGCCTGTCCAATTTCGTGAAGCAGCTTCGCGAGGCGCTGTGAGCGGCGGCGGGGGGAGAGAATGACCAAGGTTGTGATACTGGCGGGCGGTCTCGGCACGCGCATCTCGGAAGAGAGCCAGTTGCGTCCGAAGCCGATGATTGAAATCGGCGGGCGGCCGATCCTCTGGCACATCATGAAAATCTACACCCATTTCGGGTTCACCGATTTCGTGATCTGCGTCGGCTATCGCGGCTACATGATCAAGGAATACTTTGCCAACTATGTCCTGCATTCATCCGATGTCACGATCGATGCGGCAACAGGCGCGATCGAATTCCATCAGAAAGCGCGCGAACCCTGGCGCGTGACGCTGGTCGATACCGGCGCCGACACGATGACGGGCGGTCGCGTCAAACGCGTGCGGAGCTATCTCGATCCCGGTGAGACCTTTTTCATGACCTATGGCGACGGTGTCGCCAATGTCGACATTGGAGCTTTGCTTGCCTTTCACAAATCCCATGGCAAGGCGGCCACGCTGACCAGCGTCGTGCCGCCGGGCCGCTATGGCGCGCTGGAACTCGAAGGCGATATCGTCCGGCGCTTCATCGAGAAGCCACCAGGCGACAATGCATGGATTAATGGCGGCTTTTTTGCGCTTGAACCGTCGGTTCTCGACCGCATTGCGGCCGACGAGACGCCATTCGAGGGTGAGCCCCTGACGGGCCTTGCGCGCGACGGCGAATTGATGAGCTTCCGGCATGGCGGGTTCTGGCAGCCCATGGATACGCTGCGTGAGAAAAACCATCTGGAAGAACTCTGGGCAACCGGCCATGCACCCTGGAAGGTCTGGAGGGACTAGATTTGCCGATCGATGGTCTCGACAGGACATTCTGGCGCGGCAAGCGGGTGCTACTGACAGGGCACAGCGGCTTCAAGGGATCGTGGGCAGCACTCTGGTTGTCGCGTCTCGGTGCCGATGTGACCGGCATTTCGCTGGCCCCTGAAACCGATCCCAATCTCTTCACCCTGGCTCGTGTCGAAGAACATCTTGTTTCACGCATCGTCGATCTCCGCGACGCCGATACGCTGCGCAAGGCGATTCACGAGGCCGATCCGCAGATCGTCATTCACATGGCGGCGCAGCCGCTAGTCCGGAGATCCTACGCGGAACCGGTCGAGACATTTGCCGCCAATGTGATGGGGACCGTCCATCTCCTTGACGCGCTGCGTGACGTGGAGGCGTTGCGGACCGTGCTGGTGGTAACGACCGACAAGGTCTACGAAAACGCCGAACAGGGGATCGCCTTTGTTGAGGATGCCCCGCTGGGCGGATA
This sequence comes from uncultured Parvibaculum sp., assembly GCF_963975745.1. Classification (NCBI taxonomy): domain Bacteria; kingdom Pseudomonadati; phylum Pseudomonadota; class Alphaproteobacteria; order Hyphomicrobiales; family Parvibaculaceae; genus Parvibaculum; species uncultured Parvibaculum sp. The sequence goes on along the minus strand of NZ_CAXBIB010000002.1, from coordinate 68,398 downwards.
CGACCCCTATTCGGCATCCAAGGCGGCAACCGAGATTGTTGTGTCGAGTTATGCCCGCTCGTTCATGGCGGAGAGAGGCGTTCGCGTGGCGACGGCCCGCGGCGGCAATGTGATCGGCGGTGGCGACTTTTCGGAGGACCGGCTCGTGCCCGACATCTGGCGCGCCTTGCAGGCCGGCAAGCCGCTGGTATTGCGCAATCCGGCCGCGGCGCGGCCCTGGCAGCACGTGCTCGACTGCCTGAGCGGCTATTTTGCCTTTGTGCGCGGCATGTCCGACGATATGCCGCTTCCGGCCGCGTTGAACTTCGGCCCGGCGCCCGACGCACAGGCGGTCACGGTGGCCGCGCTGGCCGAAGCCGTTCAGGCTGCGCTGGGCGCGGATACGCACTGGAAGCCCGCCAACATGACTGGCCCGCATGAAATGACGATGCTCGAGATCGACTCGAGCCGCGCCCGGACCGTGCTCGGGTGGCATGATCGCCTGCCCGGGCTGACAGGTGTCGAATGGCTGGCCGACTGGTACCGTGCGCTCAACCGCGACGACGACATGCAGGCGTTCACGCTGGCCCAGATCGCTGCGTATGAGAAACGATACAGCGGTGAGGGGGTGCAATGACAGATCGGTTTGTCGTTTCCCCGACGGCGTTGGCCGGAGTCCACTGCATCCGGCGAAAGCGCGTGGGCGACCAGCGTGGCTGGCTCGAACGTCTTTTCTGCAGCGATGAACTGGCGACTGCGGGCTGGTCATGGAACATCGCCCAGATCAACCGGACACTGACACGTCGCAAGGGCACCGTGCGCGGCATGCATTTTCAGCACGCACCCCACGAAGAGGCAAAACTTGTGACCTGTCTCCGGGGAGAGGTCTTCGATGTTGCCGTCGATCTGCGCCCGGACTCATCGACTTATGGTCGCTGGCACGGCGAAGTCCTGTCGGAAGCAAACGACACCAGCCTGCTGATCCCGCCGGGTTGCGCGCATGGATTTCAGGCCCTGTCCGATGATGTCGAGATGTTGTATTTCCACTCCGCGCCCTATGTAGCGGCGGCCGAAGGCGGAGTCCGTCCGGACGATCCTGCACTGTCGATCATCTGGCCGATGGAAATCACCGAAATGTCGGATCGGGATCGTAGCCATCCGCTTCTGAATGACCGGGAGGGCAAACGGTGAAATGTCGTCATTGCGGAGTGCCGCTCGCCTTGCCCTTCATTGATCTTGGGGCGGCGCCACCATCCAACGCCTATCTGACCCGTGAGGCTCTGAACGGACCTGAAATCTGGTATCCGCTGCGCGTTCTGGTTTGCAGCAGCTGCTGGCTGGTTCAGACAGAGGATCACGCGGGCCGCGAGGAGTTGTTCTCGGCGGAGTATGCCTATTTCAGCTCGACGTCGACAAGCTGGCTGGCACATGCGAGGGCCTATGTCGAAGCGATGGTCGCCCGCTTCCATCTGACCGCCGGCAGCATGGTCGTCGAGGTCGCGGCGAATGACGGCTATCTGCTTCAATACGTGAAGGCGCTTGGCATCCCCTGCTATGGCGTCGAGCCGACGGCAAGCACGGCAGCGGCGGCGCGCGAAAAGGGGATCGAAATCGACGAGCGTTTCTTCGGAGTCGATCTGGCGCGGGAATTGGCGGCCGCAGGCCGCGGCGCCGATCTGACGGCCGCCAACAACGTGCTGGCGCATGTCCCCGATATCAACGATTTCGTGGCCGGGTTTGCGATCCTGCTCAATCCGTCCGGTGTGGCGACCTTCGAATTTCCGCATCTGCTGCGGTTGGTACAGGAAAACCAGTTCGACACGATCTATCATGAGCACTATTCGTATCTTTCGCTGACTGCCGTATCCCGCATTTTCGAGGCGAACGGCCTTCGCTGTTTCGATGTCGAAGAGATTTCGACGCATGGCGGCAGCTTGCGCGTCTATGCGCAACGGGCCGACACCGGCAAGCATGCGGCATCGCCACGCGTCCCGGCGCTCATGGCGCGCGAGGCTGAAGCCGGAATGACGGGAATTGCTTTCTACAGCGATTTCCAGCGTCACGCCGAAAAGGTCAAGGACGATCTGGTCGAATTTCTGATCGACGCCAGGCGCAAGGGCCTGAAAGTCGGCGCCTATGGCGCGGCGGCAAAAGGCAACACGCTGATGAATTTCGCCGGCATTCGCCCCGACCTCGTTCCTTATGTCGTCGACAGGGCTGCGGCCAAGCAAGGCAAATTCATGCCCGGCAGCCGCATTCCGATCGTCGATGAAGCGCATCTGAAGGCGGATCGACCGGACATCGTGTTGATCCTGCCATGGAATATCAAGGCCGAGGTCGTGGCCCAGCTCGCCTATGTCCGCGACTGGAATGCGAAGTTCGTGACCGCCGTTCCCCAATTGAGAATTGACTGACGCCTAGTTCTTTTTCGCGCGATCAAGAACCGCTGCCGCGGCAAGACTTGCCTCATAGACGTTTTCGATCGGGAGTTGCGGCGAGCCGATGGTGCGCCGGTTGATGCGGCGCTCGAAATTTCGCGGTGCATCGAGAATTTTCTGTTCAATACGCCGAAGTGTCGCCCTGAACCTGATCCGCGAATAGTCGAGACCATGCATCCGGGCAAAGCTCGCCGCCCACTGTTCGATTTCCGTATCGCCGCGCGGCGACGTCGCCAGGGCGAGTTCGATCTGCCGCGCAAAAGGCTCTGTGCAGCCCTCGGGCCGCAAATGCGCCGTCTGCAAATAGGACTCGAAAACGACCGCCTGCAGGGATTTGGGAAGCCCACCATCGGTCGCCATCGGGATGTCCTTGTGAAAGGCGATGTTTTCCTCAAGCTGGAACTTCTGCGATGGCGATTCGGCGGCTTTCTTGCCGCCCGCGAACTGGTCGATGCCGATGCTGTGGCGCGAAATTCCGCCGATGGCGAAGGGCGTATGGGAATAGACATAACTGGGAACAAGGCTTGCGGTCGCAAATGCCGAATAGACGTCGGGAATTCGCGATCCGTAGAAGGCGCCCGATTTCTGTTTGATCTCGTTGAGTACTGACATGCTCGTGAACCCGCCGGTATAGAGCATCGGCAGTTCGGCATAGGAGGCGCGAGCCCGCAGGACCTTCGACATCCAGCTCCTGCTGTCGCGCGTTTCATGGCCCGTTTTCATCGGGATCCGGATACGCCCATATCGTCGACCCTTGTTCCCGGGCCATCGATAGCGGCACGTGGCGGACTGCAGCGCAAGCGTGCCCGTCGAGCGGATGAGCGCCGCCACTTTCTGAAGCGACCCCGGCAGCAATCCGTCGTCGTCGCCGACAATCGTCACCCATCCGTCCGCGATGTGTGACAAGGCAAATTCCCAGTTGTGCGACATGCTGAGCCGTCGGCCGGTGTTGAGATAGCGGACGCGGGAGTCCCCCGTGCTTTGGGCGATCTCCGCCGTCGCATCGCCACTGAAATTGTCGCTTACGAGAATGTCGAGATTGCCGTAGTCCTGAACGGTGACGGTCTTGAGCGCGCTCGCAAAGACGTCGGCGCGCTCGCGCGTGGGGATGACCACCGTTATTCTGGGGCCGTCGGCGCCTGTCCTGTCGTTTGCCAATTCGTTTCCTTGCCTGAGAACGGCATCATGGGCCGCGCGCCGAAAGCAGCCGCATATTATCCAGTTGGGCCGGGAACGGCAATTCTGATAGAAGAATGAAACCAATGCCATATGAAGATCGGTTAATGTAACGAGCGAGAAACATGCGAATTCTCCTGACCGGTGCGTCGGGCTTTGTCGGCAGCCAGGCGCTCGCCTCGCTCGTGGCTGCGCAAGCCGATGCTCATGCCGTCTCCCGCCAGCGGCCACCCGTCGATGGTGCCTTTGAATGGCACCAGGCAGACCTGCTTGCACCCGGCGCGGCGCAAGGGCTGGTCAGCGAGATTCGTCCCGATTGCATTCTTCATCTGGCCTGGTGCGTCGAACACGGAAAATTCTGGACGGATCCGGCCAATCTCGACTGGGTGGCCGCGACATTGGCGTTGGCGCGTGCTGCGGCCGACACGGGTGTCCGCCGCTTCGTCGGCACCGGCACTTGTTATGAGTATGACTGGCCGGCGGAAGGGCCCTGTGACGAGTATGCGACCCCGCTAGCGCCGCACATGCTCTACGATGTGTCGAAGGACAGTTGCCGGCGCGTGCTGGCTGCATTTTTCGAAGGTCGCCAAGTCGCCTTTTCATGGGCGCGACTCTTTTTTCTTTATGGGCCGGGCGAGGCCCAAGGCCGGCTGGTTTCATCGATCGCACGGGCCTTGCTGGCCGGCGAGCCGGCGCTCTGCTCGGCCGGTCTTGCGGAACGCGATTTCATGGATGTAAGAGACGCTGGAGCGGCGCTGGCCGCACTTGCCATGTCGGAGGTTCAGGGGATCGTCAATATCGGTACCGGCGCCGCGTCGCGTGTCGCAGATATCGCCCAGCAGCTGGGGAGACTTGCAGGCAGGCCGGAGCTGGTGAAACTTGGGGCCCTTCCGGATCGTCCGGGCGAACCACTGCGGATCGTCGCGCGCACCGAGAGGCTTCATGGCGAAGTCGGATTCATCGGCGGACGCTCACTCGAGCAGGGTCTTGATGAGGCGCTGTCGTTCTGGCGCACGGCGGCAAGAGATGGCGTGAAGAAATGAGAGATCGATGCCCCGTCTGCGACCAACCGGCGCCTGCCGAGCTCGCGCGTTCGCTCGAAATGCCGATCCTGATGAACAGGATCTATTCGACGCCCGAAGCAGGGCGGTCGGCAGCGCGGGCGCCACTGGAGTTTGTCGCCTGCCGCAGCTGCGGATTTGCATGGAACCGCGCCTTCGATGCTTCGCTGATCGTCTATGACGAGGAGTACGAGAACGATCAGACTTTTTCACCCGCTTTCCGCGCCCATATGGAGGCGCGCGCCAGGGATGTCGTTGCATCGGTTCCCGCAGGCGAGCCGATCTGCTATCTCGAGGTCGGCTGTGGCCAGGGGCGTTTCATCGAAGAGATCGTGAAGGCTGCGGACGGTCGCCTGCGTGCGGCAGAAGGCTTCGACCCCGCCTGGCGCGGGCGCGAAGGCGAGGGCCCGGCCGGAAGCCGCATCTATCGCGCTTATTTCGGCGTCGAGACAGCATCCCGGCTGCTGCAGGCGCCGAATGTCGTGGTAACGCGCCACACGATCGAGCATGTGCCCGATCCGCTCGAATTTCTTGTCGCCATTCGCGAGGCGCTGGGTCCGGATTCGCCCGCCCGCCTCTGGATAGAGACGCCCTGTGTGGACTGGATCGTTCGCCATCGTGCAATGCAGGATTTCTTTTACGAGCACTGTTCGCTTTTCACGGCATCGTCGCTGGCCCTGGTCCTGCGGCGAGCGGGATTTGAATCGCCGCGGGTCGAACACGTCTTTGGCGGTCAGTACCTCTGGGCCGAGGCCATGGCTGGCCATCCTGCGGATGAGGCTGTTGCGGAGATTCCGGCCGACCACGAATATCTGGACCGCGTCCGGGACGATTTCGTCCGGCATTGGCGCCAATCACTTGTGCGGGCCTCTGCGCAGGGGCCGGTGGCGCTATGGGGAGCGGGAGCCAAGGGGGTCAGTTTTTCGATCCTGATCGACCCGGACCACGATACGATCAATCATGTGGTGGACGTCAACCCGGCCAAGCAGGGTCATTTCCTGCCGGGTTCCGGCTTGCCCGTGGTTTCGCCCGAGGAGTCCGCCCTGCGAAACCCCGGCACGATATTCGTGATGAATGTAAACTATCTCGATGAAATTGCGGTGACAGCACGTGAAGTCGGTCTGACCGCGCGTCTTGTGCCTATCGACGACGGAGAGTCCGATGAAGATCAACATTGATACCAAGGCGCAGACACTGGACGCGGACGGCAAGAAGGTCGGCCTCTACACCGATGAAGCCTTCAAGCTGCTCTCGGACCTGTGGGTGAAGGTGGGGTGGAACCAGAAGTATTCCTATAGCTTTTCGTGGCTTGGCGTGCCGATCATCCAGCTGCCGGAGGACATGATCCGGTATCAGGAGGTCGTTTCGGCGCTGAAGCCCGACGTGATCGTCGAAACGGGTGTTGCCCATGGCGGTTCGGCGATTTTCTCCGCAAGCCTCTGCCGCCTGCTCGGCAAGGGGCGCGTGATTGCTGTCGACATTGAAATTCGGCCTCACAATCGAAAACGGATCGAGGAACATCCATTGTCCGATCTCATCACGTTGATTGAGGGCTCTTCGACGGCACCGGAAATCATCGGCCAGGTGCGGGCGGCAATCGGACCGAATGAAACGGTTCTGGTTGTTCTCGATTCCGATCATTCCTACCAGCACGTCCTGGACGAGTTGAACGCCTACGCGCCGCTGGTGACAGAAGGTTCATGGATCGTTGCGACGGACGGTCTGATGCGCGACCTGACGGATGTGCCGCGGGGCACGGCGAGTTGGGACAAGGACAATCCAGCCAACGCGGCGAGGGACTTTGTGGCAGGTCATCCGGATTTCGTCCTCGGTGAGCCGGCCTGGCCGTTCAACGAGTCGACGCTCACCGGCAACATCACGCATTGGCCCGATGCCTGGCTGCAGCGGGTTGCGCCATCATCGCGAACCGCGTGATCGGCCCATGCGCCGGCAGGCATTCGCATCGAGAGTATACGCGAGGGTGAGGAAGTCCCTGCGCCGCTTGCGGTATCGGATGTTGGTAATTTTCGAAGGTTGGATCAAAGGAAAGCGGCGTCCGCGCGTCGTGTTCATTCACACGCCCAAGACCGGAGGAAACTCGATCAACTCATACTTCAAGGAGTATGTGGGCTCGAAGAAGAGCGGTCGAACGGTACGGTATGACGATTTCATCGGCATGAACATGAACGCTTTTGTCGAGAAGGCAAAGGCCGCCGACTACGTGATGGGACACATGCCGTGGTCGGCCTTCGAACTATGTCGCGACGAGCGGACCTATGCCTTCACCATTCTTCGCGATCCCTATGATCGCCTGAGATCTCTTTATCATTTCATCGTCAATCTGCCGCCGGACTATCCGCGCGAAGACGCCGTCAATGAAATGCAGCACCTGTCACTGCATGAGTTTCTGTCCTCCCGGGACCCGCGCGTCAGGACACATACCGATAACTTCCTGACCCGGCAGTTTGCCGGGGCGCTCGATGTTCTGCCGAAGACGCAGGTAGAGCGTTTTCGTCTCGCCGAGGTCGCAATTCGCAACCTTTCGACGCTCGACCTGATCGGTTTCAACGACGATCTCGATGCGGCCTTCGCGAAAGTGGCGCATGTTGCCGGACTTCCGCCGCCGCCGCGCGGTCGGCGAGTGAACGTGACTGCGGACCTTGTCGTCGATGGGCAGGATCGCACGGCGGCTTCGCGCGCCCTTGATGACGAGGCGCGTGAATTGGCCCGGCCGCTGGTCGAGGCCGATCTCGTGGTCTACGAGCACTTCAGGAAATTGCAGGGTTAATCCGTTCCGATTGGCGGGATGTCGATATCGGAATGCACGCTGCCTTGCCTTTGAATGATCGCCTTGTTCGGTTCCGGAAAGTTGCGGCCGCACCTCGGCCTTGCTGGAACTCGTCTCAAGGCTTCAATACTACACGCCCCATTACGCTACCCTTGCGCAAATCGTCGAGCGCCTGAGAGCCTTGTCCGAGCGGACGTTCGCTGACCGGGATCGGGTCGATCTTGCCGGCTTTCACCAGATCCATCATCTCATGCGTCTCGCCGAGTGAGCCGACATAGGAGCCGCCGATCGTCAGTGCACGCATCGGGAACATCGGAATCGGCATCGAGAACCCACCTCCGAACAAGCCGACGATGACGACATGGCCACCCTTACGCACGATGCTGGTCGCGAATTTGAGCGAAGCTTCCGAGCCGACGAAATCGACCGCAGCCGGCACACCGCCATTGGTGTCTGCCAGCACTTTCTTGATCGCCTCGGGGTCCTTGGGATTGTAAACCTCATGGGCACCGGCGCCCTTGGCGGCCTGGAGCTTGCTGTCGTCGACATCGGCGCCGAGCGGTGCGGCGGGAAACATCGCCTTGGCGAATTGCAGGCCCATCATCCCGACGCCGCCAAGTCCGACGACCATCACGCGTTCCTCGGCGCTGATTTCGCCAAGCTTCTTCATTGCGCCGTAGGCGGTCAGACCCGAGCACATATAGGTTGCGGCGAGCCCGTCCGCGACGCCTGTATAGTCGATCAGGTAGCGCGGATGCGGCACGATCACATGGGTGGCATAGCCGCCGGCAACATGAATGCCGAGATTGCGGGGCTTGTTGCACAGATGCTCATCGCCGCGCTTGCAGGTCGGGCATTCGCCGCAGCCAATCCATGGATAGGCGACGCGTCGCGTTCCGATTTCGACGCCTTTGGCATCGGGCCCGACGCCGATCACCTCGCCCTCGATCTCATGGCCCAGCGTGAACGGCAATTGCCGACCGCCGCGAACATCAAGCTTGTTGCCACCGCCCATGTCAAAATAGCCATCGTGAATATGCACGTCCGAATGACAGACGCCGCAATGTGTCACCTTCAGCAGCACTTCCGTCCCTGTCGGCTTCGGTGTTTCGCTTTCGACGATCTTGAGCGCTTGGCCGTATTCGACAATGGCTTCCGACTTCATTGGGGCGGTCTCCTCGATTTCCTGACGCGAAGCAATCCTGCCATCGCGCTTCTGAGCAACAATGTGGCACGAGGTCGCGAGCCTGCCAACCTTGGTGGCAGATGTTCAGATGCCTCGCTCATAGGCCCGGGCCAGGGCACAGAATTGTTCAACGGTCAGCTCTTCGGCACGTTGTGTCGGCTGGGCGCCTGCTGCCGCGATCATCGCCAGAGGATCGCGCCCCAACGATTTCAGACTGGCGCGCAGCATCTTGCGACGTTGGCCGAAAGCGGCGGCTACCACCTTTTCAAGCGCCTGCGGGGCGGCCGTGGCCAGTGGCGCTTGTCGCGGCAAAAGCTCGACAATGGACGAAGTCACGGATGGTGGCGGCGTGAAGGCGCGCCGATCGACATCGAACAGAATCCGCGATCTTGTCCGCCACTGCGCCAGCACGCCGAGCCGGCCATAGGCCTTGCTTCCCGGCAAGGCAACAATCCGCTCTGCCACTTCCCGCTGGAACATTAGCGTCAGGCTTGAAAACCAGGGGGGCCAGGGTTCGGTTTGCAGCCAGCCCACAAGCAGCGGCGTCGCAATGTTGTAGGGCAGGTTGGCAACAATGCGGGCAGGGCGGTCGACCAGTGCGGCCATGTCCGTTTCAAGTGCGTCACCCTCGACAAGTGTCAGGCGGCCCGGATAAGCGGCAGCGACCTCTTCGAGTGCCGCAATACAGCGTTTGTCGCGTTCGATGGCGATGACGCGCCGGGCGCCGTTGTCGAGCAACGCACGTGTCAGGCCGCCCGGTCCCGGTCCCACTTCGATGACATCGTGCCCCTCAAGCGGCCCGGCCACCCGTGCGATGCGGCCGGTCAGGTTGAGGTCGAGAAGGAAGTTCTGTCCCAGCGCCTTGCGAGCGGCGAGCCCGTGTCGGGCGATCACCTCGCGCAGCGGCGGCAGCATTGCGCCGGTCATGCCGCGGCCCGACGGCGTGCCATTTCGCCGGCGGCTTGCAGGGCGGCCACGAGGCTGCCTGGATGGGCGATACCCCGACCGGCGATGTCGAGCGCCGTGCCGTGGTCGGGCGAGGTACGGATGATCGGCAAGCCAAGCGTTGTATTGACCCCGTGTTCGAAATCGATCGTCTTGAGCGGGATCAGCGCCTGGTCGTGATACATGCAAAGAACTGCGTCATACCGCGCGCGCGCATCGGCATGAAAAAGCGTATCTGCCGGCGACGGGCCCCATATCTCGGCAAAGGGTTCGCTCGCCCGTATGGCGGCGATGGCCGGCGCGATAATGTCGATTTCCTCGCGGCCCAGATGCCCATCCTCGCCGGCATGCGGATTGAGCGCCGCCACGGCGATACGCGGCCGTGCAATGCCGAAACTGTCGCGAAGGGCTCTCGCGAGGACACGCCCTTGTTCGGTAACGGAGGCCACGCTCAGCGCCGCTGCCACATCCTTGAGCGCCATATGGACAGTGGCCGGTACGACGCGCAGGTCCGGACAGGAAAGCATCATGGCGACATGTGTGGTGCCGGTGCGTGCTGCCAGATACTCCGTGTGGCCAGGCAGTTGCAGCCCGGCTTCGTAGAGTGTTCCCTTGTGAATGGGATTTGTGACCAGACCGTCTGCCATTCCGTTCATTGCGAGGTCGCAGGCAAGATCAATGGCGGCAAGCACGGCACGGGCATTGGCCGGAATGAGCCGGCCCGGTTTTGCCCGCTCGGCGAGCGGAACCGGCAGAACGGGCAGGGCACGGGGAAATGCTGCGGTCGCTTCGGCGGGCCGTCCGATCACATGCACGGGTACGCCAAGTTGCTGATAGAGCGCAGGATCGCCGGTCACGAAAAAGCAGGGCAGCGATGCCGCCTCGCGAGCGGACCATGCCTTGATCGTGATCTCGGGCCCGATACCGGCGGGCTCGCCCATGGTCAGGGCCAGCGGCAGGCCGCCGCCGGAGGCCGCAACACGCGTCATGGTCGTTGCACCCATTCGGGCCTCGGCAGGCGGAATGATATACGCCGGCCTCAGCGGTAAACAACGACGGCGTCACGCCGCAGATCGCGCAGGTGACGGCGTCCCATCATCGACAATTGCTGCTCGTAAAGCGTGTCGTCGATCTGCGCCCGCGTCGGCATCTCGCCTTGTGCTGGCCGATGTCCGCAGATCACGAGCATCTCGACACCACGTTCGCTGCGGATAGGCTCTGTTGCGCCGCCGACCGCAGTCCTGGCGACGGCCTGGCGCGTCCGCGGGTCGAGTTGTCCGGCGATCACCTGTTGTAGAGGCGAAGATGTGCCGCTCAGATATTTCCGGATCAATGCCGGTGCGTCTTCACAGGACGTCACCTGCGATCGGAACTCCTGCGCTTCGCGCGCACGCCGATTGACGGCGGCCGGCTCGGCATCCGGGGTCAAGGGAAGGAGAACCTGCATCAACGAATACTGATCGCGCATCGGATCGGCCCCGGTGCCGGTCTGCATGGAGCGGACCTGGATGATGTAAAATCCATTCACGGTGCGGATCGGATCGGAGACCATACCGGGTTGCATGTTTGTGACGATGCTGCCGACGCCTTCGGGAAGCTGGCTGGCGTGCACCCATCCGATATCGCCGCCATTGGCTGCCGAAGGCGACTGACTGAATTGCCGCGCCACGCCTTCGAAGGGCGCGCCTTCGCGTATCTGCTCGACAAGACGTTGTATCCCGGCAGAGATTTCTTCGGCATGCACCGGGCTGTCAAAGGTGATGAGAATTTCGGATATGAGGTAACGCGGCTGGTCTGCCTCTTCTTCCAGGCGGCGCAGCACCTCATCGATCTCATTCTGCCCGACGGTAACAAGGCCGCCGAATTGCTGTTGCACGACACGCTGCCAGGCCATGTCGGATGCAATCTGGGCTTCCAGTGCCGATTTCGAGACGCCACCCTCTTCAAGGAACTCCTCGATCTGCGCGACTGTCATATTCGAACGCTGCGCGACGCGCTCCAGGGCAGAGTCAACCTCGGCCTGCTCGATCCGGATATTGAGGCGTTGTGCCTCCTGCCTTTTCAGATATTCATCGACAAGTGCGCGCAGCACCTGGCCTCGGATTCGCGACACATTCTCCGCCGTATTCGGGATACCGGAACTGACCATGACAAGGCGCACGCGCTGGTCGAGATCGTAGGATGATATGACCTGGTCGTTGACGATCGCTGCAATTGCCTGAGAATCGGTTGCACTGCGGGACTCCTGTGCGTCCACAGCGTCGGCGGGCAGGGCGGCAAGAGCAACGAAGCAGGCAAGCGTCAATCTCAGTACTGACCGGCGTAGTAGGCCTCGGGCGAGCGTTTTGGCGCCCGCTAACATCTCTAACTTCATGGCGTCTTTCTTGAGGGCCGCAGGCCCCTCCCGTTTAGGCGTGATGCCTAGATCTCCTCGGTGTCGCTGGCCGACAGAATACTTGAATCAGGTCGCTAATCAACCTGTCCGGATCCGGCGGTCTATGGCAAAAAGCACCACTTTTCAGGGGCTTGCGAGGGCCCTGGCGCGAATTCGCCGCTAGTCGTTAGGTGTCGCTCCTGCAACCTGGGTTCCGCCGAGAGTCTTCAGCGTAATCTGCAGAATAACGGATGTCTCGGGCTCTATATCGCGATCACGCGTAAACGACTGATTGAAGCTGAGCGAGAAATCGAAACATTCGTCCTCGTATCCAAACCCGACCCGGTTCGCCACAGCCCTGTCGTTGGCGATGTCATGTCGCGTTCGCCCATATACGCGCCAGTAATCGTCGAGTTTCACGGTTGCGCCAAGAAAAACCTCTTCACGCGACGTGAATGTCACGGACTGATCAGCCGCAAAATAAGCATATCCGAGCTGTCCACTGACGCGATCGACCGTGCCAAGCAGGTTAACCTCGTTGCGCCGGATCTTGTAGCGTTCGTCGTCAATCCGGAATCGATAGGAGAGCAGCAGGTCATTTGATGGGGCAATGGCAAGGCGGCCGACATAGTCGGACGTCTGATCGCTCAACCCCGTGCCGGGCGCGAGACTCGTATTGTCCTCGACACGATAACTTTGCCCGATCATGGCCGATGCCTGACCGCCATCGGGCGTGAAAATAGCGTACTTGACGCCAACATTGGCTCGGGCGCCGGTTTCCCAACGATCAAGTCCGGCGAAGCGGTCTTCGGAGAAGAGATTGGTATCGTCGAATTCGAAGCTCAATGAGTCTTCGTTCGGAATTTCGACCGTATTGCCGATATTGGGTGAGTAGATCAGTTGGACGATCGGTTCGATGACTTGCCGGAAGTTTTCATCGGAACGAACCATCGGGAAACTCCATTCGGCTCCAATGGTCGGCAGGCCGCGGGCGATTGTTGTGCTTTCGAAGGTAACGCCTGGCAGGGATGGATCCTGAACGCCACTCACCGAATAGAAGTCGCCACGCAGATTCGCAAAGAGGCGGTAGACCAGGCCCCCGGCTGTGGTTTCGCGCCGGTCCCAGCTGGCGGCGGCCGAAAGGCGGCGGGAACTCGCGCCTTGCCGTCGGTCCAGCACCATCGCATTGGCAGAAAGTCCGACCCTGCCGCCTGCGATCTGATCCGGATAGGAATAGTTGTATTGCAGGATCGGCGCGACCCATGGTGTCGTTGCGTTCTGGTCTGTTGCAAGCAGGCCGCGGAAGTAATAGGCGTCAGCCGTGAAGCTGTTGCGGCCATTTGCATATCGCGCATTGATGTTGCTGATCAGATCCGTCGCGGAGGACAGGTCATATTTGCGCAGATAGGTATCGTCCGTCGCGAGTTCCGAGCGAAAGCCCCAGCGCCAGTGCTCATCGACGACGAAATCGCCGTTGCCGAACAGACTGCCGCGGAAGTCGGCGTCGCCTGGCGTTCCTGCGGTCTGTGTCCGTGGCCACGTGCCAGTGCCGAACATCTCGAATTGTCCGCTTTCGACGCGCTGACGATACTCGCCTTTGTAAACAATGCCCTCTTTGGTCGTGAAGCGCGGCATCAGCGTCACGTCCTTGTCCGGCGCAATGGCCCAGAAGTAAGGGATTTCCACTTCCTGTCCGAGATCGGTTGAACTTGCGAGCTTGGGAGGCAGAAAGCCCGACTGCCGCTTCACGGTCGGGTCGGGTTGCGAGAAATACGGCACATAGGCCACTGGAACACCGAAGAATTCCAGAAACGCGTCCTCATAGATGATGCGCTGCTCTTCCTTGTTGTGGATGACGCGAAACGCCTTGATCTGCCAGAGAGGTGTCGTCTGGCCTTTTTCCTCGCAGATGTCGCAGGGGCTGTAGACGGCACGTTGCAATGTCGTCATGTTGCCGCCGGAGCGGACGACCTCATGGCCGGCGAGCCTTGAATTGTCGCTCAACAGAATCCGGAGCGTTTCGATCACACCATCCTTCATCTCGTTCCGAAGGACCAGACGGTCGGCAAACGCCACGTCGCCCTGAGGGTCGAGCAGGGACACATTTCCATCTGCAGTGACGACGCCGGTTGTTTCGTCATAGGTGACGCGATCGGCAAGGAGGACACGGCTTCCGAACGCGATCTCGACATGGCCGGTTGCCGTGACGACGCGGCTCGCGCGGTCATAGGCCAGCACATCGGCCTGCATCAATACTTCGCCCGACTGCGGAAACGAATGCTCTGGCGCACCGGCGAGCGCTGGCGTCTTGTCCTGAGCTGACACGGGACCCGCGCCGTGAAGGCAAAATGCCAGCACTGCGCTGATAACGAGCCCGCCCTTGCCTAGGCAGCGGCCGCCAAACCCCATCAATCGCCCCCGTGTCACGTCTGCGTCTTTTCCCCGGCCACCGGGATTCGTACCGGGGCCCGCCTAATGTCTAACCGTCTTCGAGGTGAAAGAGAACCGCAAGTCCCAAAAGCATGACGACCGCCGAAGGTGCCCAGGCCGCCAGCAGTGTGGGCAGGATCCCCGACAGGCCGAGAGCGATCGACAGGTCCCCGAGAAAATAGACCAGAAAGCCTGAAAATATGCCGCCCATGACGACCTGAACAAAGCCGCCAAAGCGGGCGGTGCGCATCGAGAACGCCGCGGCGACCAGCACCATGGTGCAGAGCAAAACCGGGGTCGCCAGAATCTGGTGAAAATGCAGATGGTAGCGCCGGGCCGAAAACCCCGCCGACTCGGCTGTCTCGATAAAATGTGGAAGATCCCAGAAGGATATCGTGTCCGGCCGCGCAAAACTATCCTGCACCTGTTCGGCCGTCAGCGATGTCTCCTGTTCGTAGGTTTCGTACCGCCGCGGCTGATCATTGGTCAGCAGGACCCAGACCTCCTGAAGAGCCCAATAGCCGTCCTTGAGAACGGCCTCGCGCGCGTCGATCCGCCCGAGAAAGCTGTTGGAATTGCCGTAAAGAAAGATCGTGACGTCATACAGCTCGATACCCTGTTCGCCCATCCGCAATGCGTGGACGACCGACTGGCCGGTCGAGTCGGCCTGACGCAACCAAAGCCCGTTCGAGGAGAGGGCGAGGAAGCTCGACTGCTGATCGAGATACTTCGATTCCAGCTGCCGGTATTGTGTTGCCAATGTTGCGGAAACGGGATTGTAGATCGTGACGACGAATGTGCCGATGACGAAGGTGACGACGAGTGCCGGTGCAATGATCTGCCACACCGACACGCCCGCCGCCCGCGCCACCACAAGTTCGTTGTTGCGGCTGAGGCGGAGAAATGCCGCCATGCCGCCGAACAGAACGGCAAAGGGCAGCGTCTTGCCACCGACGCGGGGCAACTCCATCAGCGCCATTGAGGCCAGCAATCCGAAGGTGACGCCGGGTTTCTCCGCGCCACGCCGCAGCAGTTCCACCAGTTCGAACATGAAGATGAGAGAAAGAAATACTGCGAAGGTGATCAGGACAACGGTCAGGAACTGTCGGGCCAGATAGCGCGAAAGCGTCCAGGAGATGTTCATGAGCGGGCCTCTTCGCCGGGAGCCCGCTGCAGGAT
This sequence comes from uncultured Parvibaculum sp., assembly GCF_963975745.1. Taxonomy (NCBI): domain Bacteria; kingdom Pseudomonadati; phylum Pseudomonadota; class Alphaproteobacteria; order Hyphomicrobiales; family Parvibaculaceae; genus Parvibaculum; species uncultured Parvibaculum sp. The sequence continues at coordinate 52,842 of NZ_CAXBIB010000002.1, read as the reverse complement.
GGACCCGAAGCGAAAGCCGCCGAGAATGGCCAGCGAAATGGCACAAGCCATGATCGGCACGAGATACATCAATGGCATCAGATTGAGGTCGTTCTTGGAGGCATTGGCGAGCGCGAACCCTGCTACCCGCAATCCAAGGGCGGCGCCGGCCGCCGTTGCCATGCGCATTGCATAGCCGCGTCGATTGAACGGCGCAGGCAGCAATGCGGCAAGCGCGATCAGCGCCAGCGCCGTCGGAAAGATGCCTTCCGCGAGGCGTTCATGCGCGTCGGAACGGAGCTTGTCGCGATGCATCTGCCCATACTGATCGTCCGGTGCAGGATCGATCAGTTCGTTGAAGTACCGCTCTCTGCCTTCGTAGACTAGAGAGGGGTGATCCTGCATGTAGGGTGATAGGTCGAATGAGTATTTGTCGAAATAGAGCAACGTGGCCGCGCCCATTTCCTCGTCGCCGTCGCGTGACACCCGTTGAATGTTGCCATTGAACATCACGAGTAGTGGCCCACGCGGACCACGGACAAGACTGCCCGTTTCGGCCATGTAGGTGATGGGCTCGGCTGGATTGCGGCTGTCATGGACGAGAATGCCATAGGTCGTGCCATCGGGCGTGCGGTCGCGCACATAGACCGTCAATCCTGCCGTCGGATTGGCGAAGGTGCCTTCGCGGATCATTGACGACGCGACGTCGGTGCGAATGTCGTAGAGGCGGCTCTTGAGTTCGCGCAACCCGGCTGGCGCGATGTAGACGCTGAAGGAAAGTACGACCATCGACACAGCGACTGCGATGGCAAGGATTGGAAGAGCAACCGACCAGAGGCTGACGCCGGCTGAGAACATCACGACGATTTCGCTATCGGTAATGAGTTTGTGCAGCGTGTAGAGGAGCGCGCAGAAAAGAGAAATCGGCAGCACGATGATGAGGGTGCTGGGAAGAGCCAGTGCGGTCAGCTGGAAGAAGGTCACGAGCGTCTGTCCTTGCGCAATCATGACATCGAGCATCCGCAAGGCCTGGGTGAGCCAGATGATGCCGGTCAGCACCACAGTCGCCACGGCAAATGGCCCCAGCGTCTGAAAAAACAGGTATCGTGATAGACCTATCAGCATGAATCCGGCTCCCGACCGGAGGACTGGCTTGGGCGCTTGAGGATGCCACCCGAAGGGTGCTCCACATCCAGTCGGTGGCGTCTTTCCCTTGTCGCCGATTCAGTTAGGATACACGGCGATTTGTCGGATTCTATTGAGAGAAATGGTTATCCCATTTCGGCCTGTGGGAAAAGGCAGCAGAGGCTCATGGGGACCAGAGAGCCGGCGAATCAGTCAAATGCGACCCGAAATTTGAGCATAGAGTTAATTGAAAGAGGTCCAGATGAATATCTCCTTTGCCGACATCTCGCTTGCCAAGGCAGGTGCGCTGGCTGTGCTGGTGACAGAGGGCGCAACGCTTCGCGGCGCTGCTGCCGACCTTGACGGCAAGACGGGCGGGACCTTGAAGCGGGCGATGAAGGCCGCGGGATTTTCCGGCAAGGCCGGCTCGGTGCTTGAAGTTGCAGGGCCTCGCGGCATTGGCGCCAACCGCATCCTTCTTGTTGGTCTGGGCAAATCGGCGAGCCTCTCGGCATCGGGCATGGAGAAGGCTGGGGGGGAACTGTTCGGCCATCTCGAAAAGTCTAAGGAGACATCGCTCTCGATCGTGCTCGATGGCATTTCGGGCACGAAACTGACCGCGGGCGAAGCAGCCGCACGCTTTGCCTTCGGTGCAAAGCTGCGCTCGTATCGCTTCGACAAGTACAAGACGAAGAAGAAGGATGGCGATGCAAAGATCAGCCTGAAATCCCTGACCGTGATGACACGCGCCGCCGCGGCTGCCCGCAAGGATTATGCGACGCTCGCCAAGGTTGCCGATGGCATGTTCCTGACGCGCGACCTGGTCAATGAGCCGCCGAATATTCTCTTTCCGGGGGAGTTCGCCAAGCGGGTCAGCGCACTGTCCCGGGTCGGTCTCAAGGTCGAGGTGCTCGGCGAAGCGCAAATGAAGAAACTCGGCATGGGCTCGCTGCTGGGTGTCGGATACGGGAGTCAGCACGAAAGCAAGCTGGTCGTCATGCGCTGGATGGGCGGCAAGGCGGGCGAAAAGCCCGTCGCCTTTGTCGGCAAGGGTGTGTGTTTTGACACCGGCGGCATTTCGCTCAAGCCACCAGCCGGCATGGAAGACATGAAAGGCGACATGGGGGGTGCCGCTTGCGTCGCCGGCCTGATGCGCACGCTTGCGACGCGCAAGGCCAAGGTCAATGCAGTCGGTGTGATTGGTCTTGTCGAGAATATGCCGGACGGCAAGGCTCAGCGCCCTGGCGACATCGTGACCTCGATGTCGGGGCAGACAATTGAAGTTATCAATACCGATGCCGAAGGACGCCTCGTGCTGGCCGATGCGCTCTGGTACACGCAGTCGCGCTTCAAGCCGAAGTTCATGGTCGATCTTGCAACGCTGACCGGCGCCATCATGATTGCACTGGGTAAGGAATATGCCGGTCTCTTCTCCAACGATGACAAGCTTTCGAAGCAGTTGTTCGAAGCGGGCGAGGTCGAGGGAGAACGCGTCTGGCGCCTGCCGATGGGCGAAGCCTACGACAAGATGATCGAATCGAAGTTCGCCGACATGAAGAACGTGGGCGGACGCGACGGCGGGTCGATCACGGCGGCGCAGTTTCTTCAGCGGTTCGTCAACAAGGTTCCCTGGGCCCATCTCGACATTGCTGGTACCGCGATGGCGTCGCCGCAAACGGCGACGAACAGGTCATGGGGCTCGGGCTGGGGCGTGCGTTTGCTCGACCGCCTTGTTGCCGATCACTACGAGGGGTAACGGTCCGGTGGCGGTACGATGACCGAAGTGCTGTTCTACCATTTGCAGAACACACCGCTCGAGCGCGTGTTGCCGCAATTGCTGGAGCGCTCGCTGGAGCGCGGCTGGCGTGCGATCGTGCGTGCAGGCGGACCGGAACGTCTTGATGCTCTGAACAATGCGCTCTGGACCTATAGCGACGACAGTTTTCTTCCGCATGGCAGCCGCGAAGACGGACCGCCGGAAGCGGCGCCGATATTTCTGACGATCGAGGATGAAAATCCCAATAATGCGAACGTTCTGTTTCTGGTCGATGGCGCACGCCCGACGGCGCTCGACGGATATGAGCGTTGTGTTCTGATGTTCGATGGGCGGGACGATACAGCACTTTCGACGGCACGCGAGCACTGGAAGGTGCTCAAGGCCGAGGGGCACGACGCGACCTACTGGCAGCAGAACGAAGTCGGGAGGTGGGAAAAGAAGGCCTGAGAAGGCGAGCAGAAGTTGCGCTGGCGCCTGTGATTGGCCTGCGCTGCAACAGATTCATGGTGCGCAGCATGCGCAGAGAGCGAGAGAGGGGACGTCATGCCGATCTGGGTACGCCGTACACTGATATCAATCGGTGTTCTTGCTGTTGTCGGGGGCGCGGCCTATTACTGGCTGGTTGTCGAGAGCCGGATGCCCTCCGATGCCGAATTTGCGTTTGACATCAATCAGGTGCGCCGCGCTATCGCCGCCGTGCCTGGCGACAAGCCGGCAACGGTCGAAGTTGAGCATGTCGGCTCATTTCAGTTTCCGGCAACCGCGATTGTCGCGGGCGACGGCTGGGCGCTGCGCGACATGCCGGTCTATTCCTTCCGTCTCGCCTATCCCGACAGGAGCATCATCGTTGATACGGCGCTGAATGAGGAACTTGGTGGTGGCAATCTCGTGACCTTTGATGCGGAGGCCTATACCCGCATGATGTCGGCGATGACGTCGGCATCACTGATCCTCATAACGCATGAACACATGGACCATATTGGTGGTCTGACCGTGCACCCGGATCTGGTGGCGTTGCTGCCCTCGACGGCCTTGACGCGCGAGCAGGTCGAACATCCGGAGCGGAGCCTGCCGGCGCGTTTCCCTGAGGGAGCGCTTGATGACTATCAGCCGCTTGAGTACGAGCAGTTCAAGGTGGTGGCGCCGGGTGTTGCCTTGATCAAGGCGCCCGGCCACACGCCCGGTAGCCAGATGGTCTATGTGCAGAAGGCGAACGGGCAGGAGTTGCTGCTCATCGGGGACGTGGCCTGGCACTACCGCAATATCGAGGTGTTGCGCGAACGGGCGCGGCTCGTGACCCGCTTTTTTCTCAATGAGGACCGTACGGCGGTATTCGGTCAATTGGCGGCATTGCATGAGTTGCATTTGGCCGAGCCGGACATTGCCATCGTGCCGGGCCATGATGGCGGTATTGTCGATGGGCTGCTGGAGGCCGGGATTCTGGCGCGGGGGTTTTCCGTCGAGTAGAACAGATCCGACCCGGTGCGGAGGTGCCATGGTTCGCCGGACAAACAGATTTTTCGCCGCGATTCTGGCGAGCCTTGCGCTGTATTGTGCGCCAGCCTCCGCAACCGATATCGACAGGACTGTCATTGTCGTGCTGTTCGACGGGTTTGCGCCGTCGATGGTCAAGGCCGCAAACACACCGAATCTCGACAGAATGCGTGTGGAGGGCACGTGGTCGCACCGGCTTGCACCTGTCTTTCCATCGGTGTCCCTGACCAATCACACGAGTTTTACCACCGGATGCTGGCCGGCCCGGCACGGCATTCTCTCGAATGTCTTCTATGACCCGACGCTGGGACGCTTCGACCACAACTACGATGCCGACTGGCGCACGGGCTGTGAAACCATGTGGGAGGCCGCGGAACGTCAGGGCGTCGTTTCGGCGGCGCTCCAGATCGCAGGTCGCGCTTCGGGAACGACGGGAAAGCTTGCGACCTATGCCAATCGCCCGAGGCAGCACATGACCGACGACCAGGTCGCCGAACGCGCAATCGAATTGTTGTCGATGCGCGGCAGCGATAGGCCGCGTTTGATCGCCCTTTATTTTACCGGGCCGGACAACGCGGCGCACCGCTATGGCACGCGCTCGGAGGAGACGCTGGCGGCCGCCAATCGAAGCGATATGCTTGTCGGAAAGCTGATGGAAGCGATCGGTGCGCTGCCGCGGGATCGCGAGGCGACACTGATTGTCGGTACCGATCACGGAATGATGGATGTCGGTCCGTTGATCAACATTGCCCGCATCATCAACAAGCATGAGATAAGGGGGCGCGTCGCGGCATCCGGCGCGAGCGCCTATATCTATCTCGACGAAGACGAAAGTGCAGCCCGCGTCGAGAAAGCGCTTGCGGCATACGGTGCGGCGTTCGATGTTTTCCGCACGGGCATGCACCCGGCCTATGCCCGGTTGGGCAACGGCCCACGCGCCGGCGACCTGATGATCGTGGCAAAGCCGCCGCACTGGATCGAGGGGCCGGAGGTCTTTCCTGACTATGCCCGCCTGCTGGGCGTTACACAGTTGTGGCCGGAAATTTTCACGCCACCCATCGGGGTCCAGCGTGCTGCACATGGATACGATCCGGAAACCGTTCCGCAGATGCACGGAATCTTCTATGCGTGGGGTGCGGGGGTCGCCAGCGGCAAGCGCCTCGGCCGCATCGATATGGTCGACATCCATCCGACCGTCATGGCGCTGCTTGGCCTGTTGCCCGGCAAGGACGCCGAAGGCAGGCCGTTGGCGATTGATCGTTAGCTAGCCGGCGGCCATTGCCTCTTCATAAGTGGCGCTCGCTTCAAGCCACAACTCTTCGGCCCGCGCCCGCGCTCTGAGCGCCTCCGCGCGCTCCTTTGCGGTTGCGGACATGGCGGCCGGATCGCCGGCGACCCTGGGGTCGGCAAGCTTCGCATCAAGTGCATCGATGATCTTCTGAATGCGTTGTATTTCCTGCTCGGCCGCCTGGGCCTTCTTCTTCAGCGGTGCCATCTGCTCGCGCTTCTGCGCGGCAAGCCGCCTTGCTTCGCGCTTGTCGTTGGAGGGACGCGGTGCGGGCGCCGACACTTCGGTGTCATCTTCGGCAACCAGTGGCTTGATACGCCGCGCCGGATCCAGCAGCCATTTGCGGTAATCGTCGAGATCGCCGTCATAGGGCGCGACCGTGCCGTCGGCGACCAGCCACAGCCGGTCGGCGCAGGTCTCGACCAGATGCCGATCATGCGAAATCAGGATGAAGGCGCCGTCATACTCGTTGATTGCCATGACGAGCGCCTCGCGGCTATCGACATCGAGATGGTTGGTGGGCTCGTCGAGAATGATCATGTGCGGTTTGTGGAAGGTCGCGATGGCAAAGAGCAGTCGTGCCTTCTCGCCGCCGGACAGCTTTTCGACCCTTGTATCCGCCTTGTCGGCACCGAAGCCGTATGAGCCCGCCCGCGCGCGCACCTGGGCGATCGTCGCGTCCGGCATCAATTCGCGGAAATGCTCGTAGGGCGTGTCGCCCATATTGAGTTCGTCGAGCTGATGCTGCGCGAAATAGGCGATGCGCAGCTTCTTCGAGGCATATTTGTGGCCGGCCGAAACGCGCAGCCGGTCGCAGAGCAGTTTGGCAAAGGTCGATTTGCCATTGCCATTGGCGCCGAGCAGCGCAATCCGGTCATCCTGGTCGATGCGAAGGTCGAGATTCTTCAGCACCGGCTTGTCGGGCTCATAACCGACGCTCGCATGCTCAAGCCGGATGATCGGTGAGGCGAGAGGCTTTTCAGGTGCCGGGAAGTGGAAGGGGAGAACACGTTCGCTCATGATGTCGGCGATGGGTTCCATTTTTGCGAGCGCCTTCATGCGGCTCTGGGCCTGCCGGGCTTTGGACGCCTTCGCCTTGAAGCGCTCGATGAAGCTCTCCATGTGCCGGCGCGCATCCTCCTGCTTCTTCTTCATCGACAGTTGCAGCATCAGCTTTTCGCGCCGCGTGCGGTCGAAGCGGTCGTAGTTGCCGCTATAGACGCTGAGCTTCTTGTGTTCGAGATGAAGAATGTTCTGCGCCACATTGTTCAGAAGATCGCGGTCATGGCTGACGATCAGGACGGTATAGGGATAGGAGCGCAGATAGTCCTCGAGCCAGATCGTGCCTTCGAGATCGAGATAGTTGGTGGGTTCGTCGAGCAGCAGCAGGTCGGGCTCTGAAAAGAGCACGGCCGCCAGCGCTACGCGCATGCGCCAGCCGCCTGAGAAGTCGGAGCAGGGCCGAGCTTGGGCCGCTTCGTCGAAGCCCAGGCCGGAAAGGATCGTGGCGGCGCGCGCCGGGGCCGCATGGGCCCCCATGTCGGCGAGCCGCGTGTGGATCTCGGCGATGCGGTGCGGATCGGTGGCGGTGTCGGCCTCGGCCAGCAACGAGGCGCGTTCGGCATCGGCCGTCAGCACCGTGTCGAGCAGGGAGGTCGGACCCGCCAGCACTTCCTGCCGGACCATGCCAATACGCCAGCTCTTCGGGAAAGAGATGCTCCCGGTCTCCGGCCCGTACTCGCCGGTGATGAGCTTCAGAAGCGTGGACTTGCCCGTGCCATTGCGGCCGACAAAGCCGGTCCGCTGGCCCGGCGGGATGGCCGCCGTGACATGGTCGAGGAGCAGGCGCCCCTCCATTCGGAAGGTCAGATCGTTGATATGGAGCATGATGAGCGGGCTTTTAGCACCCCCGGTTGCCCGCGTCACCAACCCCGGCTATAAACCGCGCCAAATCTTCACCCCTTCAGATACAGGATGTTGACGCATGGCCCTCGAACGGACCTTCTCGATCATCAAGCCGGACGCGACCCGGCGTAACCTCACCGGCAAGATCATCGACCGCTTCGAAAGTGCCGGCCTCCGCGTGGTGGCCTCCAAGCGCATCCACATGACCAAGGCTCAGGCCGAAGGCTTCTATGCGGTCCATAAGGAGCGCCCCTTCTTCAACGATCTGGTCAAGTTCATGACCTCGGGCCCGGTCGTCGTGCAGGTGCTCGAAGGCGAGAACGCAATTGTCAAGAACCGCGAAGTGATGGGCGCGACCAACCCTGAGAATGCCGCCCCCGGCACGATTCGCAAGGACTTTGCGGAATCGATCGAGGCGAATTCGGTCCACGGCTCGGATGCGCCGGAAACCGCCGCCGAAGAGATCAAGTATTTCTTCAAGGACGAAGAAATCGTCGGCTGATTTGATCGGTCGCAGAGTTTGGAAAGCCCCGCTGGAAACGGCGGGGCTTCTTATCTGGGCGAGGGCATAAACAGTGCCGCCGGAACATTCCCTCCATCCGCGTCGCTCAGCACCACATGCTCGCCGACCACGCGGGCGCGGCCCTCGACCACGAGCTTCAGCGCCATCGGGTAGAGCTTGTGTTCGGCTTCGAGCACGCGCGCGGCCAGCGTCTCCGGTGTGTCGTCCGGTAGCACCGGCACGGCGGCCTGCGCGATAATCGGGCCTTCGTCCATTTCCGGCCGCACAAAATGCACGGTGCAGCCGGTGATCCGGACACCGGCATCGAGCGCTCGCCGATGCACATGCAAGCCCTTGAAGGCAGGGAGCAGAGAGGGGTGGATGTTGATCTGCCTGTTGCGCCATTTCTCGACAAAGCCATCGGAGAGAATGCGCATGAAGCCCGCATTGCATATCAGCTCGACACCCGTCTCGCGCAGCGCCCGGTCGAGTTCGGCATCGAAAGTCTCTCGGCTGGCGAAATCCTTGTGGTCGATGACAAGAGTCGGAATGCCGGCCGCCGCGGCAAGTGCGAGACCCGCGGCATTCGGTCGGTTTGAAATGACGATAGCGATCCGCCCGCGAAAGCCGGGTTCGGCGCAGGCTTCGATCAATGCCTTGAGGTTGGAGCCGCGGCCCGAAATGAGGACGCCGATCTTCACGGCCTGGAGCCCAATGCGCCTTTGACGGCGACGCGCGGCGCGCCTGCGGCCGCCTCGGTGAGGCGGCCGATGCGCTGCACTGTCTCGCCGGCATCGGCAAGAACGGTAGCGACCTTCTCTGCATCTTTCCCGGCGACGACCACCACCATGCCGATGCCGCAATTGAAGGTGCGGCCCATTTCCGCATCGTCGATCCCGCCAAGCTCCATCAGCCAGCGGAAGACGGGTGGCATTTTCCACGATGCGCCGTCGATCTCGACCGAGACGCCGTCTGGCAGCACGCGCGGAATGTTCTCCACGAAGCCGCCGCCGGTGATATGCGCCATTGCCTTCACGGCGCCGGTCTCGCGGATGGCGCGAAGCATCGCCTTCACGTAAATGCGTGTCGGGGCGAGCAACGCTTCGCCAATGCTCACCCCGTCGCCATGCGGGAAGGGTGCGGAATAGGAAAGCCGTTGATCCTCCACGATCCGGCGCACCAGCGAATAGCCGTTGGAATGGAAGCCGGATGAGGAAAGGCCAAGCAGAATGTCGCCGGGCGCAACATCGCCGCGCGGCAGGATCTGGTCTCGTTCGACCGCGCCGACAGCAAAGCCCGCAAGATCATAATCGCCCTTGGCATACATGCCAGGCATCTCGGCCGTTTCGCCGCCGATCAGCGCGCAGCCGGCCTGGCGGCAGCCTTCGGCGATTCCGGCCACCACTTCGCGGGCCACATCGACATGGAGCTTGCCGGTCGCATAGTAGTCGAGGAAGAAAAGCGGTTCGGCGCCCTGCACGATGAGGTCGTTGACCGACATGGCGACAAGGTCGATGCCGACCGTGTCGTGGATATTGGCGTCAATGGCGACCTTGAGCTTGGTCCCCACACCGTCATTGGCCGCCACCAGCACCGGGTCCTTGAAGCCACAAGCCGCAAGATCGAAAAGCCCGCCGAAGCCCCCCAGCGCCGCGTCGGAGCCGGTGCGCCGGGTCGAGGCGGCCAGCGGACCGATGGCCCTGACCAACTCGTTGCCGGCGTCGATGTCCACGCCCGCCTCTGCATAGGTATAGCGGTTGGGGCGGTCCTTCGGGGGGGTGGCGGCCATCGTTGCGGTTTCCGGGACTCGAATGCGGGAAAGAGGGGCACAAATCACCCGAAATCGTCTCCGGGTGCAAGAGAAAGGCTAAAAATCCGGAAGGCCTTTCGTCGCTTGCCGGTGACGGTGATATAGTGTCCGGCAAGTCGCGCCACGCTGGCGCTGAAAATCGTGACGGATCAAGGGCCTATCGATGATTTCTGTGATCGGAGTTTTGCGCGCGCCGGGCCTCGCCCTCGCGATACTGGCGGGTCTGGCGGCGTCGGCATCGGCCAGCGACATTTTCACCGTGCAGGGCATCGCCGTTGATCGCACGGCCGACAGCGCCACCGCCGCACGTGCTGCGGCGCAGGCCGAAGGCCAGCGCCTTGCGCTGATCGAGGTGATGAAGAAGCTGACATTGGCCGAGGACTGGGGTTCCCTGCCGGACGTCGACGAGGCGACGGCCCAGAGTGCCGTGCGCGGCTTTCAGGTTGCCAACGAAAGAGGCAGCGCAACGCGCTATATCGCGGAATTGATTGTCAGCTTCCAGCCGGAAGCTGTGCGTCGTCTGTTGCGCGGCGCCAGTGTGCCCTTCGGCGAGACGCAAGCCCGGCCGGCAGTGCTGCTGCCGGTGCTGCGGCGCGACGGACACCTGGTCCTCTGGGATGATGGCAATCCCTGGCGCGATGCATGGGCCTCGCTGGATCTGGGTAATGCGATGACCCCGCTGGTTCTGCCGCTGGGCGATATCGCCGAAATCAATTCCGTGCCGGCCGATCTGGCGATTTCCGACGACGAAACGTCACAGACGGCACTGGCAGGCCTGGCGGCAAACTATGGTGCGGCCGAGGTGATGGTCGCACAGGCGACGCTGATGGGAGATCGCCTTAATGTGACGCTGGCGCATCGCGGCGGGCCGGCGCCGGCAGCAACGCTCCGACAGAGTTTCGACGCAGGCGCGGATGAGGCAACGCAAATGCGCGACGCCGCGCGCGCCATGCTGGAAGCGCTTGCTCTGCAATGGAAAAGGCAGATCATCGTCCGCGATGCATCGCTTCAGATACTCACGGCTTCAGCAAGCTACGCCAGTCTTGAAGAATGGGAGCGGATTCGCAACAGCCTGACCACCGCGCCGCTGGTACAGGGTCTGGAAGTCATGGGCATCTCTTCGGATGGTGCGGAACTGCGAATTTCCTACAAGGGAGGCGTTGACTTGCTGACGCTGACGCTGGCACAGCGCAACGTCAGCCTGTCGAATGTTGCTGCGGCTGCGGTCGACCCCATGGTGATGGAAACGAACATTGGAACGGCGCCAGGTGCCGCTATCATGCCGGCCTGGCGCCTCAGCGTCGCGCCATGATAATCTCGGGCCAAGCTTTGGACGCGTCGCAATGACCATTCAGCGCCAGTTTGTGGTCTGGGCTCTTGTGATTGGCCTCTTCGTGCTCGGATTGTGGCTGCTGAAGGGCATCCTGTTGCCCTTCGTTGCTGGTATGGCAATTGCCTATCTTCTCGATCCGCTGGCCGATCGCCTCGAACGCTACGGTCTGTCGCGCTTGCTCGCCACGGCCTTGATCACGATATTTTTTCTCGTCTTCACCGTCGTGGCGATGATCCTGTTGTTGCCGGTTGTCTACAATCAGTCGATGGCGTTGCTGGATATCATGCCGGGCGTGATTCAGCGCGGTCAGACATACCTTCTGGAACTGGGCGACGGGCGCCTGGCCGAACTCCTTGGCGCGCGCGCACCGGATGTCGAGAAGGCAATTTCGGACAGCGTCGGCAATTCGGTGAAGTGGCTCGTCGATCTTCTTCCATCCCTTGGTTCGCAAGGTCTGCAGTTCGTCGGTCTGATTTCGCTGATTGTCGTGACGCCGGTCGTCGCCTTTTACCTGCTGCTTGACTGGGACCGCATGGTCGAGCGCATTGACGGCTTGCTGCCGCGAGACCATGCCGAGACGATCCGCCAGCTCGCCCGGGACATCAATGCGGTGCTCGCGGGCTTCGTGCGCGGGCAGGTGATCGTCTGCCTCGTGCTCGGCGTCATCTATGCAGTCGGATTGTCGCTCGTGGGGCTGCGCTTTGGCCTTGCGGTCGGGATTATCGCCGGCATTATCAGCTTCATTCCCTACCTTGGTACCATCGTTGGCTTTGTGGTTGGCGTGGCACTGGCGCTGTTTCAGTTCTGGCCGGACTATGTGTCGATCGGCCTGGTCGTCGCGGTGTTTGCGGTTGGCCAGTTCATCGAAGGGAATTTCCTCTCACCGAAACTCGTGGGCAACCGGGTCGGTCTCCATCCCGTATGGGTCATGTTTGCCATCTTTGCCTTCGCAGCCCTGTTCGGCTTCGCCGGCGCGTTGCTGGCCTTGCCCATTGCCGCCGCACTGGGTGTGCTGACACGCTTCGGCATTGCACGTTACAGGGCAAGCCAGCTCTATCTGGGATCCGGCACCGGGCCGGAAAGCTGAATGGCGCGGCAACTGGTTTTCGAACTCGGCCACCGTCCTGCCTTCGGCCGCGAGGATTTTCTGGTCGCGCGCTCCAATGTGGCCGCAGTGGCGCTGATCGATTCATGGCCGGCATGGAGTGGCTCTGCGGTGCTGCTCTCGGGTCCACCCGGCAGTGGCAAAACCCATCTGGCCGAAGTCTGGCGCAAAAAAGCGCAGGCGCAGCGGATGGAGGCGCCGGCACTTGAAACGGCCGAGATTCCGGCGTTGATCGCCGGTGGCGCTCTGATCGTCGAGAATCTCGGTGAGATGTCTGACGCCACCGAACGCGCGCTTTTCCATCTACTCAATCTGACCGCGCAGGACGGCGCCTTCCTGTTGCTGACGTCCCGCGAGGCGCCGGGTCATCTTGCGGTCCGTCTGCCCGATCTCGCCTCGCGGCTGAGAGCATTGCCGCATGCGGCGCTGGGGCCGCCCGACGACGCGCTTCTCTCCGGCATTCTCGTCAAGCTGTTCGACGACCGCCAGTTGCGCGTGCCCGAAATGCTGATCACCTACATCGCGGCGCGCATTGAACGCTCGGTTGCCGCCGCTCGCGACGTAGTGGCAGCGATTGACCGCGCCTCGCTCTCGGGCAAGCGGCCGATCACGGTGCCGCTCGCCGCCGAAGTCCTGGCAGGGCAGGGGGAGATGGATATCTGATCAGCCTGCCGTCGCGCCGCCGTCGATGACGAGTTCGGCGCCGGTCATGTAGCGAGACTCATCCGACGCCAGGAAGAGAACTCCCATCGCAATATCCTCCGGCACGCCGGCCTTGCCGAGTGGCGCCATCGCCGCTGCCAGCAGCGCCGGATCGACGGCATTGCCCTGTGCGGCGGCGCCGAAGACGGCGCGGGTCTCGGGCGTCACCTTGGTTCAGATCGGCGTGTCGATGACGCCGGGATGCACTGAGTTGACGCGGATCGCATCGCCGAGCTGTGCCATCTCAAGCGCCACGGCCTTTGCAAACAGGCGTACCGCGCCTTTGGTCGCGCAATAGCCCGACATGCCTGGAGCTCCGGTCAGGCCCGCTCCCGACGACATGATGACGATGGAACCGCCGCCCGACGCCCGCATCGCCGGGATCGCATGTTTGGTGCCGAGAAAGACGCCGTCGAGATTGATCGCCGTCTGCCGCCGCCAGTCTTCGAGCGAGAAGGTCTCGCACAAGCCGCCGACGCCGATGCCGGCATTGTTGACGAGAACGTGGAGTCCGCCGAACGCAGCGACGGTAGTCGCCACGACCTCGGCCCAGCATGTTTCCGAGGCGACATCGTGTTCGAGGAAGCGGGCTTTGCCGCCCACATCCCCGATTTCCTTTGCGACCCGCGCGCCGCCTTCCTTGTCGATGTCGCTGACGATGACCGACGCCCCCTCGCGCGCCAGCACTTTCGCGCTAGCCTCACCGATGCCCGAGGCGCCCCCCGTAACGATGGCAACCTTGCCCTCAACCCGTCCCATGATGCGGTTCCCTTCGGCCTTTATTCGGCCGCTGCCTTGACGCGCTGCTGGACCGGCGGAAGCCTCTGCAGTTCAGGCATCACCTTGCTCGCGAAGAGCTTCATGTTGCGTTCGGCATCGTCCCAAGGCATCCCCGAATAGGAGAAGACGCCGGTGAAGTGGTCGGAATGAATCCGCGCTGAGGTCTCTGCGATTTTCCGATAGCACTGCTCGGGTGTGCCCCAGATCTGCAGATCGAGGAAGAATTTGATCGCCGCGTCCTCGCCAGCTTCGCGAATGCCCTGCTGCATCTTGGCGTAGTACTCGTAGCCCTTGAGGTTCTTCATGTGGTCGGCGCGCAGCTCGTAGTGCTTCAGTACCGAGTCATAATAGGCGCCGATATATTTGAACGCGCCTTCATAGGCGGCCTGTTCGTCCTCGTGGCAATAGACCCAGCCGAACTGCAATGTCGGTGGCGCCTCGGTGCCGGTATATTGCAGATACTTGGCGCGGTAGCTGTCAAGTTCGGGGATCAGTTCTTCCCACGGCTTTTGCGGGATCACCAGAATGCCGACGCCGAGTTTCGCCATGATCTCGACGGACTCCGGGCTGACGGCTGCGGCATAGGAACGCCCACGGAACGATTTGAACGGGCGCGGGCGGATGTCGCGGCGCGGTTGCTTGATGTGTTCGCCGTCCATCTCGCAATAGCCTTGCTCCAGCCCTTCGAGGAGCATCTGCGCATATTCGACAAAGGCGCCGCGGCTCTGGTTCATGTCGAGGCGGTAGCCCTCGAATTCGATCCGTCCGAGGCCGCGCCCGATGCCGAGGATCATGCGCCCGTTCGACATATGGTCGAGCATCGCCACTTCTTCCGCGACCCGCATCGGATCGTGCCAGGGCAGAACGATGACGGCCGAGCCAAGCTCGATGTCCTTGGTGCGGCCTGCGAAATAGGACAGGAACTGAGTGACGTTCGGGCACATCGTGTAGTCCGTGAAGTGATGCTCGACGCTCCATAGCGACTGGAAGCCGAGCGGTTCCGCCATCGCGCCGAGCGCCAGCTCCTTCGTATAGACCTCGCGGTCGTTGCGGCCGCTTCCTTCCGGGTTCTGGAAGATCAACGCTATGCCGGTTTTGATTCTGTCTCCTCCCTCTGGTTTCGCTTCCTCTATTTACTTCGTACAAGGATTATCCAGTGATGCCCGTCCCGCTGCTGAAATGCGCCTGCGCCCAGGCCGAGCGAAACAGGAAAGAGCCTATGCCGATATAAGCCGCATATTCGAGTCCCATTGCGAGCCAGCGCGTGTCGTGAACGAGGTAGGTGGTCGTCTCGATCAGGCAGACGGTTGCCATGGCAGCATATCCGCAGGCGACTGCGCTCGGTGTCGCCGGCCAGCGGAGCGTGAGACCGCCGAGAAAGAGCGCCGCCGTCAGCAGCACGGATGTCCAGTGGGCGAGGAGGACACCGTGCGGAAACAGCGGATTGGCGACATGCGGCCAGGGCACGTCGAGACAGAACCACTCGGCGAAGCCCATCAGCGCCCAGACCAGCAAGCCAGCATGAAGAAGGACAAGTGCGGCAACAAAAAGCTTCGGCAGCGTCGTGCCCATATCGGCAGCTCTTCCATTTGCGAATAATGATCATTACTGTAATAATGATCATTATTGCAGTTCGCCGCGCTGTCAACCCCGTTTGCGAGTTCCATGCTGAAAAGAACCCCCTCGAAGCCGCCCCGTCCGGATCCCGAGGAACGAATCCTCGCTGCCGCCATCGAACTCTTCGCGGCCGAGGGCTATGCGAGCGTCGCAGTGCCGGAAGTGGCCGCACGGGCCAGTGTTGGCCTCGGTACGCTCTACCAACGCTTCCCGAGCAAGGAGGCGCTGGGCAATGCCGTTTTCCGCCGCTGCAAGCGCGCCTGGGCTGCAGCGACGCTCGACATCTGGCCGGAAGGCGAACCGCCGGAAACGCAGTTCCGCGTCTATTGGGAGCGACTCTGCGCCTTCGCCGAAAAGCATCGCGACATGGCCCTCTATAACGAGCGGAATCCGATCGGCCATGCCTATGACGCCGAAAGCCTGGCCTTGCGTGAGGAACTTGACCGCCGCTCCGAGGCCGTGCTGCGGGATTGGGTGAAAACGGGCACGGTCGCCGATCTACCTCTCGAGGTGATGGCAGGGCTGATTCACGGCTCGTTTCAGCGTATTCTGGAATTGCCCGTCCCGACACGTCAGCGCCGGAAACTGATGGACGAGACAGGCCGGGCGGTATGGCGGGCCCTGGCAAAGTCCGATTAACCGGCGCCTGCAACGAATCCGTCATAGGTTTGTCATAATCTTGAGCGATAGCAACGGCTTAACCCCTCCGACTTTGAAAGCCGCACGATGACCACGCCGCCCAATGCCGAGGCCGCAATAGAGATGACCGCGTCTGCCGCCGCGCCCGCGATCGGCATGGACAATCCTGAGCGCTTCATCAATCGCGAGCTCTCCTGGCTGGCCTTCAACATGCGCGTTCTCGAAGAGGCGCAGAACACCAACCACCCGCTGCTCGAACGTCTGCGCTTCCTTTCGATCTCGGCTTCGAACCTTGACGAGTTCTTCATGGTGCGCGTCGCCGGACTGCGCGGCCAGGTCAGTGCCGGCGTGGAGACGCTGAGCCAGGACGGCTGCACGCCGGCGCAGCAGCTCGATCGCATCAACGCAATGGCCAATGAGTTGATGGGCGAGCAGCAGAAGCAATGGGACGGCCTGCGCCGCGAGATGCGCGAGGCGGGCATTGCCGTCATCGAGCCCCAGGAAGTGACCCCCGACGAGTTCTCCTGGCTCGAAACCCGCTTTCTGGAGCAGGTCTTCCCGGTCCTGACGCCGCTGGCGATCGATCCGGCCCATCCGTTCCCCTTCATTCCCAATCTCGGTTTTGCCGTGGCGATGCAATTGCGGCGCACGGCGGACGGCAAGCTGATGGACGCCATGCTGCCGGTTCCGACGCAGGTCGAGCGTTTTATACGCCTGCCCGCATGGGACGGGGATAACGCCATCCGCTTCATCAGCCTCGAAAACATGATCGGTCTGTTCCTCGATCGACTTTTCCCCGGCTATACGGTGATCGGGCAGGGCGCGTTTCGCTTGCTGCGCGATAGCGATATCGAAATCGAGGAAGAAGCCGAAGATCTGGTGCGCTTCTTCGAAAGCGCCCTGAAGCGCCGCCGCCGCGGCAGCGTCATCCGGCTGAAGATCGAGGCCCGCACGCCGGCTTCGCTGCGCGACCTCGTCGTCAGCGAACTGGGTGTGACCGAACGCGAACTGGTGACGGTCGACGGACTGCTGGGTCTCGCCCAGACGAGCCAGTTGATCGTCGACGATCGTCCCGATCTCAAATTCACGCCCTACAATGCGCGTTTCCCGGAACGGATCCGCGACCATGGCGGCGATTGTTTCGCTGCCATCCGCTCCAAGGACATCATTGTCCACCATCCCTATGAATCATTCGACGTCGTCGTGCAGTTCATCCGGCAGGCCGCTGCCGATCCGGACGTGGTCGCGATCAAGCAGACGCTCTATCGCACATCGAAGGACAGTCCGATCGTGCAGGCGCTGATCGAGGCGGCCGAAGCCGGCAAGTCGGTGACGGCGCTGGTCGAGTTGAAGGCCCGTTTTGACGAGGCGGCCAACATCGTCTGGGCGCGCAACCTGGAACGTGCCGGCGTGCAGGTTGTTTTCGGTTTCATCGAGTTGAAGACCCACGCCAAGATTTCACTGGTCGCCCGGCGCGAAGGTGGAGCGCTGCGCTCCTATGTTCATTTCGGCACCGGCAACTACCATCCGGTCACCGCGAAGATCTATACCGACTGCTCTATGTTTACCTGCGACCCGCGTCTGGCCCATGACGCTGCACAGGTCTTCAACTACATCACCGGCTATGCCGAGCCCAAGGAATTGCAGCTGCTGGCAGTGTCGCCGATCAACATGCGCGCGCGCCTGGTCGCCGACATCGAGGCCGAGATCGCCCATGCCCGGGCGGGCCGTCCCGGGGTCATCTGGGCCAAGCTCAATTCGCTGGTCGATCCCCAGATCATCGACATGCTCTACCGGGCAAGCCAGGCCGGCGTCAGGATCGAACTGGTGGTGCGCGGCATTTGCTGCCTGCGCCCCGGCGTG
The DNA here is from genome assembly GCF_963975745.1 of uncultured Parvibaculum sp. NCBI lineage: Bacteria > Pseudomonadati > Pseudomonadota > Alphaproteobacteria > Hyphomicrobiales > Parvibaculaceae > Parvibaculum > uncultured Parvibaculum sp. The sequence continues at coordinate 34,923 of NZ_CAXBIB010000002.1, read as the reverse complement.
CCGGGCCTGTCGGAAAACATCCGAGTCAAGAGCATAATCGGCCGGTTCCTCGAGCATTCGCGCATTGTCTGTTTCGGCAACGGCTACGGACTGCCTAACGACAAGGCCAAGGTCTACATTGCATCGGCCGACTGGATGCCGCGCAATCTCGACCGCCGCGTCGAGGTGCTGGTGCCGATTCTCAATCCCACGGTTCACGATCAGGTCATGGATCAGATCATGGTTGCGAACCTCAAGGACAATCAGCAGAGTTACGCCTTGGGGCCGGACGGTCGCTATCAGCGAATCGCCATGCAGTCGGGCGAAGAGCCGTTCAACGCCCATACCTATTTCATGAATAATGCGAGCCTTTCCGGGCGTGGCACATCTCTCAAGAAGAACCTTCCACCGAAATTCGACATCAAGACCGCCGAGCGCTAACTTCCGGCGTCAAACGGCGGAGGATATGCATTGAGCCGCGGAAAGCCCGGCGGCCGGTTCGGCATTGTCGACATCGGTTCGAATTCTGTGCGGCTCGTCGTCTATGCGGGCGCCGAGCGCAATCCGGTGATCGTCTTCAACGAAAAGGTGATGGCGGGTCTCGGCCGTTCGCTGGGGTCGACCGGCAAGCTCGACCCCAAGGGCATCGAACGGGCGCTCGATGCTTTGCGGCGTTTCATGGCACTGCGCGAGCAGATCGGCGTACCGACGCTGGTCGCCGCCGCAACGGCGGCGGTGCGCGATGCCGAAGACGGACCGGATTTTCTCGTTCGCGCCGAAAAGATATGCGGTTTTCCAATCGACCTCCTTTCCGGACAGGATGAGGCGCGCCTCTCGGCCCAGGGCGTCCTCTCGGGTATTCCCGAGGCTGAGGGCCTTGTCGGCGATCTCGGTGGTGGCAGCCTCGAACTGGTGCCCGTTGCCGGCGGCAGGACCGGCCCCGGCGCCACGCTGCCCATCGGTCCTCTCCGCCTGATCGATCTTGCCCATGGCAGCCTCGCCGAGGCGGAGGCCATCGTCGACCGGGCGCTGGGGGAGCATGAATGGCTGAAGGATGTACCTGGCAAGCGCTTCTATGCCGTTGGTGGCGTCTGGCGAAATCTTGCCCGCATCCACATGTCGCATCGCGACTACCCGATCCATGTTCTCCATCAATATGTGATTCCGGGCCGCGACGCGGCCGACATTGCCCGCCTGATCGAGAAGCTGGGTCCCAAATCGCTGGCCCAGATACCTGATGTCTCGGAGCGCCGGATCGAGGCATTGCCTTTCGGCGCACTTGTTCTCGACAAGCTGATTGCCGCCACGAAGGCCAGGGAAGTGGTGATTTCGGCCTATGGTCTGCGCGAAGGCATTCTCTTCGACCGGCTCGACAGGAAGGAGCAGGCGAAGGACCCGCTGATTGCCGGCTGCCGCGATCTTGCGGGGCGCCTCGCGCGCTTTCCGCAGCATGGCAGCGAGTTCTTCAAATGGACGACCCCGCTCTTTGATGAAGCAGTACTCGGCGAAACGGCTGAGGAGATGCGCCTGCGCCGTGCGGCCTGCATCCTGGCCGATATCGGCTGGTATGTGCATCCGGACTACCGCGCCCACCACGCGATGATGCAGATTCTGCTGGCGCCCTTCTCTGGCATCGACCACGCCGGACGCCTGTTCCTCGCCCGCGTCGGCTACCACCGTCACGAGGGTCGGGGCGAGCCCCAGATGCTGGGCAATGTCACGGGGTTGATCGGCGAGCGTGAACACGAGCGTGCACTGGTGCTGGGCCTTGCGCTGCGTCTGGCCTTCACGCTGTCGGGCGCGACCATGGGCATGCTGCCGAAAACGAAGCTTGAAGCCGGCAAAACCACGCTGACGCTCGCCGTGCCCCGACGCCACGAACCGCTGATCGGCGAGATCGTCGCCAAGCGCCTGGGAACGCTGGCCAGGGCCATTGGCCGCAAGGGCGATATCCGTATCGGAAAGTGAACGCCCGCAGGACGGCGCCCTATCGCTTCCCGGTCTCGATCAGCAGGATCTTTCGGCCGTTGGCGCCAATGGCCAGCTCGCCGCGCTTGAGGCGCAGTGCGTCTTCGCCGAAGAGTTCGCGCCGCCAGCCTTTCAGGGCCGGTACATCCGGTTCGGCATGCGCCGCAATGCGTTCGAGATCGGCCACATTGGCGACGAGCTTCTGCGCCACGTCATGCTCCTCGCACTTGATCTTGAGCAGGACCTTGAGGAGTTCGACCAGAGGCCCGATGCCGGGCGGCAAGGGCTCCGGTCCCTCGACCACCGGAATATCCTCTTCCTTCATGGCAAGGCCGCGCTCGATCGCTTCCATCAGGCTCGCTGCCGAGCGGCTGTTGGAAAAGCCCTTGGGCACGGCCCGCAGCCCGTCGAGATCGGACAGCGAGCGCGGAATCTGCGTGGCGATCTCGGCCAGCGCGTCGTCCTTCATGATCCGCGAACGCGGCATGTCGCGCTCCTGCGCCTGACGCTCGCGCCATGCTGCCACTTCGACCAGAACTGCCAGGCCGCGCGTGCCCCGGAACCGTCCCTTGACGCGCTTCCAGGCGTTTTCGGGTCGCATCGCATAGGTTTCTGGGTTCTGCAGCACCGACATTTCCTCGGCCACCCAACGCGCCCGCTTGGTCTGTGTCAGGCGCTTGGCCAGAACCTCGTAGATCGTCCGGAGATAGGTGACGTCCTTGATGGCATAGTTGAGCTGCTTCTCGCTCAGCGGCCGGCGCGACCAGTCGGTGAAGCGGGACGACTTGTCGACCTCGCCGCCGGCCAGCCGCTTGACCAGCGTCTCGTAGCCGACCGAATCGCCGAAGCCGCAAACCATCGCCGCGACCTGGGTATCGAACAGCGGATCGGGAATGGTGTCGCCCTCGTGATAGAAGATCTCGATGTCCTGCCGCGCCGCGTGAAAGACCTTCACGACCTTCGGGTTGCGCATCAGCGCGTAGAAGGGGGCAAGGTCGATATCGGGCGCCAGCGGGTCGACAATGACCTCGTCTTCCGGCCCGGCAAGCTGGATCAGGCACAGGATCGGCCAGAAGGTCGAATCCCGCATGAATTCGGTATCGACCGTGACAAAGCCCGCCTTGGAGAGCCGGCTGCAAACGGCCCTCAGGGCCTCATTCGTCGTGATGATTTCCATGCGCCGCTCTATAGCCGATCCGGCGGCCGCTGTCGCGGGGCCCGTGGCATCTGGCCAACCCTTGACAAGTCCCGCCGATCCATGCGCTTTTCGCCTCCGACTGGATAACAATATGTATACTTCCCGCCGATTCGTGCAGGAATCTCAAGGCTTTACACCATGACCCGTTTTCGCAGCCACCGCTGTGGCGAGATTCGCAAATCGCATGTCGGCGAGACCGTCCGCCTTTCAGGCTGGGTCCACCGCAAGCGCGACCATGGCGGGCTGCTGTTCATCGACCTGCGCGACAATGACGGGCTGACCCAGCTGGTCTTCGACCCCGACCGCGCGGAGGCCTTCGCGCTGGCCGAAAAGGTCCGTTCCGAATTCGTCATCATGATCGAGGGTGCGGTCGTCGCCCGAACCGCCGAAACCGTCAATCCGAACCTGCCGACCGGCGAAATCGAAATCGCGGTCGCCTCGATGGAAGTGCTGTCGGAAGCCCAGGACCTGCCGCTGCCGGTCTTCGGCGAACCGGACTATCCCGAAGACATCCGTCTGACCTATCGCTTCCTCGATCTCAGGCGCGAGACGCTGCACAAGAACATTCTGCTTCGTTCGCAGATCATCGCCGATATCCGCCGCCGCATGACGGAAGCGGGCTTCAACGAATTCCAGACGCCGATCCTGACGGCATCGAGCCCGGAAGGCGCACGCGACTTTCTGGTGCCGTCGCGCATGCATCCCGGCAGGTTCTACGCGCTGCCGCAGGCACCGCAGCAGTTCAAGCAATTGATCATGGTGGCGGGTTTCGACCGCTATTTCCAGATCGCGCCCTGCTTCCGCGACGAGGACGCCCGCGCCGACCGTTCACCCGGCGAGTTCTACCAGCTCGACGTCGAGATGAGTTTCGTCGATCAGGACGAGGTCTTCTCGGCGATCGAACCGGTGCTGCACGGGCTGTTCGAAAAATTCGCGAATGGCCGCAAGGTCTCGCCGTATCCCTTCGTGCGCATTCCCTATGCCGATGCAATGCGCAAATACGGCTCCGATAAACCGGACCTGCGCAATCCGATCGAGATGCAGTCGGTCACCGATCATTTCCGCGGCTCGGGTTTCAAGGTCTTTGCCGGTCTGATCGAAAAAGACCCGAAAGTCGAGGTCTGGGCGATTCCGGCGCCGACCGGCGGCAACCGCGCCTTCTGCGACCGCATGAACGCCTGGGCGCAAGGCGAGGGCCAGCCGGGCCTTGGCTACATCTTCTTCCGTGAAGAGGGTGGGGCACTCGAAGGCGCCGGCCCCGTCGCAAAGAATATCGGCCCGGAACGCACCGAGGCGATCCGCACCCAGCTCGGCCTGAAGGCGGGCGACGCGGTTTTCTTCGTTGCAGGCCAGCCGGCGAAGTTCACGAGCTTTGCCGGCGCGGCGCGCACGCGGGTCGGTGCCGAGCTGGGTCTCACGGAAGAAGGCGTCTTCGAGTTCTGCTGGATCGTCGACTTCCCGATGTTCGAATGGAACGAGGATGAGAAGAAGATCGATTTCTCGCACAACCCGTTCTCGATGCCGAACTATCCGCTCGACAGATTCCTGGAGCTGGGCGAGGGCGATACCGACGAAATTCTCGGCATCACGGCCTTCCAGTACGACATCGTCTGCAACGGCGTCGAGCTTTCCTCCGGTGCCATCCGCAATCACAAGCCGGACGTGATGTACAAGGCCTTCGGCATCGCCGGTTACGAGAAGTCGGTGGTCGAAACGAAGTTCGGCGGCATGCTGAACGCCTTCAAGTATGGCGCGCCGCCGCATGGCGGCCTCGCGCCCGGCATCGACCGCATGGTGATGCTGCTGGCCGGCGTCGAGAATCTGCGCGAAGTGACGATGTTCCCGATGAACCAGCAGGCGCAGGACCTGCTGATGCAGGCGCCCTCCGAAGTCGAGCCGAAGCAGCTCAAGGAGCTCCATATCCGCGTGGTGCCGCCGCTGGAAAAGAAGAAGGAAGGCTGAGGAGCGCGCGCCCATCGGCCGCGGTGACGTTGCCACCGCATTGCTGTTAGGATCGGCATCCACCTGTAAAGGAGGAGGCCATGCGCCCTGCGCTGATCTGGATTCTCGTCGCCGATGGCCAGAAAGCCCGCTTTCTGGCCAGCGAAAAGCGCAATGAAGACCTTGTCGCGGCAATGCCCGACATGGCAGTTCCCAACCCCCCATCCCGCGAACAGGGAACGGAGCGGCCGGGCCGCGTCCATGAAAGTGTCGGCGCCCGCCGTTCGGCCTATGAACCGCCGACGGACCCGCATCGGCAGGGAAAGCGCGATTTTGCCCGTTCGGTCGCCGACACGCTGCTCGAAAAGACGCGTGCCGGCGCCTTCGACAAGCTGATCGTCGTCGCCCCGCCCGAAATGCTGGGCGATCTGCGAAGCTTCATGGCGCCCGAAACCAGGGATCGCCTGATCGGCGAACGGGCCAAGGATTATACCGAACTGACACCGCGCGAGATCAGGGAACAGCTGTCCAACGACTTCAACGTCTGAACGCGGCCCGCTACTGCACCGGCGGCGGCGTCGTTTCGTCGAAAACCGGGATCGGCAGGGCGTCGACCGGCACGATGTTGCCGTTCGAAGCCGAAATCGCCGCGCCCGCAACATTGGCGCCGAACTCGCCACCAAAACGGATCGGCTCGCGCGTGCCGTCGATGCGGACCTTGCTGCGTTGCAGGGTCGTCGCTTCGGTGACCTTTCCGGCCAGCGTTTCAGGCGTGTGGCGTCCTGTCACGATCTGGTAGAGCAGCAGGGCGCGGGCATTCTCCTTCACACTGGGATTTTCGCCCGACAGCATGTCGTCGACGCCGCCCGGCTGGGCCAGAAGTGCCGCGTCGGTCGGCGCGAACACCGTGATCGTGCCTTGCGTGTAGCGAAACTTGAGGTCATTGGCCTCGATCATCCGCGCGAGCAGCGAAAACTGCGGATCGGCCTTCAGCGTCTGGTAGACGTCGGCCGCCATGGCCGGCGCGGCCAGAAACACCGAACAGGCCAGGATCGACAATGCCGAAACGAAACTTCCGATCGTCTTCATGTCCGTTCCTCTCCATGGCCCGGATGATCCGGGCGAAAAAGCCTACGCTTCGCCAGACAGACTATCTAGAGCCGGATTTTGACCGGAATGCGACGGAACGGCGCGGCACCACGCACTGGCAGCCCCGCGAAGCCATGCTTCCGGGGGGTCGGCACACAACGACAGGGCGACCTTCAGGCGTGAAGGATGCGCGGGGCGCATTTCGAATTCGGCCGCACATGTTGCATGTACATGTGCATGTGACATGTGGGGGCGGCTTCGTTCCCGCGCCCCGCGCGCCGCGGATTTATGGACCCACCAGCCTCCTGGACCGCCATCCGCTTTTGTCGGCGGCGGCGTCCCCGGGTCGTAGTGCCCGGCTCCCTTATGGGCCTCCCGGGGCTTGCGGTATGGCACCGCAAACCGCACGACCGCGACACCCTCTCCACGCATTCGGGGCCAGTCCGGACGCGCCCTTCGGTGGAGCGAGATGGATCTAATATGGGGACGGTTTGGTGGAGGGGGATAAGTTTATCTGGGGGTCAGCGTTCAGTCTGACACTCAACTCTTCATAGTCATGATCCGGACAAGCCGGGTCATGACGTGTTTGATTGGGGCCTGGGGACGGGCGAATGTGCGGGGCAGGTCCTTACTGCCCTCAGCCTTCAGCTACACCCGCTGGTCCCGCCGCAGGTGTCGCATTTCATGCAGGTCCCGTTCCGGACCATCGTGAAGTTGCCACACTCGCTGCAGGCCTCGCCCTCATAGCCCTTCATGCGGGCTTCGGCGACCCGAGACATGCCGCCGCCCGACGCATTGCCGCCCGCCGAGACGCTCATCGCCACCGTGCCGACGGCAAGGCTCTCGGATCCGGAGCGCATCAGCGCGCCGGCCGCCATCACTTCGGCCTTAACCGTCTGCTCGCGCATGGCCGGCGCCGCGACCGCTTCGGCAACGTCGGCACGTGCCGCCGCGGCGGCGCCGCCGCGCACCAGATAGAGGTTCCCCATCTGCGCATTGCGCGTGTAGCCGGGGCTGACCACGGCCGAGGCCGGAACCGGTGCCTTGCCTTCATCGGCGCCGTCGCCCATCGCGTCGAAGGCCATTTCCTTCGGGTCGACATGGCCGAGATCGGAGCGGCCGAGATAGGAGACGGCGAGTTCTCGGAACACATAGTCGAGGATCGATGTCGCGTTCTTGATCCGGTCGTTGCCCTGCACCATGCCCGCCGGCTCGAAGCGCGTGAAGGTGAAGGCCTCGACATATTCCTCCAGCGGAACGCCATACTGGAGCCCCAGCGAAATCGCGATGGCGAAATTGTTCATCAGCGAGCGGAAGGCCGCGCCCTCCTTGTGCATGTCGATGAAGATTTCGCCGATCTTGCCGTCGTCATATTCGCCGGTCCGCAGGTAGACCTTGTGGCCGCCGACCAGCGCCTTCTGCGTGTAGCCCTTGCGCCGGTCGGGCAGCTTTTCGCGCCGCTGCTCCGCCGCCTTGACCTGCTCGATAAGCTGCGTCACGCCGCGCTCGGCAACGATGCGGGCGCGCTCCTGCGCCGGCTGTGCCACCAGCATTTCGACGGCGCTTTCCTCCGCCTCTTCGTCTTCGTCCTCATCCTCGATCAGCTGCGCGCTCAAGGGTTGCGACAGTTTCGAGCCGTCGCGGTAGAGCGCGTTGGCCTTCAGCGCCAGCTTCCAGGACAGCATGTAGCTCTCCTTGCAGTCCTCGACGCTGGCACCGTTCGGCATGTTGATGGTCTTGGAGATCGCACCCGAAATGAAGGGCTGGGCGGCCGCCATCATGCGGATATGGCTTTCGACCGAAAGCGACCGCGTACCGGTGCGGCCGCACGGGCTGGCGCAGTCGAAGACGGCGAGATGCTCGGGCTTGAGGCCCGGCGCGCCTTCGAGCGTCATGGTCCCGCAGACATGGATGTTGGCGGCATCGATCTCGGTCTTGCTGAAGCCGAGCGCGCCCAGCATGTCGAAATCGAGATTGTCGGTCTCCTCGGCATCGAGGCCCAGCACTTCGGTGCAGAAGTCTTCGCCGATCTGCCACTTGTTGAAGACGAAACGGATGTCATAGGCGGTTGCAAGTGCGCCCTCGATGGCTTCGATCTTCGCGTCGGTGAAGCCGCGCGCGCGCAGCGTCTCGTGATTGATGCCGGGCGCGCCTGCCAGCGTGCCGAGCCCGACCGCGTAGTCGACGATGGTGGCGATCGCCCTGTCGTCATAGCCGAGCGTACGCAACGCCTGCGGCACGGCACGGTTGATGATCTTGAAATAGCCGCCGCCGGCCAGCTTCTTGAATTTGACCAGTGCGAAATCGGGTTCGATGCCGGTCGTGTCACAATCCATGACGAGGCCGATCGTGCCCGTTGGCGCGATGACGGTCGCCTGCGCGTTGCGGTAGCCGCTGCGCTCGCCCATGGCCACGGCGAGATCCCAGGCCGCCCGCGCATGATCCACCAGATCGGCTTGCGGGCAATTGGCCGCATCGAGCGGCACCGGCGCGACGTTGAGTGCCTCATAGCCCGAGGTGAGGCCATGCGCGGCGCGTGCGTGATTGCGCATCACGCGCAGCATGTGATCGGCATTCTCGGCATAGGCCGGGAAGGGGCCCAGTTCCCTGGCCATCTGCGCCGATGTCGCATAGGCCACGCCGGTCATCACGGCGCTGATGGCACCCGCCAGCGCGCGGCCGGCATCGGAATCGTAGGGCAGCCCGCTGGACATCAGCAGCCCGCCGATATTGGCGAAGCCGAGACCCAGCGTGCGGAAGCGGTAGCTGCGTTCGGCGATCTCGCGGCTCGGGAACTGCGCCATCAGCACCGAAATCTCGAGCACGATGGTCCAGAGCTTGACCGCATGTTCGAAGGCCTCGACATCGAAACGCCCATTGCTCTCGCGGAACTGCATCAGGTTGAGCGAGGCGAGGTTGCAGGCCGTGTCGTCGAGGAACATGTATTCCGAACACGGATTGCTGGCGCGTATCTCGCCGCTGGCAGGGCAGGTGTGCCAGTCATTGATCGTGGTGTGGAACTGGATGCCGGGATCGGCGCTCGCCCAGGCGGCATGGCCGACCTTCTCCCAGAGATGGCGCGCAGGCAGCGTTTTTGCCGCATTGCCGTTGAGGCGGTTGGTCAGCGTCCAGTCGGCGTCGTTTTCGACAGCGCGCAGGAAATCGTCGGTGACCCGGACGGTGTTGTTGGAGTTCTGGCCCGAAACGGTCAGATAGGCTTCGGAATCCCAATCGGTGTCGTAGACCCGGAAGTCGATCTCGTCATAGCCCTGCCGCGCGAACTGGATCACCCGCTGCACATAGTTTTCCGGCACATGCGCGCGCCGCGCAGCGAGGATCTCGCGCTTCAGCGCCGGGTTCTTCTTCGGGTCGAAACAGGCATCGCCATCCGCCTCGCAATTGAGGCAGGCGCGCATGATCGCATTGAGATGTTTGCGGTTGATCTTCGAGCCGGTGACGAGCGCGGCCACCTTCTGCTCCTCGGTCACCTTCCAGTCGATAAAGGCCTCGATGTCGGGATGGTCGATATCGACCACGACCATCTTGGCCGCGCGCCGTGTCGTGCCGCCCGATTTGATCGCGCCGGCCGCCCGGTCGCCGATCTTGAGGAAGCTCATCAGGCCCGACGACTTGCCGCCGCCCGACAAGCCTTCATTCTCGCCACGCAGATGCGAGAAATTGGAGCCCGTGCCCGAGCCGTATTTGAACAGGCGCGCCTCGCGCACCCAGAGATCCATGATGCCGTTCTCGTTGACGAGATCGTCGGCAACGCTCTGGATGAAGCAGGCATGCGGCTGCGGAAATTCATAGGCGCTGTGGGTCGGCGCCGTCACGCCGGTCTCGGGATCAGTCCGCCAGTGCCCCTGCGCGGGCCCATCGATGCCATAGGCCCAGTGCAGGCCGGTATTGAACCATTGCGGCGAGTTGGGCGCGCAAATCTGGGCCGCCAGCATGAAGCGCAGTTCGTCGAAAAAGGCACGGGCATCGGCCTCGCCGTCGAAATAGCGGCCCGTCCAGCCCCAATAGGTCCAGGCGCCGGCCAGCCGGTCGAACACCTGGCGCGCATCCATCTCGGGGCCGAAGCGGTCTTCCGGACGCAGCGCGGCCAGCGCATCCTGGTCAGGCACATGACGCCAGAGGAATTCGGGCATGCCGTCTTCCGGCACCTTCTTCAGCACCGCCGGGACGCCGGCCTTGCGGAAATATTTCTGGGCCAGCACGTCGCAGGCGACCTGGCTCCACTCGGCCGGCACCGCAATGTCCTGCAGGCGGAAGACGACCGAGCCGTCGGGGTTGCGGATTTCGCTGGCCGTCGTCCGGAACGGTACGCCTTCGTAGGGCGATTGTCCTTCGACAGTGAAACAACGCTGGATACGCATCTTTCCCCCGGTTCTTCGTCTGGCCCACTTGCCCCGTCGCGGCCGAAACCGGAAGACCGCAGGCCGATGCCCGGTTCATGCCATTCGCATGTGCCGGGCCCGCCCTGCGGGCGTGACTTCCCGTTGCGCCGCGCTCCCCGGGTCAACCAAGTTAAGTGGTTGATTCCGTTTAGCTTTCGTCGCCGAGCCTTGGCTCTGTTCGGGTGTCCGCCTGTCTCCTGCCTCGCCCCTTGGGGGAGATGAAATCCTAGGGAGGATGGCCATGCCCCGTCAAGCACTCGTCACAAGATGTAGGCGGGACAGGCATTCGCGGCCGCGATATCTGGTGGGCGAGCCACCCGAATCGGCGATTAACAAAGCCGAAACCCGGAATCGGTTACCAATAGTCTTCTCTCCATTACCCAGAACAGGCGGAGATCGGGCGTGGGTGAGCGCAGCAAGGCGTTCGGCAAGGAACTGAAAGACCTGCGGATTCTGATGGTCGACGACAATGGCAGCATGCGCCTTCTCGTCCGCACCATGTTGAACACGTTCGGGATTTCATATCTGCGTCAGGCTCGCGACGGCACTGACGGCCTCACCGAACTTGAAATCTACGATATCGATCTGGTGATCTCCGATTGGGAGATGCAGCCGATGAACGGCCGGGAATTCATCACCCGCGTCCGGGCCGTCGGCAACGAGCCGCTCTGTTTCACGCCGATCATCGTCCTGACGGGCCATGCCTCGCGCTCGCTGATCGCCGAAGCCTTCGAAATCGGCGCGACCCACCTCCTGGTCAAGCCGGTCACGCCGGCGAGCCTTCTCCACCGCATCGAATGGGTGCTCAACGACGATCGCGAATTCGAGGTCGCGGGCAACATCTATCGCCAGCCCATGCTGATCCAGCAGGCCGGTACGCTCCGCCGCAGTGCCCAGAAGACCGGAACCTGGTCGATCGACTGACCCGATAAGGCCGCCTTCGGTCTGGACCATCCGCGTGTCGGGTGTCATATTCGGCGCGCCTTCCGGCATGGCCGGAATCAGCCGGTTGATGAAATTCGCAAGCCCGGACAACAGGATAATGCGCCCATGACGCTGCTGCAGGAAGTATTCACCTGGTGGAACGGCCAGACCATGGGCACGAGGTTCCACACCTGGCGCAAGGGCCGCCTGATCGGCACCGACGGGCAGGGCAATCGCTACTATCAGTCCAGGGACGGCGCCGCGATCGACGGCTATGTGCGCCGCTGGGTGATCTATAACGGTCTCGCCGAAGCCTCGCGCGTGCCGCCGGAATGGCATGGCTGGCTCCATCACACGGTCGACGTGCCGCCCACCGAGGACGGCTACAAGCCGCATGAATGGGAAAAACCGCATGTGCCGAACCTGACCGGCACGTCCCGGGCGTGGCGGCCGCAAGGCAGCCTGCACAAGGGCGCGCGCCGCCCCGGCGCCACCGGCGATTACGAGGCCTGGCGGCCCGAATAGGCGCGGGTCGAAAACCGATTTTCCGAGGACAGACATGCAGAGCAATCTCGTCGAAACCCTGATCGGCACCATCGTCGTCGCCGTGGCCGCGCTGTTTCTTTTCTATGGCTACACCTCGTCGGGCATGCGCAGCAGCGCCGGCTACAAGGTGACGGCCCAGTTCAGCGGCGTCGACGGTCTGGCCAACGGCTCCGATGTGCGCCTGTCGGGCATCAAGATAGGGACAGTGGTTTCGCAAAGCCTGAACCCCGAAACCTATCAGGCGGTGGTCACGCTCGATCTGGCGCGCGATGTGAAGATCCCTGACGATACCAGCGCCAAGATCGCCAGCGACGGCCTGCTTGGCGGCAGCTATATCTCGCTGACGCCCGGCGGCAGCCCCGACTATCTGGCCGATGGCAGCGAGATCATGTTCACGCAGGGCGCCGTCGACCTGATGGGCCTGATCGGCCAGGCGGTCTTTTCGACCGGCAGCGGCGAGTGACTCTTGCCGGCCGGGCTTGAGGCCGGTCAGTAACGAAGCCCGATAGGGAAATGCCGATGCGCCTTGGCGGAATTTCAGTTTCCTGCGCCGTTCTTGCCGCGATGCTGGCGCTTGCGCCGGCCGCCGCGCATGCGGAGAAACACAGCGTCGCTGTCTTCAGTGGCCTCGACAAGATCACCGCCCGCGCCACCAGCTTTTCCGCCACGGTCGACGTGCCGCAACGCTATGGCGCGCTCGAAGTGCTGGTGCGCGCCTGTCACAAGGCGCCGCCCGAGGAGACGCCGCGCACCGCCGCCTATGTCGAGGTCCACCAGGTCGACACGGCGACCGGCGAGGTGCAGCCGCATCCGATCTTCAAGGGCTGGATGTTTGCCGAAAGCCCCGGCCTCAATGCGCTTGAGCATCCAGTCTACGATATCTGGGTGACCGATTGCAGGAATTCGAGCGGCGCGGCGCCTTCGGGCAACGAGTAGAAATCGGCCTCGACCGACGTCGCCTCGAACAGCCGGGCACGATAGGCGTCGCGCGAGATCTCGATGGCGCCGAACTGCTGCAGATGTTCCGTGACGAATTGCGTGTCGAGCAGCTTGTAGCCGCCGGCCACCAGCCGCGCCACGAGATGGACCAGCGCCACCTTGCTGGCGTCGGTCGCGCGGCTGAACATGCTTTCGCCGAAAAACGCCGCGCCGATCGAGACGCCGTAGAGCCCGCCGACCAGCGCGCCGTCGTGCCAGCACTCGACCGAATGGGCGTGACCGCGTTCATGCAGCTCGCAATAGAGCGATACGATCCGGTCGTTGATCCATGTGCCGTCGCGGTCGGGTGCGGTCGCCGCGCAGCCCAGCATCACCTCGCGAAACGCCGTGTCGATCCGGACGTCGAAGACGCCGGCGCGGACGCGCCGCCGCAGCCGTTTGGGCACATGAAAGCCGTCCAGCGGCAGGATGCCGCGTCGCTCGGGATCGATCCAGTAGAGCTGGGGATCGTCGCGCGATTCCGCCATCGGGAACACGCCATAGGCATAGGCGCGCAACAGGGCATCGGCGTCGATATCGCTCATGGCCGTCCGTCCGCGTCTGTTCCGGCGCGAGCGCAAGGCTTGCCGGCGTCAGGATTGCTTCTTGAGGAAATCTTCAAGCCAGTGAATATGGTACTCGCCGTTCATGAAATCCTGTTCGTTGACGAGATCCTGGAACAGCGGGATCGTCGTCTTGATGCCATCGATCACGAATTCATGCAGCGTGCGCCGAAGCCGCATCAGGCATTCGTTGCGGTTGCGGCCATGCACCACCAGCTTGCCGATCAGGCTGTCGTAATAGGGCGGGATGCGGTAGCCCGAATAGGCCGCGCTGTCGACGCGCACGCCAAGCCCGCCCGGCGTGTGGAAATCCTTGATCGTGCCGGGTGACGGCGTGAAGGTTTTCGGATCTTCCGCATTGATGCGGCATTCGATGGCATGGCCCGAGAAGGTGACGTCCTTCTGCGTGAAGCTCATTTCGAGTCCGGCCGCGATGCGGATCTGTTCGCGCACGATGTCGATGCCGGTAACGGCCTCGGTGATCGGATGCTCGACCTGCAGCCGGGTGTTCATCTCGATGAAGTAGAACTCGCCATCCTCATAGAGAAACTCGATCGTACCGACGCCGAGATAGCCGAGCTTGCCGATGGCGTTGCGCACGATCTCGCCGATCTTTTCGCGCTGCGTGTCGTTGAGGGCGGGCGAGGGGCATTCCTCCAGCACCTTCTGGTGGCGCCGCTGCAGCGAACAGTCGCGCTCGCCGAGATGCGCCACATTGCCATGTGAGTCGGCGATGATCTGCATTTCGATATGGCGCGGCTGGCCGAGATATTTTTCCATGTAGAGCGCGTCGTCGCCGAAGGCCGCCTTGGCCTCCGAACGCGCGTTCGACAGCGCTCCCGACAGTTCCTCGCGCGAGCGCGCCACCTTCATGCCGCGTCCGCCGCCGCCGGCGGCCGCCTTGACGAGCACCGGATAGCCCGTTTCCTCGGCGACCTTGTAGGCCTGCTCGTCGGTGGTGATGGCGCCGTCCGAACCCGGCACGCAGGGGATGCCGAGCGAGCGTGCCGTTGTCTTGGCCTGGATCTTGTCGCCCATCAGGCGGATATGGTCGCCGCTCGGTCCGATGAAGGTGATGCCATGCGCGGCCAGGATGTCGGCGAACTTGGCGTTCTCCGACAGGAAGCCGTAGCCCGGATGCACGGCGTCGGCGCCGGTGATCTCGCAGGCCGAGATGATCGCCGGAATGTTGAGATAGCTTTCGCTGGCGGCCGGCGGGCCGATGCAGACGCTTTCATTGGCCAGCCGCACATGCATCGCATCGGCGTCCGCCGTCGAATGCACGGCCACCGTCTTGATGCCCATCTCGCGGCAGGCGCGATGGATGCGCAGCGCGATTTCGCCGCGATTTGCAATGAGGACCTTCTCGAACATCGCGCTGGCCCGGCCCCCGCCTATTCGATCACGAGAAGCGGTTCGCCGAACTCGACCGGCTGGCCGTCTTCCACAAGGATCGCGGTGACCTTGCCCGCGCGCGGCGCGGGAATGTGGTTCATGGTCTTCATGGCCTCGATGATCAGCACCGTCTGGCCTTCCTTCACCGTCGAGCCGACGGTCACATAGGGCGCGGCGCCCGGCTCGGCAGCGAGATAGGTCGTGCCGACCATCGGCGAGGCGACTGCGCCGGGATGGGCGGCGGCCTCGGCCGGCGTGGCCGGCGCGGCGGCCGGTGCCGCGGCAGCCGGCGCGGCGGCGACATGTGCTGTCACTTGGCTCACCTGCCGCGACACGCGCAGCTTCAGATTGTCCGTTTCGATCTCGATTTCGCTGAGCTCGGTCTCCTTGAGGAGAGCGGCCAGTTGCCGGATCAGTTCCTGATCGACGCCCGATTTGCTCATCTCGCTCTTCTTGCTTCCTTTTTGGCCGGTCGGCTGGCGGGGTGCTGCCACGTCGCTGGTTCCTCGGTCGGGTTAAAGCTTGGAATGGATGGCCTCGAGCGCCAGCGCATAGCCGATGGTGCCGAGCCCGCAAATGACGCCGGTGGCGACCGGCGAGATCGTCGAATGATGCCGGAAGCTCTCGCGCTTGTGGACATTGGAGATATGGACCTCGACAACCGGCATGTCGAGCATGGCCAGCGCGTCGTGAATGGCGATCGAGGTGTGCGAATAGGCGCCGGCATTGAGGATCACGCCGGCCGCGGCGGTCCGCGCCTCCTGAATCCAGTCGACCAGTTCGCCCTCATGGTTCGACTGCCGGCAATCGACGGCGAGCCCGAGCGTCTTGGCCTTGGCCTTCACCATCTTTTCGATGTCGGGAAGCGTCGTCGAGCCATAGATCTCCGGCTCGCGCTGGCCGAGCAGGTTGAGGTTCGGGCCGTTGAGCACGAACACCGGCTTCGAGGCCTGTCTGGAGCTGGATTTTGCCATGCGTCGGCGGGCTTTCTGGCGGCTTCGGGGCGTGACGTCGCGGAAGGCGGCTTTCCGTAACCTGCGGGGTACAGGTCAGGCTCTAGGGCCGCAAATAGGCGAAATTGTGGTCCCTGCCGCGATCCTTTCGGTCCCCGAATCGCGGCGTCTCTTTATACGCAACTCGCGGGGCCAGTAAAAGCCTCGCTCAGGACCGGCCGGCCGCGCCTCGCCTTGAATTGCCGGGCTCCCTCACCCATTATCCGCGCCAATGGTAAACGGAGCGGGTTCTGATGCGGCTCACCATCAACGGCGAAAGCCGCGACTATGAGGGGCCTTTGACGGTGCTGGGGCTGATCGAGAGGCTGGGCCTGCCGGCCGCCAAGATCGCCGTCGAGCGCAATTTCGAGATCGTCCCGCGCTCGGCCTATGGCGAGGTCGTGCTCGGCGATGGCGACCGCCTGGAGATCGTCAATTTTGTCGGCGGCGGCTGAGCCCGCCTGAAGGAGTGAGTGACGTGAACGAAGCGGCCAAGCGCATCGAAACGACGACGGCGGACGACGACCCCTTCATCGTCGCCGGGCGCAAGCTGAAGTCGCGCCTGATCGTCGGCACCGGCAAATACAAGGACCTCGCCGAGAACGCGGCGGCGGTGGAAGCCGCCGGCGCCGAAATCGTCACCGTCGCGGTGCGCCGCGTCAACATCACCAATCCCGACGAGCCGATGCTGGTCGACTTCATCGACCCGAAGAAGGTGATCTACCTGCCCAACACGGCGGGCTGCTACACGGCCGACGACGCGGTGCGCACGCTGCGCCTTGCGCGCGAGGCCGGCGGCTGGAACCTCGTCAAGCTCGAGGTGCTGGGTGACCAGAAGACGCTCTATCCCGACATGATCGAAACCTTGCGCGCCGCCGAAGCGCTGCTGAAGGACGGCTTCGAGGTGATGGTCTATTGCACCGACGATCCGATCATGGCGAAGAAACTGGAAGAGATGGGCTGCTGCGCGATCATGCCGCTCGCAGCCCCGATAGGCTCCGGCCTCGGCATCCAGAACCCGATCAACATCCGTCTGATCGTCGAACAATCGAAAGTCCCGGTGCTGGTCGATGCCGGCGTCGGCACGGCGTCCGACGCCGCCGTCGCAATGGAACTCGGCTGCGACGGCGTGCTGATGAACACTGCGATCGCCGAAGCGAAAGACCCGATCAAAATGGCGCGGGCGATGAAACTCGCGGTCGAGGCGGGCAGGCTCGCCTATCTCGCGGGACGGATGCCGAAGAAACTCTATGCCGACCCCTCATCGCCGATGGGCGGGTTGATTTAGCTCCGTATTCATATCGACATCGACAGAAACATTCCGACCTTTATGTTTTTGACGATGCACGCTGCTCGTCAAGGCGACCCCCTAGTATTGTGGGAATCCACTGTGCCAGCGAATCGCAGCGAGTAGCATAGCCGACCGCTGTTAAAGCTTCCGACGTTTCCTCACCGATATATACTGCGAAGGCTGGCCACGGTCCTTGCGTGCGCTGATGATTGATGACCGGCGCTCCTGAACAACAAGAGCCCCCAACTTCGCTGAGTTCATAGAAGGCCTGCCCACGATAAATAGACACGGAAAATTCGCGCGATAATCTGCGGCGAACATACCCTCGGTTGTAGACAAGGTCAGGGCGGATGAGGGATTCTGCTTCTTCTGGACTGGTTGCATCCCTTCTCAATTCAGTAGCGGCCCGCTCCGGGTAACCCCAAAGTTCATAATCGCATGACGAGTGTTCACTAGAGGGGTTGATGTAAATAATTGAGTGCCAATTTCCTTGTAGTTTTACTACGGCAACGTCTTCAGATGGGTGTGACTCCATATCTATCACCGGTATCGGGTACCATTCGTGTCCGTCAGTAAAAAGACCAATGGGCTCGCCACCTCTTCGGAGGTCATCGGTTACATGCGCTGCTGTTACAGCGAAGCCGCGTTCACCGATGAAAAATGCGGTGCCTTTTAATGAAAAAATTCCATTGTGAACTGTACCTACAGGAAACACAAAGTCGCGGACCGGCTGATTTATTGTATTTTGCTGAAACAAGAACCTCACCTCGCTATCAGATTTCATAAAGTTATGTGTTCAGCCGCTCCCTTTTTTTGTATCACGCCCGCAGTCAATCGAATGTCTTGTAATCAGGAAGATGCAGCGCAAATGTAGCGGCTCCCGCTCCCTCATCGATTGAGAACCAACTCACCCCACCTCGCCGCCTGGACTCACCAGCACCTTCCCGCGCCGCCCGCCCGTCTGGGCCTGGATCAATGCTTCGCGGATATTGTCGATCGGATAAACACTGTCCACCGGCGCGTGGATCGTGCCCTTTGCGACGCCCTCGGCAAGCTCGGCATAGATCGCGCGTATCTCTTCCGCGCTCCGCCGCGCCATGAAGCGGCCGAGCATGAAGCCGGTGAAAGTCACGCCCCGGAAGACGAGATCGGCGACGGAAACCTCCGGTGCCTTGCCAGACATGCCGCCATAGGTGCAGACCGTCCCTTCATCCTTCACGCAAGACGCGATCCGCGCCGTCGCATCGCCCGCCACCGCGTCGAGCCCGAGCGGGATCGCCGCGCCGCCGGTCGCCTCGCGCACGCGGTCGGTGAGGCCCGGCCCGTCGGTGAGGCAGACATCGGCGCCGAGCGCCGTCAGTTCGGCAAACACATCCTCGCGCCGCGTCACGTTCACCGTGCGCAGCCCGCGCGCCTTCGCAAGCGTGATGACGAGCCGTCCCACGGCGGAATTCGCGACGTTCTGGATCACCCAGTCGCCGGGTTTCAATTCGACAATGTCGCTGAGCAGCAACAGCGCCGTCGGCGGGTTGATCCGCAGCATCGCGGCCTGTTTGGGATCGAGCCCCGAAGGGATCGGCACTGCGTCCTCCGCCTTCACGCGGCGGCGCGCGGCCCAGTTCTCGCGCGCAAGATTGATGACGAGGTCGCCTGGCTTCACATGAGTGACGCCGTCGCCGACCGCCGCAACGCGGCCGACGCATTCCGCCCCCGGCGTCGCGGGCAGCGGCGGCTTGATGCGATAGGTGCCGCGGCAAAAGCCGATATCGGCCGGGTTGATCGGAAAGGCGAGAACGTCGAACACGACCTCGCCCGGCCCCGGCGCGCCGACATCCGGCACCTCCACGCAGTGCGCCACCTCTTCGGGCACGCCGTAGGCCTCGAGTTCGATCCGTTTCATTGCGCGTCCCCCATCGTTCCGCGAATGAGCATAGCCGCAAACGGGTCGCCCCGCCTTACCTGAACAGCACCACCGGCACCTTGCAGGAACGGATCATCTCGGTCGTGGTCGAGCCGATGATCAGGCTGCGAATGCGCGAATGGCCATAGGCGCCCATCACGACAAGGCCGATCTGCTGGGCCGCCACATGCTCCGCGATGGCGGCTTCGGGCGCCATCTCCGCGACGAAGGCTTTGACGTCATACCCCGCCGCAGTGAGCGGGATGCAGGCATCGTCGAGCTTGCGGCGAAGTTCCGGCGTGCTCGCGCCGGCCATCAGCAAATGACATTCGAGCCCCTGAAAGAGCGGGCTCTGCGCAATATGATCGACGGCCTTGATGCTGCTGGCGCCACCGTCGAAGGCAATCAGAAAACGCTCGATCGGCCGGAACGCGCGCGCGGTGACGAAGACCGGCCTGTGGCTGGAACGCACGATGCGTTCGATATTCGAGCCGAGATGCAGCCTGGCGAAATCCGCCGCTTCGCCGCGCTTGCCGATCACCAGCATGTCGGCGGTCGCCTCGCTCTCTGCGACCGTTTCAACGATATCGCCGATCCTGAGCCGCGTCGTCACATTGTCGACACCTGCTGCGGCGATCACCGCTTTTGCGTCGTCCAGAATGGCGCGCCCGCGTAGCTGCTGCAGCTTGGCGCGTTGTTCGTCGAGCGCGGTCAGTTCCGCCAGCAGGGCGCTGCGGGCGCCGAGGGCGATGCTGCCGCTGAGGTCGGAGGCCTCCGCGCTCTCGCGCCGTCCGAGCACATGCAGCACCTCGATGGCCGCGCCCGTTCGCGCCGCGATCCATGCAGCATGCGCGCAGACGCTATGCGAATAGGTCGATCCGTCGACCAGCGCGATAATCTTCTGTGTCATGCCGCTCTCCCTCAATGTCCCATCAGCTTTTCAAGCGCGCCGGGCCTGTCATGGATCGCTAGCCGGTCGACGATCGTTTCGCTGGCATCGTTCAGCCCGACGATCTCGACCGTCGCGCCATCGCGGCGAAATTTCAGAACCGCCATGTCGAGCGCCGCAACACTCGAAATGTCCCAGATATGCGCGCGGCTGACATCGATGACGACTCGCTCCAGCGCTTCCTTGAAGTCGAACGAGGCAAGGAAATTATCGGCCGAGGCGAAGAATATCTGTCCTTCGACAACATAGGTCCTTTCGCGCCCGTCCTCCGAAGCGACGGAGGTCACGCGGAATATCTGGGCGATCTTCCAGGCGAAGAAGATACCGGAAAGCAGCACGCCCACCAGGACGCCGATGGCGAGATTATGGGTGACGACGACGGTGGCGACGGTCGCCAGCATCACCACGGAGGAGCTGCGCGGATGCTCGCGCAGGTTCTTGATCGACGACCAGCTGAAGGTGCCGATCGAGACCATGATCATGATGGCAACAAGCGCCGCCATCGGAATCTGCTTCACCCAGTCGCCCAGCACCACGATCATGAACAGCAGGAAGATGCCGGCGCAGAAGCTCGACAGCCGCCCGCGGCCGCCCGACTTCACATTGATGATCGACTGGCCGATCATCGCGCAGCCGGCCATGCCGCCGATGAAGCCGGTCGCCGTGTTGGCGATGCCCTGGCCGATGCATTCCTGGTTCTTGTCGCTCGGCGTGTCGGTCAGATCGTCGACGATGGTGGCGGTCATCAGCGATTCCAGCAGGCCCACCGCCGCCACCGCCGCCGAATAGGGCAGGATGATCATCAGCGTTTCGAGATTGAGCGGAATCTGCGGGATCAGGAAGACGGGCAGGGTGGAGGGCAGTTCGCCCATATGGCCGACGGTGCGGATGTCGAGTCCGAAATAGATCGCAATGCCGGTCAGCGCGACGATGCAGATCAGCGGCGAGGGGACGGATTTGGTCAGCAGCGGAAAGAGATAGATGATGCCGAGCCCGCCAGCGAGCATCGCATAAGTCAGCCACGGCACGCCGATCAGCTCGGGGATCTGCGCGATGAAGATCAGGATTGCCAGCGCGTTCACAAAGCCCGTCATCACCGAGCGCGACACGAAGCGCATCACATAGCCGAGTTTCAGCAGGCCGGCGACGATCTGCATCAGCCCGGCCAGCACGGTGGCGGCGAGCAGATATTCAAGCCCGTGATCCTTTACCAGCGTCACCATCAGCACGGCAGTCGCCGCCGTCGCGGCGGAGATCATTCCGGGCCGCCCGCCGGTGATGGCGACGATGACGGCGATCGAGAACGAGGCATAGAGCCCGACCTTGGGGTCGACGCCCGCGATGATCGAAAAGGCGATGGCTTCGGGAATGAGGGCAAGGGCGACAACGAGGCCGGCGAGAACGTCGCCACGAATATTGCCGAACCATTGCTGGCGGTACGCACTTACTGAGATCATGGAAATCCGGAAAGACACGAATGCGCACGGGATCGGAACGATCCGCGTCCGTGAAATCGGTCATTGGTTGGGAATATCCGGCGGATTGGCGGCCGGCAGAGCCACCCGGCATTTCACCGGGTCCAGTCGAGTTGCGCCTTGTTAGACCGGTTTATGCTGCAGCGCAACACAAATCTCGACGCCTGGCCTGCGGTCAGCGCCCCGCGCGTGCTTCCGCCACCACTCGCGCCAGCCGTTCCTTGTCGACCGCGCCGGGCAGCATCTCGCCGCCGATGATGAAGGCGGGCGTACCTTCGATACCGATCGCCTCGGCCAGCGCATATTGCCGCGCAAAGACGTCCATCAGCTTCGGGTCTTCCATGTCCTTCTTGAGGCGCGGCCCGTCGAGTCCGGCCTTGGCCGCGATTTCCATCAGCGCTTTCTCGCTGAGCTGTCCCTCATGCTCGAACAATGCGCGGTGCATTTCGATGTAGCGGCCCTGTTTGCGCGCCGCCAGCGCAGCCTTGGCGGCATCGAGCGCGCGCGGCCCGAGAATGGGGAACTCTTTCAGGATCAGGCGGATATTGCCATCGGCATCGACGAAATCCATCAGCGGCTGGAAACTGCGCTTGCAGTGGCCGCAGGTGTAGTCGAAGAACTCGACGATGGTCACATCGCCCTTCGGATTGCCATAGGTGTAGTCGTCCGGATCGTCATAGATCGCCGCGCGCTGCGCCTCGATGGCCGAACGTGTCTCGGCCAGCGCCGCGGCCTGGTGCCGTTCCTCCAGTTCATGCAGCGCTTCGAGCACGATCTCGGGATTCCGGATCAGATAGTCGCGCACGACCGTCTCGATGGCCTTTCGTTCGGCAGCATTGAAGGTGGCGGCGTCCTCTGCCATGGCGGGGGCTGTGAAGATGACGGGAAGCGCCATCAGCAACGCGGCAAGCGACAGGCAGGGCAGGGAACGGAAACGCGGCATCGGAAGCTTTCTTGGGAAGGTTGACGAAAAACAGTTGTTCGGCGCCTCAGCCGCGTTCGGCCGGATCGGCCTGGATGGCGAGATCCTGCGCCTGCAGCCATTCGGGCGAACCCTGACGCAGATTCTTCAGTGCCCGCGCCGCATGCATCTTGGACTGCTTGATGCGGCCCAGCGCATTGTAATACTGCGCCGTCGCAAGCTCGGCCATGCCGATATCGTCGAGGCGGCCATAGGCGATCGAAAGCTGGTAGAAGCCGAAGGGCTGCGCCGCGCCGCGCGTGCCGGTCAGCAGATGCGGGATCGCGGCGCGCGCGTTTTCCTCGCCGTCGCGGCCGAGCAGGGCGCGGCCGAGACCGAGGTGAAGCTGCGAGTCTTCGGGCTTCAGTTCGACGGATTGCCGGTAGGAAGTCACCGCCTCCTCGATCCGTCCGCTTTCGAACAGGATCTGCCCCTTGACCTCGTGGATATAGGGGTTCTTCGGATCGCTGGCGAGCAGCGGATCGATTTCGGTCAACGCCTCCGAGAGCGCACCGGTGCGGTGATAGGCGACCGCGCGCGCATAGCGCGCATAATCGCTGTTGTCGCTGGACGGATAGCGGTTGAAGGTGGTGTTCGGCTCGTCGAGAAACCCGTGCAGCTTGGCCTGCACCATCTTGAAGCGGTGGATCTCCGATGCCGGCAATTCGCGTTCGAAATAGGGCGAGGCCTTGACGCGCGTCTCGAGCGCGCTGAAGCGCGCCGCCGACATCGGATGCGAACGAGCGAACGGGTCCTGCCGCTCGGCCGACAGCATTTCCTGGTCGCGCATCGAGGCGAACAGGTCGAGCATGCCCTTGCCGGAAATGCCCGCGCGCTGCAGATAGCTGGCGCCAGCCTGGTCGGCGCTCGATTCCTGGCTGCGCGTATAGGCGAAGAAGCCGCGTTCGGCGAGATGCTGCCCGCCCAGGATCAGTGCCATGCCGGCATCGGGTTGTCCGGCCGCAATGGCGCCGACGCCGAGAATCATCGAGGCGATCATCGGCGCCTGCAACTGGCCGATATGTTCGCGCCGCTGCACCAGATGCCCGCCCGCCATATGACCGATTTCATGCGCCATCACACCGATCAGCTCCAGCGGCGAGTCGACGATGGTGATGAGGCCGGTATTGTAGAACATCTGCTGGCCTTCGGCGACGAAGGCATTGAGGCGGCGGTCGTTGACGAGATGAATCTTGACCGCGGAAGGTTCGAGGCCGGCGACCCGCAGGATCGGATCGGCATAGTCGCGCAGCATGCTCTCGGTTTCGGCGTCGCTGACGATCGAAATGCTCTGTGCGGCAGCCGTGCTGGCGCTGGCGAGGATCAGTGCGGCGCAAAGCGCCAGCGCGCCTGTCAAGCGCTGCAAGGCGTACCGGCCGGCAATCTGGCTGATGAATCGCATCGGGCGAACTTTCACACGCGTCACTGGCATTTCCGGCGGATTCGGCCCGCCGCCTTGTTGTGCCCGCATCCGGGCGCGTTGACGATACCGCCCCGACGAGACTAAACGGTAGGGAGGGGTGCGCAAGCCGTCAATCGGGCCCCGCCGGTCACGAATGATCACGAATTCAACGGCGAAAATGGCGGATTCCGTCGGCTTCGGCAAACAGAGGAAACAGCGCGAATGGGGCAGAAGTGTGGAATTCCGGTCGCCGTCTTGCGGCAGGCGACGGGGCTGGCCGGTATCGCCATGGCGGTTTCGCTCTCGGCCTGCGTCGAACTGGGCGAACCCGAGCCGATCGCCGCCACATCGGTCAGTCACGGCGTCGAAACCCGCACCCAGCGTCTGGCGCGCCTGACCGACAAGGACGCCGGCGGCAACCCGGCTTTCGGCGCGGCAATCGCCGACGAACCGGCCGCTGCGCTGGTCGCACGACAGGTCCTCGAACAGGGCGGCAATGCGGCCGACGCGGCAACTGCGCTTTACTTCGCTCTGTCGGTCACCTGGCCGGCGGCAGCAGGTCTCGGCGGCGGCGGTATCTGTCTGGCCCGCAATGCCGATGAGCGCACGGTCGAAAGCATCGCCTTCCTGGCGCGCAGCCCGCAGAATGGTGGCGCGGTTGCTGTGCCCGGCAATGTACGTGGTTTTGCGCTCTTGCAGTCGCGCTACGGTAACCGTCCCTGGGCGTCGGTTGTCGGTCCGGCCGAACGCATGGCGGCAACCGGTTTCCCCGTCTCGCGTGCCGCCGCTGGCCAGTTTGCCGATGCTGCCGCGCTGATCGCGGCGGCCCCCGCCTTGCAGGCGCATTTTTCCGGCGAAGGCGGCGCGCTGCCCCGCGAACTCGACCGTGTCACCCGCGGCGATCTGGCGACGACGCTGGCCGCCATCCGCAATCAGGGCGTCAATGGCTTCTATGCCGGCACCACGGCGCGCCGGCTGGTCGACGAGGCGGCGCGGGTTGGGGGCGCGTTGAGCCTTGCCGATCTGCGCGACTACCGGCCCGAGGTCGCGCCGGCGCAGCGTCTGCCGATGACGGCCGCCAATGTCGCCGTGCCGGCCGAAGCGCTGGGCGCCGGCCTCTACGCGGGCGCGCTCTGGCGCAACATCGAAAAGGCAGGCGCGTCCGAGCTGGCCGAACTGGCACGCCGTACCGCCGCCTCGCTGGGCGCGACCGACGCGCCCGGCCGCGATTATGGCTCGACAGCCTTCGCGGCGATCGACGGCCGCGGCGGCGCGGTAGCCTGTGCGGTCACGATGAATGGCGCTTTCGGTGCCGGCCATGTCGCGGAAGGCACCGGCATCGTCTTCTCCGCCAATCCGCAACAGGCGGCCTCGGGCATCGCCTCGGCCTATCTGATGCCGGTCATCGTCACCAGCGCCAATGGTTCGCGCGTCTTCTTCAGCGGCGCCGGTGCCGGCGCACCGAAGGGTGCGGCGGCAATCCAGCATGCCGCGCGGGCGGCGCTTGCGGGCCCGGAGGCGGTGACGTCGGCGCTGGCGGCATCGCCGGCCGATGCGCGTTCGCCGGCGCATGCGATCGCCTGTCCCGACGGCCAGCCGACCGGCGCCTGTGTGCTGGCCACCGGGCCGCGCGGTGATGGCATGGGCGTCACCGCGCTGGGCTTTTGAACCCGGCTTCGGCGCCTGAACGGAAAAGGGCCCGGGGTTCATGCCCCGGGCCCTTTTGTCGGATGGATAGGGTCGGTCGTCTCAGCGGCGTTGCCACCAGCCGCGTCGTGTCGGTTCGGCGGGCTGGTCCGGCTCGGCCGAACGCAGGGCCGGCGCCTCGGCCAGCAGCGGATCGCTTTCGGTTTCGATCGGCGCTTCGACCTCGCGGTCGGTCCGCGGTGCGTCCGACGGGTCGATTACCGTTGCCTGGGCTTCTTCCTCGGCCGGCGTTTCGGCTTCTTCTTCGTCACTCATGCTGTCGCTGCGCGAATAGGAAAGCAGCACCGGCGCTTCCGCCTCGGCCTCGCTGCCGCCGTCATCCGCGCCCGCGGTGTCGTCGCCCTCGGCCGAATTTTCGCCGGCAACCGCCCGGGTTTCCTGGCCGTCTTCTTCGGTCCGGCGGCGATTGCGCCGTCCGCCGCGTCGTCCGCGCCGGCGCCTTTTGCGCTGTCCGTTCTCGTCGAGTTCGTCCTGTGGCGCGGCGGCGCGTTCGCTGCTGTCGCCAGCTTCGTCCGCTTCCGCATCATTCGCATCGCTCTCGCCGGTCTCGCCATCGTCCGACGGCGCGGCCGTGCTGCCGGCTTCGCGTTCCTCGCCGGGCTTGCGCCGGCGCCGGCGCCGCTTGCGCTTGCGCGGGCCCTCGCCATCGCCTTCCTCGGCGCTGCGCCGGGGCGCGGCCGCTTCGGTCGTTTCCTCGGCTTCGTCCTCGGCCTCGTCTTCCTCGACCGCGTCGACGATGTCGTCATCCTCGGCCGCATAGCCGCTTTCGATGCTGATCGCACCCAGTGCCGGCCGCGTCCGCGTCAGCGCGCGCGCTTCGGCCTGCTCGATCTTGTGATCCGAACCGGTCAGCGTCGCATCGGCCTCGATATAGACCGACACGCCGTAGCGGTCCTCGATATCGAGCACATTGCCGCGCTTCTGATTGAGCATGTAGATCGCCACGACCGGCGGCACCTTGACGGTGAAGGCGGCCGCCCGGCCCTTGACGGCCTCGGCCTCGACACCGCGCAGCACATGCAGCGCCATCGACTCGACCGAGCGCACAAGCCCGGTGCCGGCGCAATGCGGACAGGTGACGGTCGAGCCTTCGAGCACGCCCGAGCGCATCCGCTGGCGCGACATTTCGAGCAGCCCGAAATGGCTGATCCGGCCGACCTGGATGCGGGCGCGATCGGTCTTCAGGCAGTCCTTGAGCTTGCGCTCGACGGCGCGGTTGTTGCGGTTCTCGTCCATGTCGATGAAATCGATCACGATCAGGCCCGCAAGGTCGCGCAGCCGCATCTGCCGCGTGATTTCCTCGGCCGCTTCGAGATTGGTCTTGAGCGCCGTCTGTTCGATATTGCGTTCCTTGGTGGAGCGCCCCGAATTGACGTCGATCGAAACCAGCGCTTCGGTCGGATTGATGACGATATAGCCGCCCGATTTCAGCGTGACGGTCGGGTTGAGCATCGAGTCGAGTTGCTGCTCGACGCCGTATTTCTGGAAGAGCGGCTGCTTTTCCTTGTAGGGCTGCACATTCTTGGCATGGCTCGGCATCAGCATCCGCATGAAGCTCTTGGCTTCGCGGTAGCCTTCGTCGCCTTCGATATGGATGGCGTCGATATCCTTGTCGTAGAGATCGCGGATCGAACGCTTGATCAGGCTGCCTTCTTCATAGACCAGCGCCGGCGCGATCGACTTCAGCGTCAGTTCGCGCACGCTCTCCCACATCCGGAGCAGATATTCGTAGTCGCGCTTGATCTCGGCCTTGGTGCGCTTGGCGCCGGCCGTACGCACGATCAGCCCCATGCCTTCCGGCACGTCCAGCGTCTCGGCGATGGCTTTCAGTTTCTTGCGGTCGGCCGCGACTGTGATCTTGCGCGAAATGCCGCCGCCGCGTGCCGTGTTGGGCATCAGCACGCAATAGCGGCCGGCAAGCGACAGATAGGTGGTCAGCGCCGCCCCCTTGTTGCCGCGCTCTTCCTTGACGACCTGCACCAGCAGGATCTGCCGGCGCTTGACGACTTCCTGGATCTTGTACGAACGGTAATTGACGCGCTGCTTGCGCGGCGCCGCCTCTTCCATCGCATCTTCGGCGCCGACCGACTCGATCGTCTCGTCGGAGAGCACGGTTTCGGTTTCGCCGCGCTCGACGGCGGCGGCGCGCTTGCCGTCATCCTCCGCCTCGGCCTCGTCGCCATTCTCGTCGCCATTCGCCTCGCCAGCGTTGCCGTTCTCCGGCGCGTCGGCGTCCTCGTCATTCTCGTCATCCGCATCGCTGGCGCCAGTCGGTGCGTCGGCGGTCGCGCGCGCCGCCGGCGCGTCGTCGGCATCTTCCTCGTCGCGTTCGCGGCGCGCTTCCGCGGCCTGTTGGCGCAGCAGCGCTTCGCGGTCGGCGACCGGGATCTGGTAGTAGTCGGGGTGAATTTCGCTGAAGGCGAGGAAGCCGTGCCGGTTGCCGCCATATTCGACGAACGCCGCCTGAAGCGACGGTTCGACGCGCGTTACCTTGGCAAGATAGATGTTTCCTCGAAGCTGTTTCCTGTTTTCCGACTCGAAGTCGAACTCTTCAACGCGATTGCCGCTCACGACCACAACCCGAGTTTCCTCGAGGTGGGCCGCGTCGATCAGCATGGTCTTTGCCATTGGGCATATCTCCGGAGCGCTGTCTGCCGCGCCGGTCCGGCCACAAATGCGACGGGCCGGACGGGCGCTGGCATGCGCCTTTTGTTGCATGAGCCCGGATCGCCGCGCCGGCGCCATCAAGGCGCGCCGCGTCGGGTCCGGACGGGAAAGGATGAAAAGGAGGGGCGAGGGCGCGCCGCGCAGCCGGTCTCGCAACCGGGCGGACCCGGCTCTCGAAAGAGCCCTGTCCGGTCGGCCGGTCGTGAAGTCGCGGAACTGCGTCGTGCATCTCTACCCTTGGTGCACCCAATGAGCCGCCGGGTGCCGGCGTGTTCTTGTCTCCGCCCGGCGGGACCCGGCCAGGGGCCGGGACGCGGGCGTTGCGGGCCGGGCCCGCGCTGCTGCGTTGGTTTGGCGTTGTCCGGGACGCTTGCCTTGGGAAAACGCCGGGCCCGACGCGGTCGACGCTGACATCCCGCCCGGAAGACCGGTTGGGGGGCGGCGCGACGGTTTGCCCGAAATCCTGTGTCGGCACCCTTGAAAGCCCGAGGCTCGCCGGGTGCGGTCCGTTTGTACCCGTTGCCGCGCTGATTTGGCAAGCACGGCGTCGATGGCCTTTATTGGTCCCGGACGCCCGGTTATTAACCATTCTACCCATTGAAACTTCGTAAATTTTGGCGCGCTAACCATTTTTGAAGTAATCTGGCCGTTATATGGGGTGAGTTGTTGAGCGGGACGCGATCCGCAAATGGCTGCGCGGGCCTGGCCCGGCAGTCGGGGCGGATCGGCCTGGCCGGCGGTGGCGTTCGGGTAACCGTGACGGACGGCACGGAAAGAGGGTCCCACGGTGGCGCTGCGGCGGGTGTGAATGGGACGGAATCGGCAGATTTGGGCGCGTCTGGAACGGCCGGGGCAGGTTCTCGGTCTGCTGGCGTTGTTCCTGGTGCTGGCCCTGACGATGCCGATGCGTGCGCTGGCCGAGGATTTCGTCGCCGAGGGCCTGACCGTCGACGAACTGGCCGAATTGCTGGCCCGCGATCTCGAAAATGACCTCCTGACCACCGGCGCGCTGAGCGATGCGCCGCCAGCCTCCAGCATTCCGCGCGCCGCGCCGCTGCCGCCGGGCATGTCGGCCGTCACCGGCATCCGCTTCGGCGATCACGGTCCCCAGACCCGCTTCGTGATGGAGCTGGCGGGCGATGCCGCCGCCGTCGACTACCGCGTCTTCACGCTGGCCGATCCCTACCGCGTCGTCATCGACCTGACCGGCGTGCCCTTCCGCCTCGACGAGGCCAAGCCCGAAGCCCGGGGCTTCGTCTCCGGCTTCCGCTATGGCCGCTTCCAGGCCGATACCTTCCGCGTCGTCATCGACACCAGCGAACCGGTCGCGGTGGCGCGCAATTTCGTCCTCGACCCGCAGGCCGGCTTCGGCCGCCGCATCGTCCTCGACCTGGCGCCCACCGACAGCGCCACCTTCGCGCAGACGGCCGGCGCGCCGGCCGCCGACCGGACGGCGGCTGCCGAGGCCACGCAGAAGATCGAGGCCGTGGCCGCCGTGCCGATGAGCCCGCCGGCCGAACGCCTCGAACGCCGCCGCATCGTCGTCATCGATCCCGGTCACGGCGGCGTCGATCCGGGCGCCACGGGCAGGAGCGGCGTCTACGAAAAGAACATCGTGCTGGCCTTTGCCCGCGAACTCGCCACGCAGCTGCGCGCGACCGGCCGCTACGAAGTCCATCTGACGCGCGAGACCGACATCTTCATTCCGCTGCGCGAACGCGTCGCCATTGCGCGCAATCACAAGGCCGATCTCTTTCTCTCGATCCATGCCGATGCGATCCAGAAGCCCGATGTGCGCGGCCTCTCGGTCTACACGCTCTCCGAAACCGCCTCCGACCAGGAAGCGGCCGCGCTGGCGCGCCAGGAAAACCGCGCCGACCTGATCGGTGGTCTCGACCTCCAGGGCGAGAGCCCCGAAGTGACCGGCATCCTGATCGATCTCGCCCAGCGCGAAACCAAGAACTATTCGGCCCGCTTCGCCCGCTCGATCGTCGACTATGCCGGCCAGAAGACCGCCATGCTGCAGCGGCCGCACCGTTTCGCCGGCTTCGTCGTGCTGAAGGCGCCCGACGTTCCCTCGGTGCTGATCGAACTGGGCTTCCTGACCAATGCTTCCGACGAGAAACAGCTGGTGTCGGCCGCATGGCGCACCGGCGTCGCCGGATCCTTCACCCGCGCCATCGACCGCTATTTCGGCGATCGTCTTGCCGAGGGGCCGCTTTAGACGACGAGATGACGCGCCTTGGAGTGGCCATATTTCGGCTCTAGCTGACGGCGATACTGTGAACCCATTGTCCGACGGAGGGCAGACCGCCCGATGCTGAGAGTTCTGTCGATCATTGCCGCCGTCCTGCTGGTGCTCGTGACCGGCGTCGTGCTGGCCGGCGGCTACTATGCCTGGCGTCTCAACCAGGATCTGCCGGATTACACGCGGCTGGCCAATTACGAACCGCCGGTCACCACCCGCGTCCATGCCGGCGACGGCCAGATCATCGGCGAGTTCGCCCGCGAGCGCCGCCTCTATGTCCCGATCGCGGCGATCCCGCCGCGTCTGGTCCAGGCTTTCCTGGCCGCCGAGGACAAGAATTTCTACAGCCATGGCGGCGTCGACGCGACCGGCATTCTCCGTGCCACCATCGACAACGTCTTCAACGTGCTGCGCGACCGCCGCCTGGTCGGCGCCTCGACCATCACCCAGCAGGTCGCCAAGAACTTCCTGCTCTCCAGCGAAGTGACCTTCGACCGCAAGCTGCGCGAGGCGCTGCTGGCGCTGCGTCTCGAGCGCGCCTTTTCGAAGGACCAGATTCTCGAACTCTATCTCAACGAGATCTATCTCGGTTCCGGCAGCTACGGCGTCGCCGCCGCGGCGCTGAACTATTTCGACAAGCCGCTCGACGAACTGACCGTCGCCGAAGTCGCCTATCTGGCGGCGCTGCCCAAGGCGCCCGGCAATTATCATCCCTTCCGTTTCCGCGACCGCGCGCTTGCGCGCCGCAACTGGGTCATTTCGCGCATGGCCGAGGAGCGCTTCATCACTGCCTATGAAGCGGCCGAGGCGCGCGCCACCGGACTCGACGTGACGCTGCGCCCGCGCGGTTTGCAGATGCGCGATGCCGAATATTTTCTCGAACAGGCGCGCCGTGAATTGCTGACGCAGTTCGGCGAACAGAAACTCTATGAAGGCGGCCTCTCGGTCCGCACCACCATCGACACGCGGCTTCAGGAAGTCGCCTCCGAGGCGCTGAAGAACGGCCTCGTTGCCTATGACCGCCGCTATGGCTGGCGCGGTCCGGCGGCCCGGCTCGAAGCGGGCGAGAACTGGCAGGAGGCGCTGGCCGCCATGGAGCTGCCGTCCGATCTCGCGCCCTGGACGCTGGCCGTCGTGCTCGACGTCGCTGCCGACCGCGCGACCGTCGGCCTGCGCCCGGCACGCAAGGCGGGCGGCGGCTTCGCAAAGGAAATCGTCAAGGGCGCGATCCTGCTCGAGGACATGAAATGGGCCCGGCCCAACGTCAACCGCATCCATCTCGGCCCGGAAGTGACGAAGCCGGCCGATGTGCTGAAGGTCGGCGATGTGGTCCATGTCGCGCCGCATGAAGAGGCCGGCCGCTACACGCTGCAGCAGGTCCCGGCCGTCAATGGCGCCATCATCGCGATGGACCCGCATACCGGCCGTGTGCTGGCGATGCAGGGCGGCTTCAGCTTCGGCCTCTCGGAATTCAACCGCGCGGTGCAGGCGCTGCGCCAGCCCGGCTCCTCCTTCAAGCCCTTCGTCTATGCCGCCGCGCTCGATCGCGGCTTCACGCCGGCAAGCCTGGTCCTCGATGCACCTTTCGTGATCGACCAGGGCCCGGGCCTCGGCCTGTGGAAGCCTGAAAACTACGAGCGCAAGTTCCACGGCCCCTCGACCATGCGCTTCGGCCTCGAGAATTCGCGCAACCTGATGACGATCCGCCTCGCGCAATATGCCGGCCCTGAAACCGTCTCGGATTATGCGCGCCGCTACGGCATTTCCGACGACATGCTGCCGGTGCTCGCAATGTCGCTGGGCGCGGGCGAAACCACGCTGATGCGGCTGGCCGGCGCCTATGCGATCCTGGCCAATGGCGGCCTCAAGGTCGAACCGACCCTGATCGACCGCGTCCAGGACCGCTACGGCCGCACCATCTACAAGCATGACGCCCGCGCCTGCCAGGCCTGCACACTCGACTTCGCCGATGCGCCCGAGCCGCCCGAACTGCCCGACAGCCGCGAACGCGTCGAGGACCGCCGCACCGCCTATCAGATCACCTCGATGCTCGAAGGCGCGGTCCAGCGCGGCACCGGTACGGCGGTCAAGGCGGTCGGCGTGCCGCTGGCCGGCAAGACCGGCACCTCCAACGAAGCGCGCGACACCTGGTTCATGGGCTATTCGCCCAATCTGGTGGTCGGCGTTTTTGTCGGCTTCGACGAACCGGCGCCCTTGGGCCGCGCCGAAACCGGCGGCCGCACCGCGGCGCCGATCTTCCGCGACTTCATGATGAAGGCGGTCGGCGGCAAGCCGGCCATTCCCTTCCGCGTGCCGTCGGGCATTACGCTGGTCAAGATCGACCGCAAGACCGGCGCGCTGGCTTCGGGCGACGGTCCGGGCACCATCCTCGAAGCCTTCAAGGCCGGCACCGAACCGCAACTGACCTCGGTCGCCCCGGCACTGGGCATTGCCGGCGGCATCCCGGGCGACACCGGGCCGCTCGACAGGAGCGGGGACATCTCGGGCGATTTCCTGCGCGGCGACATGTCGGGCGACATCAATACCGATCGCACGCCCGGCACGGGCGGACCCGGCTACGACCCGCAACACGCGGCGCCCGCCCGCGCGGTCGATCCCTTCGCGCTGCCCGACACCCCCTCCGCGCCCTTCGCGGGCATGCCGGCCGACGAAGCCATCGCGCTCGACGATGAGGACGCCGCCTCCGGCGGCGAACCCCGCGAAACCGGCGTCGTCGAGGAAGAAGACCGCCCCCGGCCGCCGCCCCGCACCGCCACCGGCCAGAGCCGCGACATCGGCGCCGGCACCGGCGGCCTCTACTGAAGTCGCCGGCCGCTTCGGCGCGGCGCCGCGAAGAAAAAGGATTTTTCACGCGGAGACGCGGAGGCGCGGAGAAGGGGAGATTTCTGGCGCTTCGCGCCGGCTAATTCTTCGCGCCGAAGGCGCAATCAATTCCTCTTCGCGTTTTCGCGCCTTCGCGTGGTCCATTCTTCCTTCCTTCCTTTCTCCGCGCCTCCGCGTCTCCGCGTGCAAAAACCGGCCTCCGATGCACCCCCCGGCGCCGAACCCTTTACACCCGCCGCCATCCCCCCTATTTTCCGCCTCCAATCGAGGCACCGGAAAAAATCTCATGCGCGCCGAAACCCAGAACCTCGCCGATGAAATCAAGCAGTCGCTCGCACTGCTGAGGAGGCATCTTTGACTGGGATGCAGCCCTCAGGCGCTATGACGAACTGACGGCGAAAGCCGAAGACCCCGATCTCTGGAACGACCCCGAAAACGCGCAGGCCCTGATGCGCGAACGCACCCGGCTGGAGGAATCGATCGCTCGCCTGCGCCGCTTCGAGGCGGGCCTTGCCGACAATCTCGAACTGATCGAGATGGGCGAGGCCGAAGGCGATGCCGGCATCGTCGCGGAAGCCGAGCAGGCGCTGAAGGCGCTGAAAGGCGAAACCGACGAAGCCGAGCTCGAAACCCTGCTGTCGGGCGAGGCCGATGCCAACGACACCTATCTCGAGGTCCATGCCGGCGCCGGCGGCACCGAAAGCCAGGACTGGGCGCAGATGCTCTTGCGCATGTACACCCGCTGGGCCGAGCGCCGCGGCTACAAGGTCGAGCTGATCGAGCGCCACGAGGGCGAAGAGGCCGGCATCAAGTCGGCGACCATCGTCGTCAAGGGCCACAACGCCTTCGGCTGGCTGAAGACGGAATCGGGCGTCCACCGCCTGGTCCGCATCTCGCCCTATGACAGCGCCGCCCGCCGCCACACCAGCTTCTCGTCGGTCTGGGTCTATCCGGTCGTCGACGACAGGATCGACATCGAGGTCAACGAGAGCGACTGCCGCATCGACACCTATCGCTCGTCCGGCGCCGGCGGCCAGCACATCAACACCACCGACAGCGCCGTGCGCATCACCCACATTCCGACCGGCATTGTGGTCGCCTGCCAGAACGAACGCTCGCAGCACAAGAACCGCGCCACCGCCTGGGACATGCTGCGCGCAAGGCTTTACGAAGCCGAATTGCAGAAGCGCGAAGACGCCGCCGCGGCCGAGGCCGCCGGCAAGACCGATATCGGCTGGGGCCACCAGATCCGTTCCTATGTGCTGCAGCCCTATCAGATGGTGAAGGACCTGCGCACCGGCGTCGAAACCTCCGACCCCGACCGCGTCCTCGGCGGCGACCTCGACCCCTTCATGGCCGCCGCCCTCGCCGCCCGCGTCAAGGGCACGACGGCGGAGGTGGAGGATATCGAGTAGGAGGGCAGGGTGGCAGCATCGTCTCTGTCTTCAACGTCCCACCCTCCCCTTGGGGATTCCTCTGCAAAAGAGAGTGGCATTTGGATTGTAG